>JAQXWO010000125.1 GCA_029225485.1 Lachnospiraceae bacterium
TTAATGTTTCGGTGAGGATGCTTTTTCGAGAGTGCAGTTGTAAAAACGCAGGCGTAGCGGGCTACGCTGAGGCTTTTACAACTGTGCTATCGGGAAAGCAGACCAGCGAAACATAAGGTTATTTATCGCGGGTTATACTAGTACTTTATTATACTCTCATTTTCATTTTTTGTGAACTGATTTTACTCCAGATACAGCACGGGATCCACCGGTTCCCCGTCTCTGGTCATTTCGAAGAACAGATTGCTTCCTTCTTTTATATAATACCTTGTCGGTTCGCTGATGTATGCCAGCACCTCTCCTGCTTCCACAAGTTCTCCTTCCTGTACGGCAGCTTCTTTCAGCTGACCATAAGTCAGACGGTATCCGTTTCCTATATTTACGGTCATGGTAAGGCCTGTTTCTTCATTTGTTTGAATGTTTTCCACAATCCCCCGGGCGGAAGCAACTACCTGATTTCCTGTGTCGCTTCCGATGATCAGGGCCGGATTATATTT
The DNA here is from genome assembly GCA_029225485.1 of Lachnospiraceae bacterium. Classification (GTDB taxonomy): domain Bacteria; phylum Bacillota; class Clostridia; order Lachnospirales; family Lachnospiraceae; genus Choladousia. Next base: position 498 of record JAQXWO010000125.1, read on the forward strand.
ATACTGATTCAGGGTCGGAAAATATACACTTCCATCCATGCTGTAATCGATCAGGATCGTGCCTGCCGCCGGCCAGAGAAGGGTACTTGCTTCTGTATCAAATGCCACATTGGCGGCCAGAAGATCCGACTCTGATATCACATTGGCAGAGGCAGCTTCTGCGATATCATCCCCGGGATTTTTCTCTGAACTTTCTGTAATTTCGCCGGAGCCTGCACTGACATTTTCCGCATCCGTATTGTACACGTCTGCTTCTTCGCTGATCATGCTGCCGGATTCGCCTGACGCAGTTCCATCTGCTGACACGGTGATATCATTTTCCTCATCTGTCACAAATGTTTCCTCGTCCAGTTCTGACAACAGTGTATCATTTACAGCTTCCGGATCCAGCCCGTCGTTTTCCCCTTCCAGATACGCCTGCTCCATCACCGTTTCCGGCTCTCCCTTTTCTTCCTGCTGTATTTTATCTACAGCAACAATGCTTCCGATCACGAGAACTCCCATCAGACACAAGCCAAAGGTCCAGCCGCTTCTCTTATTCCAGAAATCCTTTAAAAATTTCTTCTCCATTTCATTCACCTCATCCTTTATTCCTCTCATTCCAGAGTGGTTTAATGATAGGATTTCCAGAAATACATAGGATATTCAGCAATTGAAAAGAAAAAGCTCCGGCATGCTGTCTGCCGGAGCTTTTTTATCATTATGCTTCAAATGTGGCCGGATCTACGGTAACTTCTACCTTGTCCAGATGCCAGATCTCGTCTACATACTGCTGGATCGTACGGTCGGAGGTAAACTTTCCGCAGCTTGCCATATTCAGCATAGCCATCTTTGCCCATCTCTCTTCATCGCGGTATGCTTCCTCTACGCGCTTCTGTGCTGCCGCATAGGACTTGAAGTCTGCCAGGATGAAGTAAGTATCTGCGCGGTCGCTGCAGTTGGTGTTCAGCAGAGAATCGTAGATCTCACGGAACATGTTCATATCGCCATGAGAATACTCTCCGTTGATCAGCTGCATCAGTACACGGCGGATATCCTGATCGTTGTTGAAGTAATCCATCGGATAGTAGCCGCCATTCTTCTCATAATTGATGACTTCATCTGCACTGAGACCGAAGATGAATGCATTTTCTGCACCTACTTCTTCCACGATCTCCACGTTTGCTCCATCCATCGTACCAAGTGTCGGAGCACCGTTGAGCATGAACTTCATGTTGCCGGTACCGGAGGCCTCTTTACTTGCAGTAGAAATCTGCTCAGATACATCTGCTGCCGCGAAAATCCACTCTGCATTGGATACTCTGTAGTCCTCAATAAATACAACCTTCAGCTTGCCATTGATGGAACGGTCGTTGTTGATCACATCTGCCACGCTGTTGATCAGCTTGATGGTCAGCTTCGCACGGCGGTAGCCTGCTGCTGCCTTTGCTCCGAAGATAAAGGTTCTCGGATAGAACGGCATCTCCGGATGATCCTTGATCTGATTGTACAGATACATCACATGGAGGATGTTCAGGAGCTGACGCTTGTACTCATGCAGTCTCTTTACCTGTACATCAAAGATCGAACGCGGGTCAACGTCGATACCATTGTGCTCTTTGATATATTTAGCAAGACGCAGCTTGTTCTGATACTTGATGTTCATGAACTCCTGCTGTGCCTTCTTGTCATCTGCATAAACCTTCATCTTGGCGATCTGCGGAAGATCTGTGATCCACTCATCTCCGATGTGTGCAGTCACCCAGTCTGCCAGCAGCGGGTTCGCATGAAGAAGGAAACGTCTCTGGGTTATACCATTTGTCTTGTTGTTGAACTTCCACGGCATCATCTCATAGAAATCCTTCAGCTGCTCATTCTTCAGGATCTCTGTATGAAGCTGTGCTACACCGTTGACAGAATAACCGGCTGCGATAGCCAGGTGAGCCATCTTGACCTGTCCGTCGTAGATGATCGCCATCTTACGTACCTTTTCCTGGTTGCCCGGATACTTTCTCTGGATCTCTTCTACAAATCTTCTGTTGATCTCTTCTACGATCTGGTAAACACGCGGAAGCAGTCTGGAGAACAGCTCGATCGGCCATTTTTCAAGTGCCTCTGCCATGATCGTATGGTTCGTGTAAGCACAGGTCTTTGTGGTAACCTCCCATGCCTCATCCCAATTCAGGCCTTCCTCGTCCAGAAGGATACGCATCAGCTCTGCAACAGCCACGGTCGGATGTGTATCATTCAGCTGGAAGGTCACCTTCTCATAGAACTTGCGGATATCGGAATGTGTCTTCTTGTATTTTTCAACAGCTGCCTGTACACTTGCGGAAATGAAGAAGTACTGCTGTTTCAGACGCAGCTCTTTACCTGCGTAATGGTTGTCATTCGGATACAGGACATCTACGATGTTCTTTGCCAGGTTCTCCTGCTCCACTGCCTTCTGGTAATCACCCTTGTCAAAGGAATCCAGCTGGAAGTCTGTGATAGCTTCTGCATCCCATACACGCAGCGTATTTACTACATTGTTATTGTATCCAAGGATCGGCATATCATACGGGATTGCGCGTACGGACTGATAACCTTCCTGAATAAAGTGATTTCTGTGAGTCTTCTCATCATATTCTACGCGTACATATCCGCCGAATTTGACGATCTTTGCATACTCCGGACGGCGCAGTTCGAAGGGATTGCCATCCTTCAGCCAGTTATCCGGCACCTCTACCTGATAACCATTCTCAATCTTCTGCTTGAACATACCATAACGGTAGCGGATACCACAGCCATAAGCAGAATATCCCAGAGTCGCCAGAGAATCCAGGAAACATGCTGCCAGACGACCAAGACCGCCGTTTCCAAGAGCAGCATCCGGCTCCTGATCTTCGATCACATTCAGATCAAAGCCCAGCTCCTCCAGTGCTTCCTTTACTTCCTTATATGCGGTCAGGTTGATCAGATTGTTTCCAAGGGCACGGCCCATCAGGAATTCCATGGACATGTAATATACGGTCTTCGGATCATCGATCTCATACTGCTTCTGTGTTGCAAGCCAGTTGTCGATGATGACATCCTTGACAGCGTAGGATACTGCCTGGAACAGCTGCTGCTGATTTGCTTCTTTCAGGGTCTTGCGGTATAATGTTTTGACATTATCCTTCACACTTTCCTTGAAAACTTCTTTGTTCAGTAATTTGTTCATACGTTCCTCCTCGCAGACGATATAATGCGTCCCAAATTGTCACTTTTAAGTTATAAATCTATATAATAAACGACATGTTTTCTTCCGGGAAATTTCCCCGGAAGAAATGTCGATTGTTTTATTACTCAGACTTTTTCAACTGCCATGGTGACAGACTCACCGTTGATATTCCAGTCCCTGGTATATCCTGTCGTCTCACCGTACAAAACCTTCTCAGCCAGTACTTCATCCTTCACCTGCGCTTCGTATTTCTGAAGGATCTCGATAATCTTACTGTTATCCTTTACAGATACACAGATCTTATCCATCACTTCGAATCCGGCTTCCTTACGCATATTCTGGATCTTGCTGATCAGCTCGCGGACAAAGCCTTCCTCGATCAGCTCCGGAGTCAGGTTGGTATCCAGTACCACGGAAATATCACCGTTGTTTTCTGAGACATAACCCTCTGTCTGTACCGTCTCGATCAGAAGATCTTCTTCTGCCAGCACGACTTCGCTGCCGTTGATATCCAGCTTCAGCACACCGCTTTCCTTCAGCTCCTTCATGGCTTTGCTGCCGTCCAGTGCCGGAAGCGCCTGACGGATGCCTCCCAGAAGCTTGCCGTATTTCGGTCCTACCGTCTTCAGCTGCGGCTTGAAGCTGTAGGAGATGAAATCGCTGACATCACTGGTAAAGGTCACCTTCTTCACATTCAGCTCGTCCCGGATGATCTCGGCAAAGTACTCCGGCAGTTCCTTCGGAGCCTTGACAAACATATTGCCGATGGGCTGACGGTTCTTGATGTTGGCGGTATTTCTGCAGGCACGTCCCATCACGACTACCTTCAGTACCTCATCCATCTTCTGCTCCAGATCTTTGTCGATCTGTGCTTCATCCACAGTCGGGAAATCACACAGGTGAATGCTCTCCGGTGCGGACGGATCTACCTTGCAGACAATGTTGCGGTAGATATCCTCTGTCATAAACGGAATCATGGGCGCTGCTGCCTTGCAGGTATTTACCAGTGCGGTGTACAGAGTCATGTAGGCATTGATCTTGTCCTGCTCCATGCCCTTTGCCCAGAAACGCTCACGGCTTCTTCTGACATACCAGTTGCTCATATCGTCCACAAAATCCTGCAGAGCTCTCGCTGCTTCCGGGATCTTGTAATTGCCCAGACAGTCATCCACATCGCGGATCATGGAATTCATCTTGGAAAGCAGCCATTTGTCCATCACAGGCAGCTTCTCATAATCCAGTGTGTGATCCATCGGGTTGAAATTGTCAATATTGGCATACAGTACAAAGAACGCATAGGTATTCCACAGAGTACCCAGGAACTTGCGCTGTCCCTCCTGAACGGCCTTGCCATGGAAACGGTTCGGCAGCCACGGTGCACTGTTGATATAGAAGTACCAGCGGATCGCGTCTGCGCCGTAGGTCTCCAGTGCGTCGAAAGGATCTACTGCGTTGCCTTTTGACTTACTCATCTTCTGTCCGTTCTCATCCTGTACATGGCCCAGTACGATGACATTTTCATAGGGTGCCTTGTGGAACAGAAGGGTGGACTCTGCCAGCAGAGAATAGAACCATCCGCGGGTCTGGTCAACCGCCTCGGAAATAAACTGTGCCGGGAACTGTTTTTCAAATACTTCTTTATTTTCAAACGGATAGTGATGCTGTGCAAAAGGCATGGCTCCGGAATCAAACCAGCAGTCGATCACCTCCGGCACACGGTGCATGGGCTTGCCGCAGTGCGGACACTTGATAGTGATCTCGTCAATGTACGGACGATGCAGTTCCACGGTCTTCGCAGCCTCATTTCCGCTCATCTCGTAAAGCTCCTGACGGCTTCCGATGGAGTGCATATGGCCGCACTCTTTACATTCCCAGATATTCAGCGGTGTACCCCAGTAACGGTTACGGGAAATACCCCAGTCCTGAACATTCTCCAGCCAGTCGCCGAAACGTCCCTTTCCGATGCTCTCCGGGATCCAGTTGACCGTATTATTATTAGCGATCAGTTCGTCCTTCACAGCTGTCATCTTGATGAACCAGGACTCTCTTGCATAGTAGATCAGCGGAGTGTCACATCTCCAGCAGTGAGGATACTCATGTTCAAACTTGGGTGCATCATAAAGCTTTCCTTCTTTTTCCAGATCTGTCAGAATCGGCTTGTCTGCCTTCTTCACAAACAGACCTGCATAAGGAGTCTCCTCCGTCAGATTACCCTTACCGTCTACAAACTGTACGAAAGGCAGATCGTAATTCCGTCCGATCCGTCCGTCATCCTCACCAAAAGCAGGCGCGATATGAACGATACCGGTACCGTCTGACATGGTAACATAACCGTCGCAGGTCACGAAGTGTGCTTTCTTGCGCTGCTTCTTCGCTGCCTCTCCTGCGCAGGCGAACAGTGGCTCGTACTCTCTGTATTCCAGGTCTTTTCCTGTATAGGACTCCAGCACTTCATATGCCTTCGTACCACTCTTCTCATCTGCCAGTCTGCCCAGTACCTTATCCAGCAGCGCCTCTGCCATATAATAAGTGTATCCGTCAACTGCTTTTACCTTACAGTAGGTCTCCTCCGGATTGACGCAGAGTGCCACATTGGAGGGCAGGGTCCACGGTGTGGTGGTCCATGCCAGGAAATATGCATCCTCTCCCACTGCCTTGAAACGTACGATAGCGGAGCGCTCTTTGACTGTCTTGTATCCCTGAGCAACCTCCTGAGCGGAAAGCGGGGTGCCGCAGCGCGGGCAGTAAGGAACGACCTTAAATCCCTTGTACAGCAGCTGCTTATCCCAGATCTGCTTCAGTGCCCACCATTCAGACTCGATATAATCATCATGATATGTGACGTAAGGGTTGTCCATGTCGGCCCAGAAGCCTACGGTGCCGGAGAAATCCTCCCACATACCTTTGTATTTCCATACACTCTCTTTACATTTATCAATAAACGGAACCAGCCCGTACTCTTCGATCTGCTCTTTTCCGTCCAGACCCAGCAGCTTCTCCACTTCCAGCTCTACCGGAAGTCCGTGAGTATCCCAGCCTGCTTTTCTCGGAACCATATTTCCCTTCATGGTCTGGTATCTCGGAATCATATCCTTGATGACACGAGTCAGTACGTGACCGATATGCGGTTTGCCATTTGCAGTGGGCGGTCCGTCGTAAAACGTATAAGTCGGACATCCTTCGCGCTGCTTCATGCTCTTCTCAAAAATCTCATTTTCTTTCCAGAACTTCTGCGTCTGTTTCTCACGTTCAACAAAGTTCATGTTGGTTGACACTTTATCGTACATGACTGCCTCCTTTTATTCCTGCTTTTTGTATATACCGATTGGTAAATTAAACTTATTTTTCCTTCATGCATACATTTTTTTATTATACGCTGAACCGGATGAAATTGTCAATTTCTGAATCCGTGGAATTTATATAAAGTTCATTGATTTTTTCAGCAAAATCTACTATACTAGTACTTACATTTTGTTTCCGGCATCCAACAGTCTTTAGATTTCCCGGAATTTACGGCCCCGGCTCCTTTGTCCGGACCCAGAATATATAAACAGAAAGAGAGGAATACGAATGAGAGATTTTTTCAACATGGACAGTCCATTGTTCCGTACTCTCGGCAAGCTTGCCGATCTGATGATATTGAATATTGTGTTTATCCTGTTCAGTATCCCGATCGTTACGATCGGTGCTTCCATCACCGGCCTGAATTATGTTGCGCTGAAGATGGCAGAAAATGAGGAGGGCTACATAGTTAAGGGATTCTGGAAATCTTTCAAGCAGAATTTCAAACAGGCCACCTGCATCTGGCTCATTGTTCTGGCTGTCGGCATTATCCTTGTGCTGGATCTTCTGATTCTGAAAGACGCGACAGGCACGACCGCCACTGTTATGAGGATCCTGATCCTGGCAGTCATCGTAGTCTACCTGATGATCACACTTTATGTTTTTCCGGTGCTCTGCCGTTTTTACAACACCGTAAAGGGAACTCTGAAGAATTCTCTGCTGATCTCTATCGCGAATTTTCCTTACACCATCCTGATGCTGGTAATCTCCATTGTACCGGTGATCGTGACACTGTACAACGGATACACGCTCTGGTACGGACTGCTGGTATGGATACTGGCGGGATTCTCCGGAATCACCTTTGCCAATGCCCACTTCATGAAAAAGGTTCTGGCAAAATACATGCCGAAGGATGAGACGGAAGATGAGGATCCGGATCACTGGGAGACAGAAGATCTCGTCCCTGAAGATACTGAGGCTGCAGAAGCTCCTGCTCTTGATATGAATACAGAGGAAACAGATGATGCAAACGTATCTGATTCTGAAGAATAAATCCTGAGTTCTAAAAGGCCGTCCCCATAATCGGGAGACGGCCTTTTCGTTTACTCTTATTCTTTTTATATTTTTCTTTATGACCAGATTGCTCCATAAAACATCTTCATCTTTGCTGTCTGTTCCGGAGTCACAGCTGCAACAGCCTTTTCTATTGCTTCGTAGGTCAGCGGTCTGGATGATTTCAACCCGGCCGGATCCAGCGTATAATTCTTAAAGGACTCTGCAAAATACTCAGAACTGCTTGAAAGTATGTATGTTTTATTGTAATCTGTATACTTTGACTTCTCCTGAGCAAATATCTGCTGGAATGCCGCGGATGTATCTACATTGCCTGCGGCAAATGCCACAAAATGGCCAAGCTCATGATATACGGTATCATCCAGCTTACGCAGCGTAATGGATTGTGTCCTTGCATCAAACAAACCCGAATACGGGACACCTGAATCAATTTTCACTTTAAAATTCAGTGAACTATACGCATCCGCTATATTTTTATTCAGCTTCGGAGCGGCCTTGGAAAGATCAATCTCCCCGTTGGGAACAGTCGATGCTGTCTTTACGGCCGTATTGCTTTTTTCTACGGTTGTCGTGGTTACGGTGGTCTTGGTGGTCGTCACCTGTGTATTGATATTGGAGCCTTTTTTGAAGCTGCTGGTCATCGAAGAAGCAACAACCGTCTTTGTCGTGATAGTCTCTGTCTTTGTCTGCTTCTTAGATGTTGTCGTTTTCTTCTTGGTAGCGCTCTTCTTGGAGTAGGTCTTCGTCGCTTTCTTTTTTAATTTAACCTTTTTGGTTTTCTTTGTCGTTTTGGAAGTAGTCTTCACTTTGACATTGGAAAGAGGCGTTTCATCCGCATCGATCTCCACACTCTCCGGATTATCAACAAATGTGGTGAGTTCCGGAACACTGCCGCTCTGATTGGAAGCCCACATAGCGCTGCCGAGTACAAGGGCCGCTGCAAGCATGACCGCTCCCGTCTTTGTCACGTTCTTCTTGAATAGTTCTCTTAAGTTTTTCCCTTTCATAGTTTGCCTCCTGAATGTAAACTCCGTCCGATACAAAATTATCCAGGAAATTGAAAAAACCGCTCGACGTATTCTGCGTCAGCGGTCACCAAATCTACACATCTGCTCCAGAATATAAAAACACACATATCTGGAAACAATTATGCGGCAACCGGCTGTCATAGTCTTTACGACTTTAGACCCTTGGCTTTGCGTCCCCGCTTTTCAACGGGTTTGCCTTTATATCAGACTATCTTCTATTACATATTTATCATAGGCATTTTCCCTTTATTTGTCAATCCTTTTCCCATATTTTTCTTTTCTTTTTTTTACAATCTGATATACTGATACTGTTCAGAGTAACGATATACTAATAAATACGCTCAATGCATAAAGGTGATTTTCAAAGGAGTGCCTATGGCAATACACAGATTACTTTTTCTGTCCGCAGTTCTTTCTCTGATTCTGTTTTGCGGAGGCTGCGGCGGTGAGCAGACAACCGGAGGGTCTGGAAAAGTACCGTATACTCCCGGTCAGACGACCGTTCTGGTGCCTGCTGCCGATCAGAAAAAAACATCCGGTGCAGATCCCCTGCTGCTGGATTTTTCTCATACAGACGATGGATATTTTATGGGTCTCGTAACCGGAGAGGATACTCTCGTAAATATTCAGGTGATCGGATCGGATCAGGTGACTTACAAATATTTTCTCAGTACTTCTGATACGTATACTGCTTTTCCTTTCACAGCCGGAAATGGTACCTATATCATTCTGGGATATGAAAATATCGGTGGCAATCAGTATGCATCTCTGTTTAACTATACTTTGGATGTGGAACTCAAAAATGAATTTCTTCCCTTTCTGTATCCTAATCAATATGTGGATTTTACAGAAAAAAATGATGCGGTAAAACTGGCAGCAGAATTATCTGCTGACGCCGGATCGGATCTGGATGCTCTTTCTGCCATATATGAATATGTAACCACTCATATTACATATGATAATGACAAGGCGGCATCCGTTCAGGACATGTATCTTCCGGACATTGACGATACGCTCCGTACAGGCAAGGGCATCTGTTTTGACTATGCAGCTCTCACAGCCGCCATGCTGAGGTCTCTGTCCATTCCCGCAAGGCTTGATATCGGCTACAGCGGAAATGTCCGCCATGCCTGGATCACGGTATATATTGAATCCATCGGCTGGGTGGAACGCGCAGTGGAGTTTAATGGTGATGAGTGGAAGCTCATGGACCCTACATTCGCTTCGGCCATGTCCAATTCAAATGCGGTCAGAGATTATACCGGTGACGGTTCCAACTATACGTTACAATATGTAAGATAATATGAGCCAAGGGACAAATGGACATAAAATACATGCTTGCATGTATTTTTATGTCTATGAGGACCGCAAAACATGAGAAAGTAGCCATTTTTCGCAGAAAAATGAGCGGATTTCGAATGTTTCGTCGATTTTGAGAGTGCGCAGCACGGAAAAATCGACGGCAGGCTCATTTGTCGGGCAACTCATGACATTAGTATATCCTGATGCAAAGGAGGTTTTACATGAAACAGAAATTTACCAATGAGGATCTTTCTATTTTCTGCAGCCAGTTGTCCATGATACTCCACTCCGGCATTTCTGTCCTTGAGGGCATCTCCATTCTGTACGAAGATGCTCCGGAGGGAGGAGAGAAACAGATTCTGGAAACGGTTAACACGGTACTCATGGAAACCGGCGAGCTGGCTCCCGCACTTCGCGATTCCGGTGCTTTTCCTGAATATATGATACACATGGTGGAGATCGGTGAGCGTTCCGGTACTCTCGATGAGGTGATGGACTCTCTTGGTGATCATTATGAAAGGGAAGATGCGATCTCTCGCACGATCCATGATGCTTTGATATATCCTCTGATTATGATTTTTATGCTCCTTTCTGTCCTGGCTGTCCTGATCGTACAGGTAATGCCTGTCTTTCAGCAGGTGTTTCAGCAGCTGGGCATGGAGCTCTCAGGCGCCGCAAATGCCCTGTATCTGCTGGGACAGAAGATGCGGCAGTATTCCTGCATTTTAGTTCTATTGATTCTCCTGCTGGCTGCGGATGTCTTTCTCGTCCTCCGGCTTCCAAACTGGCGGACCCGGCTGATCTCATCAGCAGAGAAACTGCCTATTTTCAGAAATATTTCCATTCTGCTGGCCTGCTCCCGTTTTTCCGGCGCCATGGCCCGGGCACTTAAAAGCGGACTTGATGTGGATGAGAGCTTTCGTCTGGCTTCAAATCTGGTAGAACAGCCTGATTTCAAAGCAAAAGTTCTTCTGGCAGCAGAAAAAATCCATGAAGGAGAGGATTTCTCAGAAGCTCTCCGGCAGACAGGTATCTATTCCGGACTGAATGCACGCATGATCTCCGTGGGCTTCAGGACCGGCTCCACAGATGCCGCGCTGGAAAAGATTTCCATATCCTGTCAGGAAGAAGCGGATACCCGTATTCAAAATATGGTAAGTGCTCTGGAGCCAGCCATTGTAGCCGTTTTATCTGTATTGACCGGACTGATTCTTTTATCTGTCATGCTTCCTTTGCTTAGTATCATGTCCGGTATCGGCTGAATACATATTTGGGGGATATTTTAATATGAATCTTCACAAAAAGAAAAAGCTGCCTTTCAAGCTTTATGGTGCCATACTTTTCTTCCTTGTCTGCGGAGGTTTCTGCGTGGCAGAAATTTCTTCTGTTTCCAGACAATCTTCCAGAGCTGAACTGGAAAATCTCCAGTCCGCACTGGAACGCAGCGCAGTCCACTGTTATGCGACGGAAGGTGTCTATCCGGAAAGTCTGGACTATATCCGGCAGCATTACGGGATTACCTGGAATCCGGACAAATACGTGGTTGACTATGAAATCATCGGCTCTAATCTGAAACCGACGATCACAGTGATTCCGCTCCAGAGACAGGAGGGGTAATATGGTAAAAAAGAAAACGCATTCTTCTATGAACAGCCTGTTTGCCGTTCTCCTTCTGATGATGTTCGCAGCCTCCGCTTTTCTGCTGATACTGCTCGGTTCCCGTATTTATCAGAACGGTACGAACAAACTCGATGAAAATTATACAATTCGTACCGCTGTCGCATACGTCACAGAAAAAATACGCCAGCACGAGGACACCGGCTGTATTTCCATGCAGGAGCTGGACGACCTTCCGGCTCTCTGTCTGAGGGATATGATCAATGAGGATACTTTTTATACTTATATTTATTTTTATGACCATTCCCTCAAGGAACTTTTCATCCGGCAGAATACGCCGCCTTCCCCTGAGATGGGCAGTACCATTGTGGAGCTTTCTGATTTTTCGATTACAGAGAGTCCGGAAGGTGTTTTCACTGTCACTGCGGTGACGGATGACGGTGTATCTCTGTCTGAACTGATTTTTCCTGTGGTTCAGCCGTAACTATATTTGGAGGAAATCTATGAAAAAAAGACGGCCTCAGACAGGCTACGGCCTGTTTTTCATTGAATTTATCATTGCTCTGTTTTTTTTCCTGCTGATCGGCACCATCTGTATCCGTGTGTTTGTATATGCTCATCAGGTCACACAAAAAGCAGATGCACTCAGCCACGCTCAGGCACTTTCTGCTTCTCTTGCAGAAGCCATAGAAGGATCCGACGGCAGCGGAGAATCTTTGCTGGCTTTCTTTCCGGACGCTGTTCTTTCCGAAGATAAATGCCTTCTGACCCTTTCTTTCCATCAGGATTTTACGGAATGCAACCAGGAGGAAGCCTTTTATACGCTCACGGCTGAGCTTTCCCCGTCTGAGCGTAGAAAAGCAGCAGATATCACGGTAAAAAACCGGGATCAGGAGCTGATTTATCATCTTTCTGTCTCCTTTTACCGCCCCTTAACAAGAGAGGAGGCACTGTCATGAAAAACAGAAAACATCCTTTTTCCATGCCCGGACTTTCCCTTCTTGTATTGATTCTGCTTTCCCTCTGCCTGGTGACTTTTTCTCTGATTTCTCTCTCCGGCTCTTCGGCGGATGAAAAGCTGAGTCAGAAAACGGCAGACCGCACCACAGTTTACTATCAGGCTTCTGACGCTGCCAATGATCTGCTTGAAAGGATCGATACAGCTCTTGCAGGATATCTGCAGCAGAGCTGCATGACATCCAATCCCAAAATTGACTGGTACAGTTCCTGCCGTCATCTGACAGAACTGATCGAAGGAAGTACTCTTGAACAGGATCTGTTTTCCTTCTCTGTACCTGTCACAGATGACCAGATTCTTCTTGTGGGCCTGAAACTGAGCTATCCTGAAGAGCCGACCGACATGATGTATCAGATTACGACCTGGAAAATTGTAAATACAACAGAATGGAATCCCGATACAAAGCAAAATCTGTACCAGTTTGACAGCTAGTATAATCCACGCTAAATAACCGCCTGTTTCGCTGGCCTGCTTTCCCGATAGCACAGTTGTAAAAGCCTCAGCGTAGCCCGCTACGCCTGCGTTTTTACAACTGTACTCTCGAAAAAGCATCCTCACCGAAACATTAAGGTATTTATCGTGGCTTATACTAGTCAAACTCCTGAAATCTGCCCGGAACATACCTCATCATTCATTTCTCCATCCACATCTGTTCGAAAACCAGCTGTCTGTCTCAGGTATATCCAACACGTCTGACCTCGGAACGGACTGCCAAAAAATATGTCTGACCGGAAAGGACATTTCATGTCCTGCTCCGGCGGACATATTTTATGACTGTCCGGGCAGGAGGCAGCACGGGTGGATATACCTGAGGCAGACAGCGTCACTCTGAACATCAGCGTCAAATATAGCCCTGAAATGAGTGTACATCCCCTCCTTTTTGTGTTATGGTATCTGTAAAGGTTCCGGGCATCCCGGACAGTCATCTGTAAGTACAAAAGAAAGGCAGGTTTCAAATTTATGAAATACGATTTTGAGTCTATCATGGACCGACGCGGTATGGATGCAATCGCGCTGGACAACATCGGAAAGGATCCGGGAAACGCACCGGATGCTCCTGTAGAGGGATTTGACGCAATCCCCATGTGGGTGGCTGATATGAATTTTCCGACGGTTCCCACCGTGACGGAGGCGATCCGGGAGCGGATCAGCCATCCGGCATTCGGCTATTTTTCTCCCCGCAAAGAGTATTATGATTCTATTATCAAGTGGCAGGAGACAAGAAACGGTGTCACCGGGCTTACCAGCGAACACATCGGTTATGAAAACGGCGTACTGGGCGGCGTACTCAGCGCTCTCAATGTATTCTGTTCCAAAGGGGACAAGGTCCTGCTGCACCTTCCCACCTATATCGGCTTCACAGGCAGCCTGAAAAACAATGGATATGAGATCGTCCACAGTCCTCTTGTCATGGATGAAAACGGCATCTGGAGGATGGATTTTGAAGATATGGAGAAGAAACTCTCCGAGGAACATATTCATGCGGCCATCTTCTGTTCTCCTCACAATCCCTGCGGCCGTGTCTGGGAACGCTGGGAGATCGAGAGAGCCATGGAGCTGTTCCGCAAATATGATGTCTACGTAGTCTCCGATGAGATCTGGTCTGACATCATCATGCCGGGCCATAAGCACATCCCTACCCAGTCTGTCTCAGAGGACGCCCGTAACCGCACCGCTGCCATGTACGCCCCCTCCAAGACCTTCAACCTGGCCGGTCTGGTGGGCAGCTATCATATTGTGTACAACCGGTGGATCCGGGAACGCATGGAAAAAGAATCCTCCCTGTCCCATTATAATGAGATGAATGTGCTTTCCATGTATGCTCTGATCGGGGCCTACAAAGAGGAAGGCTATGAATGGGTGGACGAATTGTGTCAGGTGCTGGGGAAAAATATGGAATTTGCCTGCGATTTTATCCAGAACCGTCTGGAAGGAATCACCTTCGGACGTCCGGAAGGTACCTATATGCTCTTCCTGGACTGCACCGGCTGGTGCGAGAAACACCACAAAACGATCGAAGATGTGGAAAAGGCGGCATGGAATGTGGGCGTCGCCGTCCAGGACGGACGAAAATTCCACGGTCCCTGCCACCTTCGTGTCAATCTGGCGCTTCCGCTTTCCCGTGTCAGAGAAGCCTTTGAGCGCCTGGAAAAATACGTGTTTATAAAATAAAATCCTTCAGATTCTGATACATCCTACCGCGAAGTTCTGAAAGGGACATCTGTTTTGCCTCGGCTGCGGCATCCAGGCTTCCTTTCAGTACCCGCGGAATTTCTTTCAGCTCCAGCCGCTCCGTCTCCAGTGCCCAGGCGACTGCGGAGATCCCGTCGGTCTCCACAAACAGACGGTCTGCCGGTATCTCCTGCAGCATTTTCCGGTACAGATCTGCGGCAGGCTCTTTTCCCGACTCTAGGGAAGATGCCAGATCAGGTCCCAGAGTAAAGTAGCATCCCATCTCAATAAAATCCTCCAGACTGTCCTGATCACCGGAATACCAGTGAACACAGACCTTACCCGGGTATCCCCGCAGCAGCTCCGCGATTTCCCGCTCCTGCCCCTTGGTGTGGAGGATCACCGGCTTTCTGAACCCGGCTGCCAGCTCCAGCTGACGCACGAAAACTCTGCGCTGCACACTGAGAGGCACATCACACCACACAGAATCCATGCCGATCTCTCCCACCGCATCACTCATCTGCAGATACCGCCTGTAATCATCCGGACAATATCTGTCACTGTACCAGGGATGTATGCCAAAGCTCAGCAGCATATCCCGGGACTCACCCAGATACTTTTTCATCTGTTCCCACTCTTCCGGCGTCCCGCTGCTGAAAAAAGTGACGATCCCACCCTGTCTTCGCAGGGCAAGTTCTTCCTCTGCCATGGCAGCCTTTTCCGTGTCTGACAGCCCGACACTGTATTCTTCTGCAAAACAGGCCAGATGCGCGTGCATATCCGGCACCTGCATCCGGCCATCTGATTCCCGTCTCATTTTATCACTTCTCCTTGATGATCCGATGGATCCTGGCTCTTAAGCCGCCCTGTTCGTACAGCCACTCTCTGGTACGGTTCTTTTCCGTCACAGAGATCTCCTGACGGATGCCTTCCCCCGCCGCGCCGAAGATCAGGATACGATCCGACAGATAGATAGCCTCATCCGTATCATGAGTCACCAGAAGCGTCGTCTTTTTCATATCATCGCACAGCGTCCGCAGCCAGTCCTGCATATCGCTCCTGGTGATGACGTCCAGCGCCCCAAAAGGCTCATCCAGCAGATAAATACCTGCCTCGCACAGTGTCGTACGCAGAAAGGCCGCCCTCTGCCGCATCCCGCCGGACAGTTCGGAAGGGTACTTATCTTCGCACCCTTCCAGACCAAACCGAGCCATCTGGGCCCGGGCCGCGTCTTTCATCTTCTCTTTCTGATGATGGATCTCACCATACAGACAGACGTTGTCCAGAATTGTCTTCCAGGGGAACAGCAGATCGTTCTGGGGCATATAGGCAAACTGCCCGCAGCCGCCCCCGACCGGACTGCCGTCGATCCGAATCTGCCCGCTGTCTGCCTTCAGTATCCCTGCCAATACATTCAAGAGGGTGGACTTGCCGCATCCGGAAGGCCCCAGAATACTGACAAATTCACCATCCTTTACCTCAAAGGAGAGATCCTGGAGGATTTCTTTATCCGTATAGGAAAAATTCAGATGATTTACTTCCAGTCTCATAATACTGACCTTTTACTGAGCAAGAAATTCATTGGTATAGCAGTCGGATGCCGGAAGGACATTCTCGATCACTCCATACTCCTGCATGAAAGAAGAATAATTGTCCCACACTTCATCCTTCATCATTCCCCAGGTCTCAGTGCCTTCCATAAATTTGCCTGCCAGATATTCCTGTGATTTCTTCAGCATCTCGATATCATAGTTCGGTGCATGGGAGAAAAGGATCTCCGCAGCAGCATCCGGATCTGCGATAGTATCCTCATAGCCCTTCGCCGTGGCACGCAGAAATGCAGAGATCATCTCCGGATCCGATTCAATCACGGCATCGCTGGTGATGATCACCGGCGTATAATAATCCAGCCTCTCATCCAGCTGGCTGCACTCCATATAGTTAAGCTCACATCCGTTCATCTCCGCCTGAATGCAGTCCCATCCCTCAAAGAACCACATGATATCACAGCTTTTTCCCAGTGCTTCAAATCCGCTGCCATCAGAGATCACCATATTCAGCTTTGAAAAATCTGCTCCTGCCTGAGTCATGCATGCTTCCAGCACTGCGGACTCTCCCGGACCGCCCCATCCGGCATAGGTCTTCCCCTCAAAATCCGCCGGTGACTCGATTCCACTGTCTGCCAGGCTGACAAAGCCTGAGGTATTGTGCTGGATCACAGTCGCCACTGCCTTGATGGGCAGGGGATCTTCTGCGGAAAGCGCGATCGTCACATCCTCCTGATAGCTGATGCCGAAGGTACCTTTCTGCTGAGCCACCAGAGTCGCCGTAGCGCCGTCGGTAGGCTCGATGATCTCCACATCCAGCCCTTCTGCCTCATAATATCCCTGATCCAGTGCCACATACATGCCCGTATGGTTGGTATTCGGCACATAATCCAGGATCACTGTCACCTTTTTCAATTCTCCGCCGTCTGCCTCCTCAGCACACACAACAGAGGTCATTCCCATCGCCATCGCTGTACTCATTAAAAGAGCCATTCCTTTTTTCCATTTGTTGTTCATTGTTTTTTCCTCTTTTCTGATTTTTTTATATTTATCTGTGCCGCCGGTCCGGCATCACTGCATAACCAAAGAGCTTCACCAGCCCGTTCATCATCAGGCTGAGCAGAATGATCATCAGCACACAGGCGAATACTTTGTCCAGCATATATGCATTCTTGGCCCGGATCAGATAATACCCGAGACCGCTCTGAGAAGCGATCCACTCTCCTACCACCGCGCCGCTGATGCTGTATGTGGCTGCCACTTTCAGACCGGAGATCAGTGAGATCATGGCCGCCGGTATTTTTACAATACGGTAAACCTGCAGTCTGGAGCCGCCGTATGTCTTCACCAGATTCAGATATCCCTGATCCATCTCTCCCAGACCATCGCTGAAGCTGACCACGATGGGGAAAAAGCACATCAGCACAACAGTCAGTATCTTGGGGGCGTATCCAAATCCCATATAGATGATAAAAATCGGTGCAAGCACAATAACCGGCACAGTCTGCGTCACCACAAGGATCGGATAAATGCACTTTCGAAATACAGGCATGGCATCGATCAGAATGCCGATCAGGATCCCCAGAAAAAAGGATATCCCCATCCCTGCCAGTGCCTCCATGACTGTCACACCTCCATGAGAAAGCAGTGTGGGCAGTTCTTTTCCAAAGGTCCTGAACATATCACTGGGAGCCGGCAGTACATAGAGCGGAATCTCCGCAATCTGCACTGCCAGCTCCCAGAAAAAGAGCAGTCCCAGTATCACAAGTGCAGGCGCCGCCTTCGCAATCTGTTTCTTCTTCATGAATCTTGCCTCTTTCCAAACGTATCCAATCCGGGGTATGGCAAACCTGTATCCTGCACAGCACCTGAACGATCACAATTATTTTCCTGCGCCAGCATTACCTGTATCAGGTTCAAAGGGTAAAAACCTTATGGTTTACTCTCAGGCCGCTCGACCTCCCCGTTTTGTCTGGTTCATTATACTACAATACGTTCTGTTCCACAAGAACGAAATGCGCAGCATTTTGAATGCTGGTTCTGAACAACAGATTTTTTTAAAAAAGTGCTTGACTTTTGTTCCGGTATGATGTATAGTATCGAGCGTGAGGTTCGTTGGTCAAGGGGTTAAGACGCCGCCCTCTCACGGCGGAAACACGAGTTCGATTCTCGTACGAACTGCTTAGCTGTTCTCCTGTTTGCTATTCGCATCAGAGCAGTTTTTAAATGAATAATAGCGATCATACGGTTCGTTGGTCAAGGGGTTAAGACGCCGCCCTCTCACGGCGGAAACACGAGTTCGATTCTCGTACGAACTGTTTTTACTGTTCTGTTGCTGAGGTTCAGCACCAGGGCAGTTTTTTTATAACCACTTTTTGTGAATCCCATACCTTTGAAAAGGAGCTTCATTATGAAACTGATCGATCTTCACGTACACTCCGACAAATCTGACGGTACCCTTGCTCCTGCCGCTCTGGTTTCACTCGCCGCTTCTGCCGGTCTCTCGGCCTTTGCGCTGACAGATCACGATAATATGGATGGTATCCCGGAAGCCATGGAAGCCGCTGGCAGATATGGCATTGAACTGATTCCCGGTATTGAGTTTTCCACAGAATACCTGGGAGTCGATATTCACATCGTGGGGTTGGATCTGGACGAACGGGATTCTGATTTTCTCCATCAGATCCAGTTTTACCGTGAGGAAAGACTTCGCCGGAATCAGAAGATGATCCGCCGCATGGCAGAGGACGGCATTGATATTTCCTTTGAAAAAATGACCGAAGCTTTCGGAGAATCGGTCTGGACAAGGGCCCATTTCGCCAGATATCTGACCGACCACGGGTACACTCCTGATATGAAGTCTGCTTTTCAGACACACATCGGCGAGGGATGTCCCTATTATATTCCCAGAGAAAAGGTAAGCCCCGTCACTGTCACACAATTGATCCATACTCATCACGGGATTCCGGTCCTGGCTCATCCGTTCCAGTATCATTTTACGGATGAAGAGCTGCGCACACTGCTCTCTCTTCTTACAGAAGCCGGACTGATCGGTATAGAGGTTTATTATTCCTCCTACAGCAGAGAACAGCAGGAATATCTGCTGTCACTGGCGCGGGATTTTCATCTTGCCCCCGGAGGAGGTTCTGATTTTCACGGGACCAACAAGCCGGATATTTCCATCGGCACAGGCACCGGAGATCTGCGGATCCCCTATTCTGTCCTGGAGGGACTCCGGAACCGTCAAACTGAAAGAAAGGAATGATTCTGATATGACTTTTCGCGAACGTTTTATGAAGGGTGAAACTGAATTTGAAGAAATTTTCGAGCTGACTGACCAGTGGAATTTCAGCGATGATCTTCGCACACTCCGGGAATTTCTCGGTCTGACTGCCGAGGAAGAGGATATCTGGATCAGCGAAAGCGATGAAGCACTGGAAGATCTTATGACCAGAGAGCGGAATGCCCTCAAAGGCAAGGAGGCGAACTGATATGGGTCCCAGGATTCTTTTTACTGATCTGGACGGCACTCTCCTGGATGACAATAAGGAGATTTCCCAGACCAATCATCAGGCTATCCAGGAAGCTCTGGCTCAGGGACATAAGATCGTGGTCTCCACCGGCCGTCCGCTTCCAAGCGCTAAAATACAGATCGAACGTCTCGGCCTGAACCAGGAAGGCTGCTATGCGATCACCTACAACGGGGGACTGATCTATGACACATATCATCAAAAGGTTCTGTACGGCAGACCGATTCCCAGGAAGTTTGTGAAGCCGCTGTTTCAGGCTGCCCTTCAGAAGCAGCTGCATATTCACACCTATACGGACACCCACATCCTCTCCTGCCGCGACACGGAGGAGCTGCATGTTTACGCTTCTACGACCCTGATCCCCTATGAGATCGCTGATGAGTCCCTTTCCCGACTCACCTCAGATCCCTATAAGCTTCTGGTGATCGACACCTGCCCGGACAAGCTTCTTGATTTTCAGAGCAGTGTCCTTCCTTCCTACCAGGAGGAGCTGCACAGTTTCTTTTCCACAAAGGAACTGCTGGAGATCGTCCCCGTGGGAGTAGACAAAGGCGCCGGTGTCCGCTGGCTGTGCAATTATCTTCATATCCCCATTGAGCATTCTGTGGCCGCCGGAGATGCCCAGAATGATATTTCCATGCTGGAAGCAGCTCATGTGGGGGCCGTCATGTGCAACGCCTATCCCGGTATCGCAGAGCACGGCAATTATGTCACGGAGCACGATAACAACCACAGCGGCGTGGCAGAGATCATACGGAAATTTATTCTGCAGCAGTCATAAAAGATCCCGCAGGATACCTTGTCAGGTACCACTGCGGGATCTTATTTTATCTTTTCCTTCTCTTCAGGAACATGAACAGTAAAATGATGAATATGATACAGGACACTGCCATCACTCCGACTACCAGCATGATCGGTGTCGTATCACCGGTAGCCACACCGGAAGCTTTCGTCACGATCTTGAATGTAACGCTCTTCGTATCCACAGTTCCGTCTGAAACCCATGCATTTCCATCGAACACGTCCTTGTTAAAGATGACTTTCAGTGTATATTCACCGGTGGCTTTGATCGCCATAGTGGTAGTGTAGGGTGATCCCTGCCATGTACCGGTCACATTCGCGATCTGATAGCTGGCCGGACGATACCGGTAATCTCCCGGGTTCGGCGTAAGGTTGGTCATACCTGCACCGGACGCCGTGAATTTGATCGGATCATCGATATAATACTCTCCTCCGTTTGCCAGATCCAGAATCTGATTATCATCTGCGGAAGGTCCGTCCTTGTAGACTGCCTTCACAACCACATTGGATGCAGGCATGGTAAATGTCGTCTTCCAGCATGTACTGTCCGTGAATTTCACATTGCCGCTGACAGAAGTCCATTCTCCGAACTCTCTTCCACTTGCCGGATAATCAGAAGACACTGTCACCTGATCGCCTGCGTAATAATACTCCGCATCACATTTTCCATTCTCTACGCTGACCTGATACTGGACCTTGCGGTAGCCGGCTGTGACAGTCACATCTCCCTCAGGCATCGTAAAGGTTGTTTTTGAACTGCCTGCATCTGCCAGGGCGGCATTTTCGCTGTCCACATACCAGGTATCGAACTCCATTCCTGCAGGCGCCTCATCCGCGCTGATCGTAACCTTCGTGCCAAATGTACAGGTCTCATAATTGGCGGTTCCTGAATTCACGGTCACCTGATATTCAATTCCTTCGTAAACTGCTCTGAAATCCATATCCTGATCAACAATTACTTTGATCTCGGAGTCATATGCCTGTTCTCCAAGATCGACCGCACCTTCATTCACCTCCCAGCTGGAAAATGCCTGCCCTGCCTCACTGGGATCTGCCGTAACAGTGATCTCTGCGCCATCCTCACAGTCAATCTCTGTCTCAGAACCGTTGATCGTACCATTTGCCACTGTCACGTGATAAAGGGTCATAATCTCCGTATAAACTGCCGTTACAGTCACCGGACCGCCCGGCATGACAAAACTCGTCTCTGACGCATCGGCATCAGCAAACTCCAGCTCTGTTTCTACGCCGGCGATCACTGCTGTGCCTTCCCAGTGGTCAAACTCAAGATTTTCATCCTCACGGTCAGCTGCCTTGATCTCTACCTTTGCTCCCTGTTCGATGGACTCTGTTACCTGATCATCGTTTCCATCATCAAGGGTCATTTCAAACTGTGCTGCCACATAATCTGCGCTGACTGTCACATCAGCTTCCGGCATTACGAAAGAGGTGATCTGATTTGCTGCATTGTCAAATACCACATCCGTATTTTCCGAAGTCCATCCCGCAAAAACTTTTCCTTCCAGCTCTTCGGCTTCAATGATCACCAGCTCACCGGCTGCATATTCACCGCCCCCTGCTCCGTTTTCAACAGTTACCGTATACAATGCGGCATCTGTCTGCGGCTGGGTCTCCGGCTGCTCCGTCTCCTGATTGTCCGGAAGGACTACAGGAGCAGTTGTTTCGCTCTCTTCTGCCGCGGGGGATTGCGTCTCAGGAGCTGCTGTTTCACTTTCTTCTGCTGCCGGAGCTTCTGTCGCAGGAGCTATAGTTTCGCTCTCCTGTGCCTCAGTCACGGGTGTGGTGCTCTCGCTCTCCTGTACTTCTGTCACAGGTGCTGTACTCTCACTCTCCTGCACTTCTGTCACAGGGACTGTATTTTCGCTCTGAGGTTCCTCAGCCGGAGAGTCCACTTCTTCGTAGGTAGCTGCGATTACCACATCTTCGGCCGGCATGGTGAAGGTTGCTGTGGTTTCCAGATTCGTATCGAGCTGAGTATTCATACTCTCCACAAACCATCCTGCGAACTGCATCCCCTCATCAGAGCGGTCATCAGCTGTCACTGTGATCTGTTCACCATCTGTATATTCTCCGGAACCGGAACCATATTCTACGGTCAGATCGTATGTCTGCTCTTCGGCTGCCGGAGCTTCCGTCTGAGCTTCTGTAGGCGCCTCGGTTACAGGCTCTGTCGGTGCCTCCGTCGGGGCCTCGGTAGGTGCTTCTGTTGGGGCTTCTGTTGGAGCCTCTGTGGGAGGCTCTGTCTCGATCTGCTGATAGGTAGCAGTTACAACTACTGCTCCCTCCGGCATCTTGAAGCTCGTAGCGGCTGCTCCGGCATCTGCCAGGCTCACATTTCCGTTCTCCACGCTCCAACCCGTAAACTCCAGATTCTCTCCGCTCCGATCTGCTGCCTGGATCGACACTTCACTTCCTGCCGCATAGCTGCCGGCTCCGGTCGTATCTGTTCCATTATTCACCGTCACGGTATACTGCTCCGGCTGTTTTTCCTGATAGGTCGCAGTTACAACTACTGCTCCCTCCGGCATCTTGAAGCTCGTGGCGGCTGCTCCGGCATCTGCCAGGCTCACATTTCCGTTCTCCACGTTCCAGCCGATAAACTCCAGATTCTCTCCGCTCCGATCTGCTGCCTGGATCGACACTTCACTTCCTGCCGCATAGCTGCCGACTCCGGTCATATCTGTTCCATTGTTTACCGTCACGGTATACTGCTCCGGCTGTTTTTCCTGATACTGAGCTGCAATCACCGCGCCGTCCTTCGGCATCTCGATCACGATGCTTGCCGAAGCAGGATCCTCCAGAGTCAGTTCTCCGCTCTCTACAGACCAGCCTGCAAACTCCATGCCTTCCGCCGGTTCATCCGCTGTAAGGACAACCTTGGCGCCTTCTTCATAATAGGCAAGATCTGTGGAAACCTCCGGCTGGTCCTCCTCCGTATACTGATAATGATGCTTTTTCTCTTCGTCTTCTTCTGACTTTTTCTGCTTTGCAGTGCCCTGTATCACCTTCAGGGTGTATCCGACTGCCGTCAGCTGTATCGTCCCGGCATCCCCCGTCTCTGCACGATATACTATGGCATCCTCATCATTCGTCCATGTACCGTCCGGCAGTTCCACAGGTGTCTCTTCCTGCACCACCTGCACACCGATCCCCGTCATGCTGTCTCCCGGGAAAAGCACCTGAGAAACCTCCGTCCCCGAGACATCATACACAGTCGCTGCTGCCGCTTCTGTACAAGGCAGCACTGTCATAGTACAGGCCAGCATAAGCGCCAGTATCCTTGCACGTCTCTTCTTCATAATAACCCCTTCCTTTCTTCTAAGCCACAAATACTTCTTACAAAAAACTGTTCCCTGAATGGAATCAGATATCCGCTCTTTGTACCGTGATTATAGCATATGCCCTGCATAAATACAAATAAGGGATATCAATTACTTTTCTTAAAGGTTTATTAAGAACAGATGACCGTATATTTTTCTGTTTTTCACATATACTGTCCCTGAGGTGATGATTATGGCGTCTTATATATCCCCGGAAGTCCGGGATAAATTTGAAACGCTCTCTGTGGATCTGAAAAACATGATCATGGAACGTGACGTCCGGCTGAATAATGTATTCGATCTCATTGCCGTACTGGAAGAGATCGTGGCAGAGGCGGATCACTGAGCCGTCCTCCCGGCATCAGAGGATTCTCTGAGCCTGCATTCCCATACGGGATATAAAAAAGCTGCGCCCAAATCATCCACGGCACAGCTCTTTTTACATCGAAGCAATAGTCATTCTAATACATCACAAAAATATCTGAGGAAATTCCCGCCCAGAATCCTGGCAATATCTTCTTCCCGGACCCCTCTGCGAAGCAGCTCTGCTGTCAGCAGGATGAGATCTGAGTGGTCTTTCAGGCAGTCATCCCGCTGTGCCGGAAGCTCTTTTTTCGCCCGGGCCGCATAATAGGCATCGCAGAGATCCAGCCCGATCCCCACATGTTCCGGACCGGCCAGTCTGATGATATGTTCGATATGATCACACATTTTTGAAATGCCCGCAGGCCCCGGTACGGCTCCTACGATCTCGCTGCAGGCATTCATTCCCATGACTCCGCCTCTGCCGGAGAGCAGACGGATCTGGTCATCTGTCAGGTTCCGGTAATTATCATGGATGGTTCTTGCATTGGAGTGGGAGGCGATAAAGGGTTTTGCTGCGACCCCGGTCAGGTCTGCAAAGCCATCGTCATTCAGATGACTGACGTCCACAAACATATGAAGTGCTTCCAGCTCCCGCACCGCTTCTTTTCCAAGCTCGCTTAATCCTCCGCGTACCTGCCGGTATTCACTTGCCGTGCAGGATCCCTCCCCCAGATAATTTCTTCTGCTCCAGGTCAGAGAAGCGCCCCGCACTCCCATCTCATAGAAGCATCTCAGCATACTGCAGTCCCAGGTAAGTACGTCCAGTCCTTCCATATACAGAAGAATACCGATTTTCCCTTCTTCGATCACCTGCAGGATCTCCGATTTGCTTCTGACCAGACGAACCTCCTCTTTTACCGATTCCAGATCCTCATAGAGGGCAGCGATCTGGCCCAGCGTCAGCTCCAGTCCTCTGGCCGGCAGGTCTTCATTTTCCAGAAACACAGAAGAAACCACCAGACGGACACCGGCTTTTTTCAGCGGCTCCAGATAATGGCTGCGTATCACCTCCCGCTCTCCATTTCGTCTGCGATAATAGATTTCTGCGGCAAGATCCAGGTGTGTATCTACTACAGGATACGTTCTGTGAAGTCTGCAGGCTTCTTCATAATACTTTTCCATCGTTTTATCCTCGGTTCTAGGTTATTTTTCAGATCCATCCTCCAAAATGCTTCGCATTTCATCGGTATGGCATCTCCACAGTGTCATTTGGCTCTCCAGCAGGCTACCATATGTCCGTCTCCCAGGTTCCGGAAGGGCTGGATCATCTTCGCACATTCCGGCACCGCTTTCGGGCATCTGGTGTGAAAGGGGCAGCAGGGCGGGGGATTCACCGGACTTGGAAGTTCACCCTCCAGCACCTGCATGGTCTCGAAGGAATTCTCCCCGATCACCGGGATCGAGCTGAGCAGCGCCTGGGTATAGGGATGCTGTGGATTTCCAAAAATATCTTTTTTCGTTCCAATCTCCATGACCCTTCCCAGATACATGACGACCACCCGGTCTGCGATATGCTTCACCACGCTGAGATCATGGGAAATAAATACGAGAGACAGGTTCAGCTTCTTCTTCAGATCAATCAGCAGATTGATAATCTGAGACTGAATGGATACGTCCAGAGCCGATACGGGTTCATCACAGATGATCAGCTTCGGATTCACAGACAGCGCCCGGGCGATGCCGATCCGCTGTCTCTGGCCTCCGGAGAATTCATGAGGATATCTGGTAATATACTCTTTATTCAGCCCGCAAAGCTCCATCAGCTCCAGAATACGGGCAAGACGCTGCTTTTTATCGGGATACATTTTCTGGATATCGATGGGTTCCGCAATAATATCACCGACCGTCATTCTGGGATCCAGGGACGCATAGGGATCCTGAAACATGATCTGGACTTCCTTTCTGATCCTGCGCATCTGCCTGTCCTTCAGCCGGGTAATATCCTCTCCCCGAAAATAAATATGGCCGCTGGTAGGCTCCTGCAGACGGATCATGGTTCTTCCCAGAGTGGACTTTCCACATCCGGATTCTCCCACGATACCCAGAGTCTCCCCTTCACGCACAGAGAAGCTCACATTGTCTACTGCTTTCACATACAGACGCTGCTGATTCTCATCCAGCTTTTTCAAAGGGAAGTATTTTGACAGCTCTTCTACCTTCATAATCACTTCATTCACTTGTCATTCCCCCTCTTCCCATATCTGTGGCAGCAGACACATCCGCTTCCTGTATCATACAATTCCGGTTCTTCTTCCAGACACCGTTTTTCCGTATAGGGACACCGCTCTGCAAACAGACAGCCCCTGTGTTCCTTTGTGAGATCCGGCACCATTCCTTTGATCATGTACAGTTCCTTTCCCTCCTCATCCGAGAGCCTCGGCACGGATTTCAGCAGCGCCTCGGTATAAGGATGAAGGGGATTGGCAAAAATGGATTGTCTCGTCCCGTATTCCACGATCCTGCCTGCATACATGATAATGATCCGCTCCGCTACCTGGGAGATCACGCCCAGATCATGGGTGATCAGCATGACTGACATTCCTGTCTTTTTCTGGAGCTCGGCGATCAGCTTCAGGATCTGGGCCTGCACGGTCACATCCAGGGCTGTCGTCGGCTCGTCGCAGATCAGCAGATTCGGATGACAGGCCAGAGCAATGGCGATCATCACTCTCTGACGCATACCGCCGGAGAGCTGATGGGGATATTCGTGGTATCTCTGCTGCGGCTCCGGGATCTTGACCAGCTTCAGCATATCGATGGCCCGTTTCTTCGCCTCCGCTCTGGAAACAGATTCATGGATCCGGATGGTCTCTTCGATCTGTTTTCCCACGGTCATCACCGGATTAAGGGAGGTCATGGGTTCCTGAAAGATCATGGCAATACGGCTTCCCCGGATCTCACGCATTTCTTTTTTACTTTTTCCCAGAAGATTTTCCCCCTGAAACCGGATTTCCCCGGACACGATCTTTCCGGGCGGATCCGGCACAAGCTGCATGATGGAAAGTGCCGTCATGCTCTTTCCACAGCCGGATTCTCCGACTACCCCAAGGGTCTCGCCTTTTTTGATATCAAACGTGATGCCATCAAGTGCTTTCGATATTCCCTGTTCCAGGTACAGATATGTATGCAGATCCTTTACTTCAAGCAGTTTTTCCTTCTCTGTCATTGTCCGGCACCTCCTAACGGTTCTTCATCTTCGGGTCAAGCGCATCCCGCAGGGCATCTCCCAGCGTATTGAAGGCAAGCACCGTGATCATGATCGCAATACCCGGATAAATAGAAAACATAGGCTGCTGACGCAGAAAGGTCCGGGCCGTACTGATCATCTCGCCCCAGCTGGCCGTGGGCGGCGCCACTCCGAGTCCCAGAAAGCTCAAAGTCGCCTCCAGCATAATATCACTTGGAATATCCAGTGTCGTGATCACAATGATCGTAGAAAGACAGTTGGGGATCATATGGCGCAGCATGATCTGCAGATTTCCCGCCCCTGCCGCTCTGGCAGCTTCCACATATTCTCTGTTGCGCAGCTGCAGGACATTGCTCCGGATCAGTCTGGCATGGCCCGTCCAGCCGATCACACCGATGGCAATGAACACATTGGTGATCCCCTGCCCCAGGATAAACATCACCGCAATCGCAAACAGAATAAACGGGAAGGACGCAAAGATCTCAATCACTCTGGAAAGCACCGTATCCACTTTTCCTCCGAAATATCCGGCTGCCGTACCTACGATCACGCCGATCGTAACGGCAATAGCCTCCGCCACAACACCGACAGACAGAGACACTCTGGCACCGTAGATCAGCCGTGAAAAAATATCTCTTCCGTAATTATCTGTTCCCAGCAAATGCTCCATGGAAGGGGATGCGAATTTGTTGAGCACATCCTGCTTATAAGGATCGCAGGGAGCAATGACCGGCGCCAGGATCGCCGCGATCGCCAGCAGACAGATCACCGCCAGACTGAGCATTGCCGCCTTGTTTTTCCGGAACCTTTTCCATGCATCCTTCATAAGGCTGGACGAATCCGCGCTGGATATCCCCGCCTCTTCATATAGTTTTTTCCTGTTCCACATACCTTTCAGCATATTTGTCCTCCTTCCTATTCCACACGTACTCTCGGATCAATCACTCCATAGAGCAGGTCTATACAGAGATTAATGAGAACAAAAAGTGCCGCCGTGTACAGAACCGTTCCCTGAATGACCGGAATATCTCTCACCATGATGGCATTAATGGCAATTTTTCCGATTCCGGAAATAGAGAAAATCGTCTCGATAATCATGGAACCAGTCAGGATCGACTTGATCTGTGTACCGGATAAAGTCACGATGGGAATCGCCGCATTCCGCATGACGTGTTTCAGAATGACCGCCCATTCTCTCACACCCTTGGAGCGGGCTGTTTTGACATAATCCTGAGAGATAGCCTCCAGCACGTTCGTACGCACAAGCCTTGCCATGGACCCGGCGTAAGTAGACCCCAGTGCGATCGTAGGAAGAATATAACCGGTCCAGGATTTCAGTCCTGAAATGGGAAGCAGCCCCAGCTGCAGGCCGAAAATAATCTGGAATACGATGGCGATCCAGAATACCGGAAGGGAGATGCCAAGCATAGCCAGGATCATCATGAAATGATCGATCCATTTTCCATGAAATACGGCCGCGATCGTTCCGCAGAAAAGACCTGCGACTGCGGAAAATACAAAGGCCAGGCCACCCAGCTTCAGGGTGGTTTTTAATCCGGACACCAGCATGTCCAGAACGGGCATCTTTTCAAAGTAGCTGTTTCCCAGATCCCCCCTCAGCGCATCCAGCACAAAATTCACATACTGCACCGGCAGCGGCTGATCCAGTCCCCATTCATGTCTCAGGTTTTCCACCGCCTGGGGGGAAGCATTCTTGTCCAGCATGACTGCCACCGGATCCCCGGGAATGACATTCAGCAGCAGGAAAGTCACCAGCGTCACCCCAATCAGTACGATGAAGGCCTGCCCGCATCTTTTAACGATATATTTCAGCATAGTCAAATCCTTTCTGAAAAACTGTGAAGGGCCGCCCATGCAGCCCTTCTGTTTTTCTTATGTACTGAGCATCTTCGGATTTCGATTACTTGATGACCGCATTTTCGTAGCTGTACAGGAAATCGCTCTTGTAAATCACGCCTTCTACGTTATCTGCCACCATATAATACTCGGATGCACAGAACAGCGGAACCTCCGCATAATATTCGGTTGTCAGCCATCTCTCAAGATCAGAATAGAAGGTTGCTTTTTCTTCCGGATCTGTGATCAGACGTCCGCTTTCTACCTGCTCATCATACCATGCAGAATCCTCTGCATTGAATTCAGAGCTGAAACCATTTGCAAAATTGTCGGATACGGAGCTGTGATACAGCAGATACAGATACATATCCGGGTCCACATAATCTGCATACCAGGTGATCATGTACATCTGAGTACCGCCGTCCTGTTTTCTCTTCTCTGCCCAGCTGCCCGGATCACAAAGCTCCAGTTCCATATGGATATTGGACTCTTCCAGCTGTGCCTGAAGTACCTGGAAGCATTCTACGATTTCGTCCGTATTCTTGACTGCCGCCGTGAAGGTCAGGCCGTCCTCATAACCTGCTTCTGCCAGAAGCTCTTTCGCCTTCTCCGGATTGTACTCATGGACCGGATTGCTCTCGTTATAGCCCGGGATTCCTTTCGGGATCAGGCTGTTGGCCGGAGTGTGTGCCCCTTCATAATAGCCATTGCAAAGGCTGTCAAGGTCGATGGCATAAGCAATCGCCTCACGTACCAGCACATTGTCAAAGGGCTCGATAGCCATATTAAAGTGCAGCGCCCAGATACCCATGAACTCCTGATATTTCACATTGTCAGCCAGATCCGGATCGTTCAGGTAGCCCGGTGCCAGGGAAGTAGGAAGTGAGCAGACATCAATATTTCCTGCTTCAAATTCCATCAGCGCTGTGCTTTCATCCATATTGGTGATCACGATCTTGTCTGTGGTCTTTGCGCCATCCCAGTAATCCTCAAATTTGGTAAGAACGATTTCTTCCTTCGGAGTAAAACTCTCTACCTGATAGGAACCGCAGCCTACATACGTCTCAAGTCCCCAGGCATCTCCTGCTGCCTCACAGGCTTCCTGAGAGATGATTCCCAGAGGAGAGGCTGCCAGAATGGAAGTAAACGCAGAGAACGGATAGTTCAGTTCGATGGTAAATGTATAATCATCCACCTTCTGAATACCGGAAACCTCTGTGGCAGAACCGTCTTCCACCTCATAAGCGCCCTTGATGACATCGTCACACAGCCATACCATGTTGCTCTCTGTGGCCGGGTTGAAAAAGCGGTTGAAGGTAAAGATGACATCGTCCGCCGTCAGCTCCGTGCCGTCATGGAATTTCACACCCTCCCGCAGCTTGCAGGTATAAGTCAGTCCATCCTCGGAAACTTCCGGGAAATCAGCCAGCAGCTGGGGATAAAGCTCCAGATCCTCTTCTTTTTTCGCCATCAGAGTATCCGTGATCGTATCAGAGATCTGGAATACTGTGTTCTGAGAGGTAATCATGACATCCATATTGCCCAGAACATCCAGCGCGATGCCCACACGCAGTGTAGTCTCATCTTCTGCCGCCATCACCGGTGACATCGCCCCAAAGATGCCTGCCGCCATCGTGCCTGAAAGAAACATTGCAAGTAATCTCTTCGTTGTCTTCATAATCGTTCCTCCTCTTCGACATAACCAGAAGCCTGCCTGCCGCAAAAAAAAGACGCCTTGATTTCTCAAAGCGTCTTCGCTGCACGTAAACTTTTTCTGTTGGGCAGATTATAAGTCCGCAGAATCCGTCCTGTCAATCACGAATAATAAGAACATATTTCTTAGGTTTTTTCTTTTCGACATACCAAATATTTTTTATTCCGGCAGGAAAATCTCCTATTTTTTGAGTCACGATCCGATCAGTACTTTCTTCCCCTGAAAAGCAAGTCCATAGCTGCGGATATGCTCTTTCGGAATCCCCCGTGCAGTAAGCTGTGCGGCATACTGTTTTCTGTCAATCTGTCTGAGTGCCTCCTGTACAGTATCCTCCAGCGTCTTCTCCTCATCCGGATCATACACCTTAAACTCCATGATAATTGCATCATCCTTCTCCGGATTCCTGGGCTCCAGCATCACATCGTATCTGCCGAATCCGCTTTCCCTGTTGGATGTAATTACATACCTGCTCTGGAGATCCACGATCAGTCCCAGTACAAAACCGTGATAGAAACGCTCCGGCTCCTCTCCGGAAGGCCGCTGTCCCGTATCAAAATAACTGAATGTATTCAATGCCACACGGTTCATATACGCATTCATTGCTTTTTTGTCTCCCGCAAGCAATGCTTTCACGAAATCATTATAATCGCCTCTGGAAGTCCGGAACCATCCGCGCACCATACCGCAGAACATGCGCTTCACTTCATAGTTGGTAAGGGTCAGCTCATATTCGTCTTCTTCCCCGTACTCTGAATCTTCATTCTGTTCACAGCTCAGCACCTTGAGATAGCCGCTTGCCAGAAGCAGACTCCAGATAGCAGTCTCATCCGCATCCAGCTGACTGTATACGATCTGTTCATCTATGGAAGTCCGTATAACTTCTCCCCTCAGCAATGATTCAAACTTTTCTTTGATGCCCCCGTCCCCTTCACGCAAAAGTTTTCCTACAAGACTGTTGGAACTGGTATTGGCCCAGTAAGTACTGTATTTTCCTTTATCTATAAAATTCAAAATTGACCATGGATTATAAACATCTTTCTGATTTCCAAAAATAAACCCATCATACCAATATTTTACCTGCTCTTTTTCTCCTGAAAGCCCACACTCCTCCAGTGCAGCAAAAACCTCTTCTTCGGTGAACCCAAAAGAAGCTGCATACTTTTCTGATGTGGTAGTCACAACTTCCAGATTATTCAGATCAGAGAATATCGACTCCTTACTGACTCTGGTAATCCCGGTCATAAGAGCCCTCTCCAGATACGGATTTGTCTTGAATGCCGAATTGAACATGCTTCTTGTAAGCCCCACCAGTTCATCCCAGTATCCATCCACATATGCTTCCTGCATAGGCGTGTCATACTCATCCAGAAGAATAATGACCTTTTTCCCATAGTACCTGTACAGATACTCAGACATCTGATAGAGAGACGCCGTCAGATCCGGATTACTGATCTTTTCTCCCAGAATCCGTGCAAAATAAGCCTGGTCTGCATCTGACAGTGCTTCACTCTCTTTCAGGAAAGAATACTTTATATAGAGATTCCTGATGATCTGACAGATCCTCTCCCTTGTATCGGCAAAATTCATCTCCTTTACTCTGGCAAAGGAAAGACTGATCACCGGATAAGTTCCCTGCATTTCTCTGTATTTTGCATCTTTCCAGATAGAAAGCCCCTCGAACAGGTCGCTCCGGTCTGCATATTCCACAGAGAAAAACTGCTCCGTCATACTCATATTCAGAGTTTTTCCAAAACGCCTCGGGCGGGTGATCAGCGTCACATCGTCTCCGTTTTCCCACCACTCTTTCAAAAATGCAGTTTTATCGATATAGAAATAATCATTCTCCCTTATTTTTTCAAAGCTTTGTAAACCAATCGCTACCGTTCTTGCCATAAATCTCCCCCCAGTTACGGACTTTTCTGTTTTTATGATGCCAGGGTCAAAAGCCATAAACCACAATGTGCTTGCACAAAAGTGGTTTTATGGCTTAGTGACCCGCCAGATATGAGGATAAAAGTGGAGCGTAAGCTCCGCGATATCCGAATATCGGGCAGGAGTGTGGGAGTGCGCAGCACGGAACACTCCGTCAGGCATCTTTTGACCTTAACATCTTTTTATACTAGCATGGGAATCTTCAAAAAGCAAGACGGAGCAACAGAGTCAGGAAGTCTCCTCCTGCAGCAGTCCCAGTACTGCCGCGATCACCTGTGCCTGCACCCTGGCCAGATAATCATTCGGGTGATTCAGCCAGTTGCCAGTCAGATCTGCGTATCGCTTTTTCTTCTGCAACTCTCTTTGTATTTCCTGCACATCCGCCAGAATGACGCCTTCCCGGCAGAGTCCCTTCAGTGCGTCGGAATATTCTCCCTGGTACGCATCGAAATACACAGGCGCTGTATGAGCCAGTGCGTTGGGCAGGGTGGTGGCGATCAGCAGAAACTCTGTATCCGGGCTGGTCTTCCGGATCTTCTCCATCAGATGCTCTGTCTTCCGGGCAAATTCCGGTCCCGGACAGCGATCATTCATGCCAAATCCAAGGATGACCAGATCCGGCCGGTATGCTGCCACCCGCTTTTCTGCATGGGCAATGGCCCATTCGCTGTCTACCCCGCCAACCGAGACGTTGTGAAACTCTACCGGACTCTCCCACTTTTTCCGCATCTGATCCAGAACCAGTTCCGGCCAGACGGGCTGCCCCGGCTGCTGCCCGTAGATCCCGCTGCAGTCCCAGCCACAGGAGATACTGTCCCCGTACAAAATGATCTGCACCGGCTCTTTCTTTTTCAGTTTTTCCGAAAACCGCGGAAGCTGGTCCAGTTCACATACCGGAATGATACCTTTCCACACATCCTTTGTGGTATAAGTCACCACTGCCATCCATTTTGTCACCTTCTCCGGATGACAGATGGCTCCCAGGTTCAGATATTTTCCATCCACAGAAGCGACCGGTCCAAAATCCAGCTTCACCGGATTGTTCTGAAGCGCTTCCTCTGCCGTTTCCTGATCCGGATGGAAAAAGTACTCCCATCCCGTATGAGGAATCCGGCTGTGTTCCGTCAGTACCAGCCTTCCCTTTTCCACCCGGTAATCCCGTCCCTCTTCATACAGGACTGTGCGGTCATAGCTTTCCACTCGCAGAATCTTTTCCGGCTCATACAGAAATGGAGCGCTGCACTGGTCTCCCTCTTCTATCATGGCAAAAGTCTCTGCGTACTGCAGGCCGCCGCCCCACACCAGCTCCGGTTCCTGCCCGGAGGGCGCTGTCTTTCCTTCCAGGCTGCCGCAAATCAGATCCA
>JAQXWO010000126.1 GCA_029225485.1 Lachnospiraceae bacterium
ATGAGCGATGACGATCGGAATGACAATACCTGGACGGTCATTGTGTATCAGAGTATGTCGGGAGATTCCGAGATAGGAAATGGTACTTTCCAGATGGAGGGAGGCACCCTGACATCCGGGAATGGAGGAATTTTTTACACAACAAATACAGAATGTACCATTACGTTGAAGAATGTAAAGATCGTTGGTGCTGATGACAGTGGATTTTTCCTGCAGTGTACCGGAAACACCAACAGCCGTGGCTGGGGACAGACGGGCAGTAATGGTTCCGACTGTCTGTTTACAGGAATCAGTCAGGAAATGCAGGGAGATGTGCTCTGGGACAGCATCAGCAATCTGCAGTTTTATATGACGAGCGGGAGCATGCTGACCGGCGCCATTGTGAAGGATGAAACGTATGCCGGAGAGGGCGGAGACGGAGCCTGCAGTGTATCCATCAGCGAGGATTCCGTATGGATCGTGACCGGTGACAGTGAGGTCAGCGTGCTGAATTGTTCCGGTTCCATCATAGATGAGGAAGGAAAAACAGTGACCGTACAGGGAACAGACGGAACGATCTATACAGAAGGTGACAGCGAGTATACAGTGACTGTGGACAGTTACAGTGATACCGCCGATCTGTCCGGTGCGGCAGACACAGATACCTGGGAAGATCACGCAGTGGAGCGCCCGGAAAATCTGTAAAACAGAGCAGGAAGCATTATTTCAATAAATATGGAAACAGAAATCTGGCAGAGTTTCTTGAATTTCAGAGTCTTTGCCAGATTATTTACAATGTACCGGATATGCCATACCGATGAAATGTGAATCATGTCGTCGGCCGGATTAGAACAGTTATTTTACGATTGTAATAGATATGCGGAAAAAAGCATATCTTTTTTTTGCGCACATTTTACAATATTGCGGCGGCGGATTTTACAGGAGGATTTTATAATGCAAAAATGTAAACAGGAGGAAATAAAGTGATGAAAAAATTGATCGTGATGTCTGCGGATGCGCTGGTTTGGGAGGATATGGAATATCTTTCTTCGCTTCCGAATTTTCAGAAATATCTTGCAGGAGGCGCAGGAATCAGGCAGGTGCGTTCTGTATATCCCACTATCACATATCCATGCCATGCAACTATGAGCACCGGCGTTTATCCGGACAAGCACGGAGTTACGGGAAATCTGGAATTTCATCCCGGTCAGGCGGAGAATCTGCCCTGGCTCTGGGACTACAAATATAATCTCTGGAAAACAGATATTTTTACAGAGGCAAAGAAAGCCGGCTACCGCACGGCAGCTGTGTTCTGGCCGGTAACAGGAAACCATCCGGCAATTGATTATCTGATCGATGAGTACTGGATCCAGTCACCGATAGATACGCCGAGCGAGGCCTTTGCCCGTATGGGATCGTCGGAAGAGATGATTCAGATCGTGGAAAAAAATACAGGGGATGTAAGACGTCCTCTTCATCCGCAGCTGGATACATTCATTGTGGACTGTGCCTGTGATATCATCCGGCAGTACAGACCTGATGTGCTGTTTCTGCATCCGGCTGATGTGGACTGGGCCCGCCACCAGTACGGTCTGTTTAATGACCAGGTGAAGAAGACAGTGGAAAATACGGATCAGTATATCGGGAAAATTATGAAGGCAGTCGGGGATGCGGGAATTCTTGAGGAAACCAATCTGGTACTGGTCAGTGATCACGGCCAGAGAGAGATACAGAAGATTGTGAATGCCGGATTACATAGAAACTGTATCCGGAGGATGCAGTATCATACCTATCAAGGAGGATATTTTATGAGTAAAAGAAGTATGAGAACAGCAGCACTGGCCATGACCGTTGTTGCGGCAGTCGGCACATGTTCAGGTATTCCTGTCCAGGCAGAAGGAGAGAAGGTAACAGTCAATTTCTGGCATTCTATGGGTGGTGACAATGAAAAATTGCTGCAGTCGGTGGTGGATGCATACAATGCTTCTCAGGATAAAGTGGAGGTAGTACCGGAATATCAGGGCAACTATTATGATTCCATTGCCAAGGTACAGACTGCCATCGGAGCAGGAAACGGACCGGACATCCTTCAGACCGGCTCAGGTCAGATCTCAATTCTGGCAAAAGAGGACGGCATATTGGAAAATCTGGTTCCTTATATGCAGGAATCCGGTATGAAAAACGACTTTTATGAAGGCTTTATTACCGGTATGAGCTTTGACCCGGCTTCCACAGACGAGACACTGCTGGGATTTCCGATGGGATGTTCCACACCGGTTATGTACTGCAACGATGCACTGCTTGAGGAGGCAGGACTTCAGGTTCCGACGACCTGGGATGAGATGACCCAGGTGGCAGGTACCCTCATCGATGAAGGAAAAGTGGAATATGGCTTTGCGCTTCCTCATGATCCGTGGTATTTCTGGATGTTCATTGCTCAGAATGACACTCACTGCTTCAGTGAGGATGGATCCACCTTTGCCTGTGTGGAGGACGGAACCGGAATTGAAATGTGGCAGAAAGTACAGAACATGGTAAAGGATAAAGTGATGTACTTCGGTCCGGCTCAGGATGATAACTGCAGTGCGCTGTTTGCCGAAGGAAAAACAGCATTTATCATCAATTCCATCGGAGCTCTGACCGGTATTCAGAACGCGGTAGATTTTGATTTTTCCGTACAGTTTGTTCCGAAGGAAAAAGTAAACTCAGTTCCTACCGGTGGTAATACACTGTGTATGCTGGCTGCTTCTGAGGTAAAAGACGCAGCCTGGGATTTCCTGCACTGGATGTACACAGATAATGGCGGTGTGGCTACCTATTCTTCTTCGATCGGTTATCTGCCCTGCTCAGAGACAATAGCTGATATGGACGCTGTTGTTGCCAAGAGAGAAGATCCGAATTACCAGAAAGCCTTTGAGCAGCTTCCGTATGCGAATAACGAGCATATGGTACGTCAGCCGAACAATGGGCGATGTGGCTAATCTGGTAACCTCTATGATGGAAGCTACCCTCTATGATTTTGAGGATGTGACAGAGCAGATGCAGATCATGAATGAAGAGGCGACTGCGGTACTGAAGGATCTTCAGTAAAAGACGGCAGGATAATCTGAGAAAAATCAGACGTTCGAAAGGAAGGAGCTGAGTAAAATCAGCTTCTTCTTTTCATGGAAAGAAAGAGGAGAAAGGATATGTTATCAGTAATTTTTGATATGGACGGAGTGATTTTTGATACGGAGGTTTTGTGCCGGAGGGCATGGCATGCCTGCAGCGGGAAATATGGCGTCAAAGATGTGGACAGTCTGTTGGCTTCCTGTATCGGCGGCAATCGGGAACGGATGCTGGAGGTATTGAAACATGTGATGGGAGAGGATTTTCCAGCGTTGGATTTTCTGGAGGATGCCAGACGTGAGATCCGCAGGCTCTGGGATGAGGAGGGCATTCCTGTGAAAAAAGGAGCAAAAGAAATACTTGACTGGCTGAAGCAGCGCAATGCCATTGTGGGTCTTGCTTCCTCTACCGATTATAATACGGTGGTGAGTCAGCTTGGAAATGCCGGGTTTCTGGATTATTTTCAGGCGGTGGTGGGAGGAGACCAGATTACCAGAAGCAAGCCGGATCCGGAGATTTATCAGACGGTCTGCCGGAAGCTGGGAATCTGCCCGGAGGATGCCTATGCGGTGGAAGATTCCTACAATGGTGTCCGGTCTGCCAGCAGCGCCGGTATGCAGACGATCATGGTGCCGGATCTGCTTCCGCCCACGGAGGAGATGGAAAAACTGGCATACCGGATTTTGCCGGATCTGTGCTGCGTGAAAGAATTATTTGTAGAAAGTACGTGATTTCTTACGTAAATTTAACATAGATATCTCTCAGAATTGACATTCTTATAGTATGCTTTTTGTGATATTTTATAGAGAGGAATTGCTGAGATGAAGAAAGAAGAGAAGAAGACATAAGATATGGGAAATGGTTCATATATGATGAACAGAGAACTGTCCTGGCTGAAGTTTAATGAGCGGGTATTGAACGAAGCGGGAAATCCCAGAGTGCCGCTGGCAGAACGTTTGACCTTTGCTGCTATTTATCAGTCCAATCTGGACGAGTTTTACAGGGTAAGAGTCGCTACACTCATGGATCAGATGGAATCCTCAGAAGTCATACGGGAAAACAAGACCAATATGACCAGCGAAGAACAGGTGAAAGCGATTCTGAAGGTTACCAGAGAACTGGATCAGAAGAAGGCGGCGATCTATGAACAGCTGATGGGGGAGCTGGAGCCGAAAGGAATACGGCTGATCAATTTCAACCGGCTGTCTGCGGAAGAAGGAAAATTGCTGGAGGCTTATTTTGACCATGAGATCGCTCCTTATCTGTCGGCGAATATTGTGAGTAAGCAGCAGCCTTTCCCGTTCCTGAAAAATAAGGATATTTATGCAGTTGCACTGCTGGAGACGAAGGGCGGAAAGACAAGGACTGCCATTATCCCCTGCAGTAATAATGTCTTTAAACGATTGATTGATATTCCCACCAGAAAGGGTACCTTTATGCTCTCAGAGGAGCTGATCCTTCATTTCCTTCCCAAGATGTTCAAAAATTATGAAGTGAAAGAAAAATCCCTGCTCCGTGTCACGAGAAATGCGGATATTGATACGGAGACGATCTATGATGAGGATCTGGATTACAGGGAGGCAATGGAAAATCTGATCAAGCAGAGAAAGAGAATGAATCCGGTCAGAATGGAGCTTTCCAGAGAACTGAACAAAAAGATGATCAGTTCCTTATGCAGAGACATTCATGTGGAGAATGATCACGTCTTTCTGTCCAGAGTTCCGCTGGATATGTCTTTTGTATTTGCGATCCAGAGTTATCTGAAAAATACGGCGCAGGAAGACCTTTTCTACCAGAGACGGACTCCGAGAATGACGCCCGAACTGGAGGACAAGAAATATCTCATTCCGCAGATCATGGAAAAGGATGTACTGCTGTCCTATCCATTTGAGAGCATTAAGCCCTTCATCAGTCTGCTTTATGAGGCGGCTCAGGATGATACGGTAGTCTCCATAAAGATGACACTGGCAAATAAAAGCCAGATCGTAGACGCGCTGGTGGAAGCTGCCGAGAATGGAAAAGAAGTAGTGGTGCTGGTGGAGCTCCGGGCACGTTTTGACGAAGAAAGCAATATTGAATATTCCAGAAAACTGGAAGAAGCCGGCTGCCGGGTGATCTATGGGCTGAATGGATATAAAGTGCATTCCAAGCTCTGCCTGATTTCCAGAAAAACAGAGGACGGCGTCTCCTATATTACACAGATCGGAACCGGTAATTATAATGAGAAAACATCTGCTCTTTATACGGATCTGTCCCTGATCACGGCTAATCAGGAAATCGGAAAAGAGGCGGCTGAGGTTTTTGCTGCGCTCTTAAAGGGAGAGACGGTGGAGAAGACCGGTCTTCTGCTGGTAGCTCCAAAGTGCCTGCAGAACCGGGTCCTGGATATGATCGAGGAAGAGATTGCACATGTAAAGAAGGGAGAGAATGGGTATATTGGTATCAAAATTAATTCTCTGACCGATAAGGTGATTATTGATAAACTGATCGAAGCTTCTCAGGCCGGAGTGAAAATTGAAA
This sequence comes from Lachnospiraceae bacterium, assembly GCA_029225485.1. Lineage (GTDB taxonomy): Bacteria > Bacillota > Clostridia > Lachnospirales > Lachnospiraceae > Choladousia. The sequence continues at coordinate 5,608 of JAQXWO010000126.1, forward strand.
TGATCGTGAGAGGTATCTGCTGCCTGATTCCGGGCGTAGAGGGTTATACGGAGAATATAAAGGTTGTGAGCATCGTGGGACGGTTTCTGGAGCACTCCAGAATCTACCGGTTCGGAACAAAAGAACGGGAAAAAGTGTATATCGCGTCTGCTGATTTTATGACACGGAATACAGTCCGCCGGGTAGAGGTGGCGGTACCGGTCCTTGACGAAAAACTGAGAGAACGTCTGGACTGGATGTTTGAGACCATGATGAACGATGACGAAAAGGGAAAATGTCTGACCTCAAAGGGAAATTATGTGGATCGGAACCTGAATGATGTGAAGCTGAACTCACAGGAAATGTTTTATGCCATGGCATACAGCAATGCGGAAAAAGCTTCCGTTTTAAAACCGGATAGCAATACTGTCAGGGAAAGAAAATGACAGGTGAAGATGGATTGGAGAGAGAGGCCGGTGCTGCTGCCGGGAAATCTGTAGAATTTGAACCTATCATTACAGATTCTCAGAATGCAGTTGAAGTACTGGAGAAGAATGAAATTAGTTATGAGGGAGAAATTGAACTGAATAAGATCGAATTTTGTAAGATCGAAGCACAGCAGGGCTGTTTGACGGGATCCTTCTGTATACCGAAGCTTCTGGACGTACAAGGAAGCAGGTATCGTATTCTGTTTTTTGTTACACGTGATAAAGTGGTGCTGGTGGATGACGATGAATTTTCAAAAAGGCTTGTAGCCCGTATCAGCCGCAGGAGGAATACCAGGTATAAGACAAAAGAAATATTTCTGTTCAATTATATTGCAGAATTTATGAACCGGGATCTGGAACAGCTGGTTCAGTTTGAAAAGAGACTCATGGAACTGGAAGAAACGGTTCACAGCGGCCGTACAGAAAACTTTCAGTCAGATATTCTGGCAATTCGCAGGGATCTTCTTATCCTGCGGGGATATTATGATGAAATGATGGATGTAGGCAGAGCTTTGGAAGAAAATGAAAATCGATATTTTGCAAAAAAACATTTGAAGTATTTTGGGACAATTTCTGACCGGGCGGAGCGTTTGATGAACAAGACGTCTCATCTGCTGGAATATGCAGGGCAGGTAAAGGATGCATACCAGGCTGAAATAGATGCAAAGCAGAACAGCAATATGCAGTTTTTAACCATAATATCCACAATTTTCTTTCCCCTTACACTCATCACCGGGTGGTATGGCATGAACTTTCAGAACATGCCTGAATTAGAGAGTGGTTATCCAGGCGTGATTATCTTAAGTATTATTGTGTTGGCAGTCTGTATTATATTTTTCAAAATAAAGAAGATTTTTTAGGAGATAATAGAGCATAAGGACGATTCGATCATTGGCCGACAGGACAGCTTCGGCGGAAAGCAGGTGAAAGATGGAGCAATTAAGACAGAAAAAAGGGTTTATCTGTGATATGGATGGAGTCATTTATCATGGAAATCAGATCCTTCCGGGAGTAAAAGAGTTTATTGAATGGCTGAAAAAAGAAGAAAAACAGTTTTTATTTCTGACCAATTCCAGCTATCGGTCTCCGAAAGAGCTGCAGAAGAAGCTGGAACGCATGGGACTGGAGGTGGGCGAAGAGCACTTTTATACAAGTGCCCTTGCGACAGCCAGATTTCTGCAGAATCAGTCACCGGGATGTACCGCCTATGTGATCGGCGAGCATGGGTTATATAATGCCTTGTATGATGTCGGTATCACGATTAATGATGTGGATCCGGAATATGTTGTGGTAGGGGAAACGGAAAGCTATCGATATGAGCATATTTTAAAAGCCATGACGCTTGTGAACCGGGGTGCCAAGCTGATTGCGACCAATCCGGATCTGACAGGTCCGGTGGAGGGAGGGATCGCCCCTGCGTGCAGAGCCTTCGTGGCGCCGATCGAGGCCACGACCGGCAAGCAGGCATATTATGTCGGCAAACCCAATCCGCTGATGATGAGAACCGGTCTGCAGATGCTGGGGGTTCATTCGTCGGAGACTGCCATGATCGGAGACCGGATGGATACGGATATTGTGGCAGGAATTGAGTCCGGCATGGATCCGATCCTTGTCTTAAGCGGGGTATCTACAAGGGAAACCATAGAGAACTTCCCATACAGACCGAGGCTGGTGCTGGGCGGAGTAGGGGAAATTCCGGGGTGAATATCTCTATTTTTCTATCTGTGCCAGCATCTGACAGACAGTCATGCCGAAAACAGGATGACGCACCCATGGCGCGATCTGCGCCAGCGGCTTCAGCACGAAATCCCGCAGGTGCATTTCCACATGGGGGATGATCAGCGTCTCATCTGCCATCACCAGATCGTCATACAGCAGGATGTCCAGATCCAGTGTGCGGGGGCCCCAGTGGATCAGCCGCTCCCGCCGGGCATCCTGCTCGATCTCGTGGAGCCGGTCCAGCAGCTCATGGGGAGTCAGCAGCGTCCGCATGGTCAGACAGCCATTCAGGAAATCATCCTGCTCCACACCGCCGTAGGGAGCGGTGACCAGATAATCGGATACTTTCAATACCTGGCAGCAGGGCGATTCCGACAGGGCTTTGACTGCACCGTCCAGATATGCCTTTTTGTCTCCCATATTGGAGCCAAGGGCGATGCAGGCGGTGTGCCATGCTCGGGTGATCGTGACAGATACAGTCTCCAGAGGAAGTCCCACAGGGGCCCAGGGCTTTTTCAGCTCCAGGGTTACGGCCTGCAGATGCTCAGTGGTGAGCAGCAGCTCCTGCACCAGCTGTTCAACTGCTGTCTCGATCAGCTGATAGGTATGCTGCTGAAGAAATTCTGTGATCTTCTGGCTGACGATGCCGTAATGGATGGATTTTGTCAGATCGTCTGTTATGCCGGCTGTTCTCGTATCGGTATAAAGTACGGCGCTTACGAGAAATTTCTGACCCAGTTTGTTTTCCTCTGGAAAAACACCATGATGGGCAAAGACTTCCAGATTTTTGATGGAGATTTTATCGTATTGTTCTAAATTCATGGAATATTCCTTTCCTGTTTTCTGAACAGTTCATTCTGTTTTCAATCATCCAGATACAGTCCGGTTATTTCCGGCAGGCAAAGGATCCCGTCTGACGGGATCCTTTTTGTGATATGTATGTGTTTATTTACTCTGGCTTGTGCTCAAGCAGAATCGCCTGTGTCATTTTGATTGCCCGGTAATTTTCCTTCACATCATGTACACGGATAAAAGAAGCTCCTTTCATGACGCCGAATACGGTGGTCACGAGAGTCCCCTCTACCCGCTGGTCAGAAGGAAGATCCAGAGTCAGGCCGATCATGGATTTCCGGGAGGTGGCCAGCAGCACCGGATAACCGAGGCCGATCAGCTTCTCCAGCTCATTGGTGATGATCAGATTGTGCTCATAGTTTTTGCCGAAGCCCACGCCGGGATCCAGGATGATCTGATCCGGCTGAACGCCTGCGGCCAGAGCGATATCCACTGATTCACGCAGGTCATTGCAGACATCCGTCATATAGTCCTCGTATACAGGCTCCTGACGGTTGTGCATCAGACAGCAGGGTACCTGGTATTTTGCTGTCACTTCTGCCACTCGGCGGTCATATTTGAAGCCCCAGATATCATTGACAAGATCGGCCCCTGCAGCAAGAGCTGCCTCGACCACTTCACTTTTATAGCTGTCGATGGATACGGGGACATCGAAATTTTCTTTGATCATGCGAATATAGGGAACGACACGGGCGATCTCTTCCTCAATCGAGATTTGTACATGACCGGGGCGGGTAGACTCGCCTCCCACATCAATAATAGAAGCTCCCTCTGCGATCATGTCAGCCACATGCCCTCTGGCACGATCCAGGTCGTTCCACTGTCCGCCGTCGGAGAAAGAATCCGGCGTCACGTTCAGGATACCCATAATATAACATTCATGCTCTGTGTCGAACATGCGGTTTCCAATTTTCATCATGTGTCATACACTCCATTTCATATTCTTTTTTTCCTCTTCCCAGTCGCACTCCGGCTCGGCAGGACATGCAAAACAGCACCGGGAACGCTTGTCCGCCCGGTAAATAAGACCAGGCAGTCCGCTGCCGGTGCGCATGGTTTTGTCACGGTGAGAGCGGATCGCTTCCAGGATCCGGGCGGTATCTTCAGCAGAAAAACCACATTCCGGAAGAATCTTCTCTGCAAGCATGGCACTGCCTTCGTGGTGGGGAATACCCTCCTGATACTGCAGATGACGCCCGATATCGTGGAGCAGTGCAGCTGCGTAGATCAGATACTTTGGTATCTGCATCTGCTGCTCCAGATTTTCTATGTAGGCAATACGGGCCACGTCAAACAGATGTGTCCGGTCGTGACCGCAGAAAATACGCGTCCGCTCCAGCTCTTCAATCCTGTGAAGGCTTTCCTGAAAGAGAGGATGCTCCCAGATCCGCTGAACCTTGTCCATGGAATCGACACCGCCCTCCGGGGCAGCGTCCGAATCTGTGAAAGAAAGACCGGAAGAGAGATCATTCCATCTATTTTCGTTATTCTCGATGCTCATCTGCCGTACTCCAGCATCCGGTAAAAGGAAGTCTGCAGGGAATCATTTCCGTCAAAAACGCCCCGGGTCACGGTAGTGACCGTTTTGGTGCCGGGCTTTTTTACACCGCGCATGGTCATACACATATGCTCTGCCTCAATGAGAACCATCACGCCCTGGGGCTTTAATTCCTCCATAAACACATCTGCGATCTGGGCGGTGAGCCGCTCCTGCAGCTGGAACCGGCGGGCAAATACTTCGACTGTCCGTGCGATCTTGCTTAGTCCGACTACTTCACCGTTGGGGATGTAGGCGATCGCCGCAGTTCCGTAGAAAGGCAGCATATGATGCTCACAGAAAGAATAAAAATGGATGTCCTTCTCCAGAACCATGTCATTATTATCTACATGAAAACGCTTTGCCAGGTGTGTTGCCGCATCCTCTGTATATCCGCCTGCCAGATCATGATACATACGGGCGATCCGGTCCGGGGTCTCCAGAAGACCCTCACGGTGGATATCCTCACCGATCCCCTCAAGAATCAGACGCACGCCTTCTTTGATTTTTTCATCATCCATAGTATTTCCTCCTTCAGGAACAAAACGATTACGCGATAAAACAGAAAACTTGCCAGGAAGAATAAATAAAAGCGGTGGGGATACAGCGATGAGATGATGTAACCCGCACGGACGTGTTGCAGAAGATATGCCTGATAATTCTGGTCTGCTTTACCAGCATATCCTGTATCTTAAGTCAAGTACACTTCCGTATTTGGCTGCTTTTATTGAATAGCTCCAAATATACTCTTGCTTTTATTGATGCGGATGAAGCGCTGACAGCTGGAAAGTGCTGTCTGGCAGTTTCATCTGGAACAGACAAGATATCTTAGGAAAGTATCATGTCTATTGGCCGTGGATGCATATCACCGGATATTGGCATGAAAGCGTTGAGATGAATCCGGGAAGAACATCCTTTTTGAAGAAACCGGAAGCCTGTATATAGTTCAGATCCTGTATGTCAGACCGGTCCGGTCCTGTGTCCGTGCAGATCATTCGTTCCTAATTGATTAATGAATTCTATTATAGTCCATTTCATCGAGATATGCAACAAATGACAAATAATTAACGAAATCGGGCTTTAGTTAATTAATACAGGACGCCGCAGGGCCGAAGTCAGTCTGCTGAAGGTTATCTTAACAGCGGACGGTGGGTCTGCAGGGGCCGGAGGAGTTCAAATCGCTGCGCCGGGAATTGCTAATGCGCCAGCTGTGTTTCCAAGACAGCCGTTCGCCACTCGCTCGCTGGCTGATGCCAGCTCACTCAGACAGGTCTCACTTGAGTTTCAGCGTTGAACGCTGAAACTCACAGTCTTTCCAACACATCTGCCGCATAAGTAATTCCATCGGCTCGCTACAGACTCCTCCGGCCCCTGCAGATCCACCGCCCGCTTTTTTTAAGATTTCGACAGACTGACTTCGACCCTGCGGCTGATTTCA
>JAQXWO010000127.1 GCA_029225485.1 Lachnospiraceae bacterium
CGGATCTGATGCGGCAGCAGCAGATGGATGTGGATTCGGTGGAGAGCCGTGTGAAAACCTGGATAAATGAATACAGTGCGGACGGGAGACAGGAATGAAAGAACGATTAGATGTACTGGTGGTCAGCCGTGGTCTGGCCCCATCAAGAGAAAAAGCGAAAGCAATCATCATGGCAGGCAATGTGCTGGTGGACGGTCAGAGGGAGGATAAAGCCGGTTCCATGTTTCCGGATACCGTGGAGATCACGGTCAAAGGTCATACCCTTCCCTATGTAAGCCGCGGCGGACTGAAGCTTGAAAAAGCCATGACTCACTTTGGTGTGACGCTGAAAGATAAAGTCTGTATGGATGTGGGTGCTTCTACCGGAGGTTTCACTGATTGTATGCTGCAGAACGGAGCAGTGAAAGTATATGCTATTGATGTGGGACATGGGCAGCTGGACTGGAAACTGAGAAATGATGAACGGGTGGTCTGCATGGAGCGGACCAATATCCGTTATGTGGTACCGGAAGATATTCAGGAATTATCTCAGTTTACTTCTATTGATGTTTCCTTTATTTCCCTTACCAAAGTATTGCTTCCGGTAAGAAATCTGCTGACGGAAAATGGTGAGATTGTCTGCCTGATCAAGCCGCAGTTTGAGGCGGGAAGAGAAAAAGTGGGAAAAAAGGGTGTTGTCCGTGATCCGGCGGTGCATAAAGAAGTGATTGAAAAAGTAATTGCCTACGCTTCCAGTATTTCCTTCGAAATAAAAAATCTGGAGTTTTCTCCGATCAAAGGACCGGAGGGAAATATAGAGTATCTGCTTCATCTGCAGAAATTGCCGGAAGGGCAGATTGTTGCCGCAATTCCGGTGGATATTGATCGGATAGTGGCAGCGGCACATAAAGAACTGACGTGACAGACAGGTGGATGAATGGACAGATTTACGATTATTACCAATGGAATCAAGGATAAAAACGGGACGGTGACAAACCGGATCGCAAATTATCTTTGCAGTCATCAGAAAGAATGTCTGATTCTTCAGGCAGAAGAAAAAAAGGAACACCAGCCATATTATCATACAGATCCATCCCGGATTCCGGATGATATGCAGTGTGTGATCGTTCTTGGGGGTGACGGAACGTTGCTTCAGGCGGCCAGAGACGTGGTGGATAAAGATATTCCGTTGTTTGGAATCAATCTGGGAACGCTGGGCTATCTGGCTGAGATCGATCAGCATTCTATTTATCCTGCCCTGGACAGACTGATGAGTGACCGGTTTACCATTGAGCGCCGGATGATGCTCTCCGGAACTGTCATCAGAAATGGGGAAGTGATTGCCAGTGATACGGCACTGAATGATATTGTCATCAGCAGAGAAGGTGCGCTGCGTGTGGTTAAGTTTAATAACTATGTCAATAATACCTATCTGAATACTTATAAGGCAGATGGTATTATAGTCAGTACACCTACCGGTTCTACAGGCTACAGCCTTTCAGCCGGAGGTCCCATCATTTCACCGGAGGCATCGTTGATTCTGATGACGCCGCTGGCACCCCATACGCTGAATACCCGAAGCATCGTATTTCCGGCGGAAGATGCGATCACGGTCGAACTGGGTCCGGGAAGAGACGGAGGCGTGGAACAGGGAGTTGCTTCCTTTGACGGGGCAGCCAGGGTACCGATGGTGACCGGAGACCGGATTGTTATCACGAAAGCAAAAAAGGATACAAGATTTATCAAGATTAATAATATCAGTTTTCTGGAGACACTCCGGGAGAAAATGAGCAATAATTAGGAGGTGAGCGAATGAAAACAGAGCGGCACGCTCAGATCATACGTCTGATCAGTCAGTATGATATTGAGACACAGGAAGAACTGGCAGAAAAACTGAATCAGGCAGGTTTTCGGGTGACGCAGGCCACGATTTCCCGTGACATCCGGGAACTGAAGCTCACCAAAATTGCAAAACCTGACGGTGGTTCCCGGTATGCGGTTCTCCAGAATACCAATCAGGAGATGAGTCAGAAGTATATCAATGTTCTGAAAGCATCATTCCAGTCTATGGACCATGCACAGAACATTCTTGTGATCAAAACGGTATCCGGCATGGCCATGGCAGCGGCAGCAGCCCTCGACGATATGAATTTTCAGGAAATCGTCGGCTGTATTGCCGGGGACAATACAATTATGTGTGCCATCCGAAGTACGGATGAGGCTTTGCTTCTGATGGAGAAAATCCGAAAAATGCTGAATGAGTCATAAGGAGAAAAAATGTTATCTTATTTGCATGTGAAAAATCTTGCACTGATTGATGAGGCGGAAGTTGAATTTGGTTCCGGACTGAATATACTGACAGGAGAAACGGGAGCAGGAAAATCCATTTTGATGGGTTCTGTCAATCTGGCATTGGGTCAGAAGGTATCCCGGGAAATGATACGTAATCCACAGCAGCCTGCTCTTGTGGAACTGATTTTTCAGGTGGATTCGCCCCACTGTCTGCAGGCGCTGGAAGAAAAAGAAATAGCAGCAGAAGACGGACAG
>JAQXWO010000128.1 GCA_029225485.1 Lachnospiraceae bacterium
CCTGACCAGAAACCAGGATTATCATGTGAAAAACGGGTGTGTCTGCCATACGGTGGAGGAGACGCTGGAGGAATTAAAAAAATACAGAGACCAAGATATCTTTGTGATCGGCGGTGAGAGTGTATACCGTCAGTTTCTGCCATACTGCAATGCCGTACATGTGACGAAGATCGACCATGCCTATCAGGCGGATGCCTTTTTCCCGAATCTGAATGAGATGGAGGAATGGGAGATCACGGCAGACAGTGAAGAGCAGACTTATTTTGATCTGGAGTATACATTTCTGAAATATGAAAAAAGAAAATAACAGAAAGAGAGGCGGCAGACCTGATGAATGGTCTGCCGCCATACGTTTATTTATAATTCTTGCGCTCGCCTTTGTATTTCTCTTCACAGTAACGGCAGCGGTAGATCTCTTTTTCCGGATCGGAAAGCAGGAAGATATGATCCAGCTCCGGCTCTACGGAAGTGATGCAGCGGGGATTTTTGCAGTGGATAATATTGACCAGCTGTTTCGGGAGAGACAGCTTTTTCTTATCCACGATATGAGCATCACGGATGATATTGACCGTAATATTGTGGTCGATATAGCCCAACACATTGAGATCCAGCTGATCGATGGGGCATTCCACCTTAATGATGTCCTTTTTTCCCATCTTGTTGCTGTGGGCATTTTTGATGATCGCCACACAGCAGTCCATCTTGTCCAGTTTCAGATACTTATAGAGCTGCATGCCTTTTCCGGCTTCGATATGGTCGAGAACGACCCCTTCTGTCATCTGTCCTACGCTTAACATACTTCCACCTCCAGTAATGTGAGAATCAGTGCCATACGGACGTATACGCCGTACTGTGCCTGCCTGAAATAAACGGCTCTGGGATCATCATCCACCTCGGCAGAAATCTCATTGACTCTGGGAAGAGGATGCAGGATCAGCATATCCGGACCTGCAAGCTCCAGCTTTGCCTTGTCCAGAATATAGAAATCCTTCATGCGGACATAGTCCTCCTCGTTGAAGAAACGCTCCTTCTGAACACGGGTCATGTACAGCAGATCAAGTTCGGGGAGTGCATCCTCCAGGCGTACCACCTCTTTGAAGTTCTGATGATTCTTCCGGAGTACATTTTCACGGATATAGTCCGGGATGCGAAGCTCTTCCGGTGAGATAAGGATAAAGTTTACATTGGGATAGCGTACCAGGGCACTGATCAGAGAGTGAACGGTACGGCCGAACTTCAGGTCTCCACAAAGTCCGATGGTGATATTGTCAAGTCTTCCTTTCAGAGTGCGGATGGTCAGCAGATCCGTCAGCGTCTGGGTGGGATGCTGATGACCGCCGTCTCCGGCATTGATGACCGGAATGGAAGAGTACATGGAAGCGACAAGCGGAGCTCCTTCCTTGGGATGACGCATGGCGCAGATGTCAGCATAGCTGGAAATAATGCGGATCGTATCCGCTACGGTCTCACCTTTGGCTGCCGAACTGGAATCGGCCGAAGAAAAACCAAGTACGCTGCCGCCAAGATTCAACATCGCTGCTTCGAAACTGAGTCTTGTACGGGTACTTGGTTCATAAAATAATGTGGCAATCTTTTTACCGTCACAGGCATGTGCATATTTCTTTGGATTCGCTTCAATATCATTGGCCAGATCAAGAAGCCTGTCCAGCTCTTCGACTGAAAAATCCAGGGGACTCATCAAATGTCTCATAGGAACCTCCTTAAAAAACGGATCATAAGTAGATAATAACTGTTCAGAATTTCGCCATGCAGATCGCATACCGTCTGCCTAAACTGTAGCTATCATATACTATCCGTTTCCGAAATTCAAGAAAAATTTTGCTTTTTTATAAAGACTCTGATATACTGAGTAAAGCTTAGCTGAAGGAGGAATCAATATGCAATATATGGAAAAAAAGCGGCTGCTGTTTTTCGGCCTGCCCTGGACCTTTACGAAATATACGGTTACGGATGAATTCATCACGGTGAACAGCGGACTTCTGAGACAGGAGGAGAATGACTGCTATCTCTATAAGATCATAGATGTGCGTCTGGAGACCAGCCTTGCAGAAAGGATATTCGGCCTCGGGACAGTTCACTGCTTCAGCGGTGATGTGACCGATCCGGATCTGAAGCTTCAGCATATCAGACATGCCAAAGAGATCAAAAACTATATTCTGAAGCAGTCTGAGGAAGAACGTCTGAAAAGAAAGACACTGAATACCCAGAGTCTTGACGGCAGTGCGGATATGGACGCCATGGGGCAGATCGACAGCTGTGACCTCTGAAAATTTTGCTGCTCCCGTTGACACAGACTCAAAGGATTGGTAGAATAGTAGACCGATATAGAACGGTTGGAGGAAGTTACAGTGGGTAATAGTAATATACGAAGTGAGATTGAAAAAAGAAGGACTTTTGCGATCATTTCCCATCCGGATGCCGGCAAGACGACACTGACCGAGAAATTCCTGCTGTACGGCGGGGCAATCAATCAGGCCGGTTCCGTCAAAGGAAAGGCGACGGCCCGCCATGCGGTGTCTGACTGGATGGAGATCGAAAAGCAGAGAGGTATTTCTGTCACGAGTTCGGTTCTTCAGTTTAATTACAACGGTTACTGTATCAATATTCTGGATACGCCGGGCCATCAGGATTTCTCGGAGGATACCTACCGTACACTGATGGCGGCAGATTCTGCGGTTATGGTTATTGATGCATCCAAAGGTGTGGAAGCCCAGACAAGAAAATTATTTAAAGTTTGTGCGATGCGCCATATTCCGATTTTT
>JAQXWO010000129.1 GCA_029225485.1 Lachnospiraceae bacterium
GAAACATCAGAAGAATCTGCGGAACCAGAAAACCGGGAATCGGAAGAACAGACGGAAACAGAAGTGATGGAAACATCAGAAGAATCTGCGAAATCAGACGGTCGAGGGTCAGAAGAGCAGCCGGAAACAGAAGTGATAGAAATATCAGAAGAATCTCCAGAACCAGCCGATCAGAAACCGGAAGGAGAGAGGGAAGCAGAGGATACAGAAATGCCGGAAAAATCTACTGACACAGTTGAGCAGGAGTCAGGAGAGATGCAAAAAACAGAAACGTCAGAAGAATCTTCAGAGACAGCCGCTCAGGAGTCAGAAGTGCAGCTGGATTCAGATGTGTCTAATGAGTATTTGGAGATGATCAATCAGGAAACACAGTCGGAAACAGAAACACAGTCAGAAGAGACAGAACTGCAGTGTCTCGAAGAATCCGAAACAGAAGAGCCGGAAGAAAAAAAGTATACCATATCACTGCTTGAAAATGATGCTGTTGATGTCGTATTGGAAAGCGACACATGTCTGGCAGGTGAAAAAGTACTGCTGACTGTTTCCTGCCATGAAGATACAACGGTAGAATCGGTGATTGCAAGCACGGTGAGCGGCGAAAAAATCTCCTGTATCACGACCCGGGAGGCGTCCACAGAAACACCTGTTCAGTTTAGTTTTGAAATGCCGGAAGAGGATGTGATTCTTGGGGTTGAATCTGAGACAGTGGTACTGTCCGAGATACAGCTGTTTGCGGCGGGTGATGCGAAACTGACATCTGTGTATTTCTCAAGGGATGGAGCAGCGTACCATGCGGCCTCGATTTCAAACGGAGGCGGGGAAGACAGAAAAACAGTTGTATATAAATACTCCGATGGTACAGAAGAGAGAGTAGCGGCATACTGCCTGCAGAACCGGGTCCATGGATCTCCGGAGGAAGGATACTATAATTCAGAACTTTATGCACTGGATTCTTCATCAGGGAAAGAATTACGTCTCAGAAAGGCTTTGTTTTATTGCTACGGAGGACCAGGATGGGGAAAAACATTCAGTGGAGTCAATGTTAAAAAAATAATGAACACATATGGGCTTGGAAATGACAGTGATTATTATTATGCGACTCATAATCTGGTATCCTATATCTATTCGGGAAAATACAGCAGTTATCTGAACACAAAAGGAATCAGTCTGATGAAAGAACTGTATGGATATATAGATGATCTGCCGGATCCGTCCGTATGTATGCTGTCGAAAGAAAAACTCCTGGCAACACAGGGAGAGACTGGAAGCACAAGGTATAAAGCGGTTCCTGAAAACACCGCAACACTCAAACTGCCGACGGGAATCACATTTGTAAATGATGAAAGTGGTAAGAAGCATACAGGAACTGTAACGATGCCGGGAGGTACTATTTTCCATCTGGAAGCAGACACGGACGCAAAGCTGGCCGGAAAATATACATTGTCAACAAAATATGGAACGAGCTATGAGGCCTATGCGATTCAGGTCTCAGGTGTACAGGACATCGGGTTTGCAGCAGGTTCTACAGAAGAAGGCACATTATCGTTCACGGTGAGTAAAGGTGAGGCAGCAGATTCTGTGTATGTGGTAAAGGAATCGGACGATCCTGATAACTGGATAGAGAAATATTCCAATTACTACAGTCTGGAAGATACAGAATTTACATTCTATGAAGACAAAGAAAAAACAGAAAAACTGGGTACGGTATCTGTCGGATCAAATGGTAAATCAGGGAAACTTAAGATTGAACTGGGAACGGCGGAAAAGAAGACCGTGTATTATCAGGAGACGGCAAGAGGTATGGGACATACGATAGATCCTGAACTTCACAGTATTACTCTGGAGCGTAATCACACGGAACCTTATGAGATTCGCAGGGAAAACCATATCGTGTATGTTGTGATTGACAGTGCGGTGGTGAAACAGGATGCTGCTGGAAATCCTCTGTCAGGAGCTCAGATCAGGGTACATTATTATGGAGATGATTCTTCCTACGAAAAGGAAGTTGCAAACTGGGTCTTTGAAACCGGGACAGATGGAAAAATGATAGTTTCAAATGCCAGGAAGATTTCTGGCCCAACCATTGCCACAATAAATGGGGCAGAGGTGTTTCCCAGGGGATACTATGCATTTGAGGAAATCAAAGCACCGGCTGGTTACTGTATTGACGAAGATAATAATGTGATTTACAAAAAAGCAACGGTGCCGTCTAAAGTAGATGGTCTGTATACGAATCCAAAGATTACAGTATCCTCCAGCAAAATGATTAATTCGAATGACTGGAGGATCAGAGTCCGAAAAGTATCTTCAGAGCCGGCAATTACAGAAGACAATGACCGTTATTCTTTAAAAGGGGCGGTATTTGGATTTTATGATGAAAATGGAAAATTACTTGGCACAGAAACAACAGATGAAGAAGGATATACACCGTATTTGAAGCTGGACAGTATAGATGATACAGCAGAATCGGTGAAGATTACAGTGAAAGAAGAAAAAGCACCAAAGGGATTCATCATAAATTCAACGCCCAAAACAGTCACTCTGACAAAAACATCACCTGCCAGAAGTGTGAAGTTTGCCGATGAGCCGATTTATACAGAGATGAAAATCCGAAAAGTTACAACGGAAGAGGTTCCGGGTATTTCTCTGGCAAATTGCATTTTTGGTGTTTTTTCAGATGAAAGCTGCTCAAATCAGTATCTGGTGCAGAAAATGAGGACACTTTCCGACGGCTGTACAGACTCGGTAGAACTGGATTACGGGACATACTGGCTCAAGGAACTGTCTTGTCCGGAAATTTTTAAAATAAATACAGAAATCAAAAAGCTGACTCTGACAAAAGCACGAAAAGAAGGCGAAATAGTAGAAGTACAGTTTCCAAATGTTCCGGTGACTTATCCGGTATCGGTCAAAAAGGTGTCTGCAAATCCCTCTGTCACAAACGGGAATTCCTGTTATTCCTTTATGGGGGCAAAATTCCATGTGGCAAAGGACGCTGCCATGAAACAGGTGATTGCCACACTGGAAGTGAAGGATGAGTCAGGGATGACAGACTCTGTTCACCTGACTAAGGGAACTTATTATATCCAGGAAGCGGCTCCGGCACCGAAAGGATACAGGATCAATACGGAGATCAGAAAGGTAACGATCGCGAAATCAGGTGAAGTAGTTGAAATTGCTGATGAACCCTTTACAGGTACGACTGAAAGGCTTTTGTTAAAGAAAACCGATTACAGTACAAATGCATCGCTGGCTGGCGCAGAATTCGAAGTAAAATTTTACGGCGGAGAGACAGTCACGGGAACTCCGCTCAGGACGTGGAAACTGCGGACAGTAAAAGATGAAAAAAGCGGAGATTATGTATTGAGTCTTTCACGGGAGTGCTTCATAAGCGGAGATGATTTCTTTACGGATAAGGATGGAAAAATAATACTTCCCCTGGGCTGTATTACATTCCGGGAGACAGCGGCCCCGGATGGATTTCGAGTAAATGATTCTGTACTTACCAATTATATTACTTTGGAAGAAAATGCTGCCGAAACAACAGGGACAGGCCGGGTTCTCTACAATACTCAGACCATCAAAGAAGAACCGTCCTTCGGAGGTGTTATTATTGACAAAACAAGTGCTGATTCTGGACAACAGACGGACGGAGATGCGGTATTGAAAGGTGCAGTTTTTTCGATTACTTCACTGAATGATTTCTCGGTGTCCATAGCCGATCAGCCAGGCCGGGCATACGATAAAAATGATGAGGTGGCAGTCATCACAACAGGTGATGACGGGATCGCCAGAATCGGCGCTGTACTTCAGGCGGGGACTTATCGAATTACAGAGAAAACAGCTCCGCAAGGGTATAAACTTTCATCGCAGACGATTGAATTCACCATAAAAAATCATGGTGAGATCGTGGATAAGACAGGTACGCCTGTCATAGATGAAGTAATACGTGGCGGATTTATGCTTCAGAAGGTGGATCTGGATACCGGAAAGGATGAGCCTCAGGGAGATGCTGATCTGGCAGGCGCTCAGTTTACTGTGATCAACCGAAGCGCAAAGAGTGTAAAGGTAAATGGGAGAGTGTATAAGCCGGGTGATACGGTGATGACACTTACAACGAATGAAAAAGGTTTTGCACAGACAGAAAAGAAAGTTCTGCCCTATGGCACATATGAAGTGAGAGAAACCGTGCCGCCGAAAGGATATCAGATTGATATGGCAGTGAAAACTGTGACAATCACTGAAGAAGGACAGTATGATAAATTGAGTTATACGTATCAGGATCCGGTGATACGTGGAGGAATTCGTGTAAATAAGTATGATATTGAAGTAAATGCAGTCGGCGGCAGACAGGGCGATGCGGCACTGGCCGGTGCGGTGTTTACTATTATAAATGAATCGAGCCATCCTGTGATCGTGGATGGAAAGGAGTATGCAAACGGGGAAGTGGTGGCAGCGCTTACGACAGGTGAGGATGGCACAGCGGCCACATCTGCTTCAGCACTTCCATATGGTACATACAGAATAACAGAGACAAAGGCACCGTATGGATATCTTCTGTCTGGTGAGAACATTGCCAAAACCGTGCAGATCCGTGAAAACGGCAGGGTTATGACGGATGAAGTGAAGGAGGATGTGATACGGGGAGGCATCAGGATCGCGAAATGGGATCAGGAGCTGAACCGGGGAAAGGCAGCGCAGGGCGCAGCCACACTGGCCGGTGCGGAATTTACGCTCACAAATGGATCCGGGGCGTCTGTCTATGTGGATGCGGATCAGGATGGTGTGCGTGAGGTTTACGCACCGGGGCAGGTGATCGCAGTTCTGGCAGCAGATGAGGACGGGGAAGTGGAAACAGCAGCAGATTTCCTTCCCTGTGGCACTTACCATGTAAAAGAGATAAAAGCTCCTACAGGCTATACCCGAAAGGGGGAACATCTGGAATGGGATTTTTCCATCGGCGGGAAGGAGGATGACAACAGGAAGATCTGCGACCGCACGACAGCTGATACGGCGGTAAAAAATGTGCCGGTTCATTTTAATATTGATCTATTTAAATTTAAAGATTCCCTGACATCGGAAGATGCCACAGATCGGATGGTCCCGCTGGAGGGCATTCAGTTTACCATTAAAAATGTGAATGAGCAGGAGGTCATTGTCCGGGGGAAGACTTACCAGCCAGGGGAAGTTGTCATGACGGTTACGACTGATGAACATGGATTTGCATCTACAAATGAGAAGAATGCAGGAAACTGCGAGTCAGGCGCACTTCCATACGGCAAGTATGAGATCAGTGAGGTAAACTGTCCGGAGGGACTGACTCCAGTGAAAGACTTTATCGTAAACGGTACGGAAGAAGGCGGTGTCTATGACGGCAAGACTTATAAAGGGCTCTATTTGAACAATATTCCGATGGAGTCACGCATCCGGATCCGAAAGACTGACGCACAGACGGGCAGCGTGATCCCCCAGGGGGCAACCTTCCAGATTCTGGATGAAGAAAAACAGGTCATGGACTTTCTGGTGACCTATCCCACGACTTACCATGTGACGGAATTTACCACTAATGCAGAGGGGAACATTGAAACACCCACCAAGCTGCCCTACGGCACTTACTATCTGCGAGAAGTGGATCCGCCCTATGACAGGGAAGGACTCAGGAATGGATATGTACTTGGAGAAGACCTGCAGTTTCAGGTAAATGAGAACAATGCCTGGGAAGATGTGATCGAGGTGACATACACGGATCTCCCGGCGCAGGGGGACATCACGGTCACGAAGACAGATGGAAAGACCGGTGAGAAGATCTCCGGTGCAGTGTTTGCGGTATTTGCGGATGAAGATATTGTGACCGGGGATGGAACCCTTCGCCATAAGAAAGGGGAACAGATCGATGTGTTCACGGTAAATGAAGAGGGGGAAGGCACCAGCAGGCCGCTGTGCCTCGGCGCTTACCATGTACAGGAGATCAAAGCGCCGAAAGGCTACTGTCTGGATACCGGTATTTATCCTTTCACCCTGACTTATGATGAGGCCCATAAAGAACTTGAAATAAGGCACGAAGTACTGGAAGATAGTATCCCGAACCGGCCGACTGTGCTGAAGCTGCAGAAGAAGGACGTGGACGGGCTTGTCCTTGACGGCATCACCTTTGAACTGGAGCGTATCGGAGGGGAGTCTGATTCTGGCATTGTCAATGAAAAGGCAGTATCCGGAGGGCAGTATGTGACTGCAGAGGGAGGAAGCATCCGAATCCCTTATCTGGTATCAGGCATCTATGTGGTAAAAGAAGTGGAGACTCTTCCGGGCTATGTCCTGGATACTGCTTTGAGATATGTGGCAGTAGATGCTAACGGCTTCATTTATGAATCCGACCAGGATGGAAAGAATCTGGATGAAGATAACGCAAGATCGGATACGCTGACACTGGAATGGATCAATGACTATACAAAATGTGAGTTTTCCAAGGTCGATGTGACAGGGGAGAAGGAGATACCGGGTGCAGAGCTTGAGATCTATGACGCAGAAGGAACGCTCATGTACAGCTGGACCTCTGTGGAGGAACCCCACCGGATCAATAAGATTCCGGCAGGTGATTATACGCTGGTGGAAAAGTGCGCACCGGAGGGGTATGTGATGGCAAACTCCGTGGCATTTACCGTGACGGAAACAGGAGAAGTGCAGAAAACTGTTATGATAGATAAACAGATATTGGTACATAAGACAGATCTGACAGGCGAGAAGGAGCTGCCTGGGGCATACCTGACTGTGACAGATGCAGATGGAAATGTATGTGACAGCTGGTTATCCGGGGAAGAACCTCATCCGGTGAAAGGGCTTACTGTCGGATATACCTATACACTTCATGAAGATGCTTCACCTGCGGGATATGTCTGTGCAAGCGATATTACATTCACTGTAGAAGATGATAATTCTGTACAGCATGTGACGATGAAAGATGATGTCACGAAGGTAGAGATCACCAAGACAGACCTGACAGATGGAACACCGGTCATCGGAGCGGAACTTGTCCTGAGAGATCTGGAGGGAAATGAGATCGAAAGATGGATCACGGAAGAAGAACCTTATTACATCGAGATGCTTCCGGTCGGTAAATACACCCTGACTGAGATCATGGCTCCGGAGGGCTATGTCACTGCAGAAACCATCAGCTTTACAGTGCAGGATACCGGGGAGATCCAGACAGTGAATATGTATGATGATGTGACAAAAATAGAGATCACCAAGAGTGATATCACAGACGGAACACCGGTGATTGGAGCTGAGCTTGTGATTAAAGATGAGGACAGCAAGGAGATTGAAAGGTGGGTAACAGATGAGGAACCACACTATATTGAGAAACTGCCGGCAGGAAAATATACTCTGACCGAGATCACAGCACCGGATGGGTATCAGATTGCAGAAACAGTGTATTTTTTGGTAGAAGATACGGCTGAAATACAGCATGTGGAAATGTTTGATATCCCTGAAGAGGAAGAAACAGAAACGGAGGAAACAGAACTACAGGAAACAGAAACAGAGGAGACAGAACTGCGGGAAACAGAAACGGAGGAGACAGAACTGCGGGAAACAGAAACGGAGGAGACAGAACTGCGGGAAACAGAAACGGAGGAGAC
>JAQXWO010000130.1 GCA_029225485.1 Lachnospiraceae bacterium
ACTGCGCGATAAGCCTCATCTACCTTGCCAACAGACTTCTGAAGGTCGATAATGTAGATACCGTTGCGCTCTGTGTAGATGTACTCAGCCATCTTCGGGTTCCATCTTCTGGTCTGATGTCCAAAATGAACACCTGCTTCAAGTAACTGCTTCATTGAAATAACGCTCATGTCTTTTCTCCTTTTGGTTAAATCTTCCGCATGGTTCACACTTCACAAAAACCGGTATTTCCGAGTGCTGAACTGCCAGCCGCCTCCGGCACCATTCGTGAAATCCACATGCGTGTCTTATTCGCAACTATGACAGTATATCATATGGTTTTGGCTTGCGCAAGCCTTTTTCCATTGATTTTATATGAACTTCTGCCGTCTGACCTTCTGCACCAGCTCATGGTTGTCCCTGGTGTGGACAAACATGTTCAGGATATTCTCCACCGCTTCGTCTGATTTCATTCCGTTCAGTGCACGGCGCATGATCTCCATGGCCTCCTGCTCGTCCCGGTCAAGGAGCAGATCATCCCGGCGTGTGCCTGACTTCGGAATATCGATTGCGGGGAATACACGCTTCTCGGAGAGCTTGCGGTCAAGCACCAGCTCCATGTTGCCTGTTCCCTTGAATTCCTCATAGACTACATCGTCCATTTTGCTGCCGGTATCCACCAGCGCAGTGGCCAGGATCGTCAGGCTCCCGCCCTCACGCATGTTGCGGGCCGCACCGAAAAACCGCTTCGGCATGTGAAGAGCTGCCGGGTCCAGACCTCCGGACAAGGTACGCCCGCTTGGCGGAACAGTCAGATTGTAGGCCCGGGCCAGACGGGTGATACTGTCGAGAAGGATGGTCACATTCTCATTGTGCTCTACCAAACGCTTCGCACGCTCGATCACCATCTCGGACACTCTCTTATGATGCTCCGGAAGTTCATCAAAGGTAGAATAGATGACCTCCACATTTTCGCCCCGGATCGCCTCTTTGATATCGGTAACCTCCTCCGGGCGCTCATCGATCAGAAGGATCAGCAGGCGCATCTTCGGGTCATTCTGAAGGATGGACTTGGCCACATCCTTGAGAAGGGTGGTCTTACCTGCCTTCGGCGGAGATACGATCATACCTCTCTGACCTTTGCCGATGGGAGAAAACAGATCCACGATACGCATGGCGATCGCTCTGGAACCACGCTCCATGCGCATGCGCTCATTCGGGAAGACCGGCGTCATATCTTCAAAATTGTAGCGTTTCATCGCCTCAGAGGGAATCATATTGTTGATCGTCTTCAGATACAGAAGGGCGCTGAACTTCTCCTGCTGAGACTTGATCCTGGTATTTCCTGTGATGATATCTCCTGTCTTGAGATTAAACTTTCTGATCTGGGAGGGAGACACATAGACATCATTTTCTCCCGGAAGGTAATTGTCACTGCGGATAAATCCGTATCCATCCGGCATGACTTCCAGGATGCCTCCTACGGAAATACCGCTGTCCAGCTGTGCCAGATCCACCGGCGGCTTGTCCGTACCTGCATCTGTGCGCTCTCCCGCTGCTGCTGTCTCCGGACGCTCTGTCTGCTGCACTTCTCTTCTGTCATTCTCCTGGGAATACGTACGTCGCTCGATGAATGCTGTATTGTCCCGTGATTCTCCTGTGCCATAGCTTTCTCTGCGGTCCGCAACGACGGACGCCTCTCTTCTGACCTGCACGCTGCCCTCCCGGCGGGCATAGGAAGTGTAGGTACCCTCTCTGCGGGGACGGTTTACACCGGTCTCTCTTCTGTCCGGGGTACGGATAATATTTTTCTGACGCGGCGCCGTATCCTCACTGTTTCTCACCGGAGCAGTCTGATATACTCCCTGCTGTTCTTCCCGGTATCCGGAGGGCTGCACGCGGTCCGAAGCTGCTTCTTTTCTCTCTGATACGACCGCACCGGTCTGATCTTCTTTCGTATTTTTCTGAGGAATATCCGCCTGAACAGCGGTCTCAGACGGTGTCTGACCAGTCACTTTCTCCTCTCCGGCCTGACTGTTTTTTGCATCTTCTGATACAAGAACATCTACTAAATCACTCTTTTTCATGCCTGACAGTCCCTTCAGCCCACGGCTTTTCGCAAGCTCCTTCAGGGCAGCTACAGACATTAATTCATATTTTTCTCTCATAAACACCTCTTTTAAATTTTGCCTGATTTCCGATAACCAATATCCTGATCCTGACGAATTCAATGATCCAACTCTTTTTTCCTGTTGCATTACGGGATGTTTGTCAGAATTGACATGAAACATGTAATTAAAACAAAAAGATAATACCGCATTTATTTATGCGCAGATTCACTATATCACATATTTATTGAAATGTGAAGTAAAAGTTTATAATTCTTTCCGGTCAGGGGGAGAGCATTCCCCCTGCCATACCGCTGCATGCACAGAGAATAAAGGCAGTCAGCACCTGCATGGTACCGACCGGAAGCGCCTGTTCTCTCAGCCCCGAAACTGCCAGAAGCAGGATGAAATACAGAATTCCGGATAAAAGTCCCCACAAAAATTTTCGTTTTTCTGCCTTTTTCCCGCAGACCCAGCCTCCGGCCAGACAGGAGATCACATAGCATGCCAGTATGGCGATCCCTGTTTTTTGGGCATCCGGCTGTAATTTCAGGAGCACAAATGCAAGCACGAAAAGAAAGACCGCCGTGACCAGATAAGCTGCCAGCAGTGATTTCATCACATTCTTCGCCATTTTCCCCGCACCATTCATAAATCTTCCCCATGCATATCTGCTTTCAAGATATCATATGTGCTATTCTTTGTTTTATGCAAAGTATATATTGCATTTCCCCCTGTTTTATTGTATATTCGTATTTAATCTGAGCGCGGCGGTTACGCAGATCATTTGCTCTGCGTAACCGCCGCAATGATGCACGTTTTTTCGTTTTTTAAAAAGGAGATGGTTTTTTTGGCATCTGATGACGCCATACAATTGCTGTTGCTTGTGATACTCGTCATTCTTTCTTCGTTCTTTTCTTCCGCCGAGACTGCGCTTACCACGGTAAATAAAATCCGTCTGCAGACCCTGGCCGAGGAGGGAAACAAGCGCGCCGTGACTGCCCTTCGTGTGACTGAGAATTCTTCCAAAATGCTCAGCGCGATCCTGATCGGCAACAATCTGGTCAACAATTTTACCGCTTCTCTCGCTACCGCTCTTGCCATCCGGCTTCTCGGCAGCGGTTCTGTGGGCGCTGTGACCGGACTTCTGACCCTGGTTGTACTGGTATTCGGCGAGATTACACCAAAAACAATTGCAACGGCCGAATCTGAAAAGCTTGCACTGGCTTATGCTCCCGTGATCTATGCACTGGTACGCATCATGACGCCGGTCATCTATATTGTCAATCATATCTGCCGTGTATTTCTCCGTCTGTTTCATGTAGATCCGGACGGTTCCATGAATACTATGACAGAAATGGAGCTTCGTACGATCGTGGATGTCAGCCACAAGGATGGTGTGATTGAAAAATCTGAGCGGGAAATGATTTATAATGTAGTTGATTTCGGTGATTCGCAGGCCAGAGATGTGATGGTTCCACGAGCTGATATGGTCACAGTCAGCGCAGACTCCTCCTATCAGGAAATTCTCGATGTATTCCGCCGGGAGAAATATACACGTCTTCCTGTCTATCAGGGTGACAAAGACAATATTATCGGTATTCTGAACATCAAGGATTTCTTTTTTGCACCTGACACACCTGATTTCAGAGTGACCAATGTGATGTATGAGCCTCATTTTACTTATGAGTATAAAAAGACCTCCGAGCTGCTTATGGAAATGCAGAAAAATTCTGTCAGCGTTACCATTGTACTGGATGAATATGGTTCTTCCATAGGTATGATCTCCATTGAAGATCTTCTGGAGGAAATTGTGGGTGAGATCCGGGATGAGTATGATGAAGATGAAAAAGATCAGATCCAGGCAGTTTCCGATCTGGAATATCTGATTGAAGGTTCCGTAAAGCTGGATGACATCAATGATGCGCTTGGGCTTTCCCTTTCTTCCGAAGATTATGATTCCATCGGGGGACTGATCATCGAAAAGCTGGATCATCTGCCCCAGGAAGGAGAATCGGTCATGACAGATGACGGTATCTCACTGAAAGCCGAAAAAATGGATAAGACAAGGATCGAGCTGGTACGGATGACTCTGCAGCAGTCTCCGGCCGCCGACGATTCTGAACAGCCAGAGCAGGCACAGGAATAGTCACCGTATATGAATGCAGGCCGCAGATCCCGGGATTCGGGTTTTGCAGCCTGTTTTTATTTTTATCTCTTTCCATCAATATCGATCTCATCGCCTGCCATCCGCAGAATATCCTGTATTTCCTCTGCCGGCATTTCCAGATAGGCAGACAGCTCATCTACCGAGACCTTATGCTCAAGCTCTTCTTCCAGAGTATGGACAGCGTCATTCAGATGATTGACTTTTTCTGCAATGGCCCGCCCCTTTTCCTTGTGCCCCCGGCTTTCTTCAATCGCCTGATTCATCGCCTGATTGATGCCATTGAGCAGGCGTGCCTGGCAGGCAGCAAGCGTATCTGTCTCCTCTATCTCTGAGAGAGCCATCCAGAGTCCCAGGTTGCCCTCCTGGATCAGATCCTCCACCGGAATCTCATTCTCTTCATATTCATCTGCAAGACCGCAGACCACAGGAAGATACAGCTCTGCCAGACGTTCTCTGGCATCTGCACTGCCTGCAATGATCTGACGGAACAGCTCCATCTCCTCTTCCGGGTCTGATTCTTCACCGTTTTCTCCCTTCAGGCGCTTCAGATAGCCGGCACTTTCCAGATCGGAAAGGTAAAAAGAAAGACTTCCTGGATTGTCACTGTCCCTTGCCTCCTCCGCTTCCTCCTCTGTATCCGCGATCTGAATCCTCTGACTTTTCAGATATTCAAAAATCATATTGAAATGACTGTCTTCCAGAGGAGTTCCCTCAAAAAAATCTCTGATCTCTGATTTCGCCAGAATATTTTTTCTGTCAGATGCATAAGCTCTCAAATCAGTCAGCCGCTCCTGAAAAATTATCTTCGGCTCCTTCATTTTTCAAAACCTCCAGTGCTTTATTCAGAGGAAGATCTTCTTCCTGTGAGTCCCCCTCTTCCACCACATAATCCGGTGTTATGCCATTTCCGTCAATATCCTGACCGTTCGGCGTATAGTATTTTTCGACAGTCAGCTTAAGGGCTGAACCATCTGACAGCTCATACGTATTCTGGACAACTCCTTTTCCATAGGTGGTTGTTCCAATGATCACAGCTGCTTCATGATCCTGCAGTGCCCCGGCAAATATCTCCGAACCGCTGGCGCTGTTTCCATTTACCAGAACGGCCATCGGGCAGTTCACATAATGCTCATCATCTGACTTATATTCCTCTCCGACACCATTCCGGTCCTCCGTATACACGATCAGCCCTTCCGGAAGAAGATAATCCACAATATCGCAGACCGCGGTCAGAAGCCCTCCCGGATTATCCCTCAGATCAAAAATCAGTCCCTGTACGCCCTGACCCATCAGATCATCCACGGCATCCTGAAACTGCACGACCGTAACCGAATCAAACTCTGTGATCCGGATATAACCGATATCATCCCCTGTGATCTCATACTTTACCGTCTTTTTCTCTACCTGACCGCATGCCATCTCCAGCTCAGCCTCCTGATCGTCACGCAAAACAGTCAGATGAAAAATGCCTTCATATTCTCTGATCAGAGTAATCACATCCGACAGATCCATACCGGTCAGCGAAGTATCTTCCAGACGAAGCAGCTGATCCTCCTCCTGCAGTCCTGCAAGAGCCGCCGGACTGTCTTCATAGACCGTCGATACCCGAATCTCTCCTGTATTCACATCCTGTGATAAGGTTGCGCCGATTCCATAATATGCCCCGTCATTTGATTCTCTGACTGACGTCAGTTCATCACTTGTGTAATATCTGGCATAGGCATCGTCCAGACCGGCTGCCACACCGCGAAACAGATAATCGGACAACTCCTGCCCATCGATTTCTCCCAGAGCTTTCCTCTGGATCAGCTTCTGTATCTCTTCCAGTTTATCTGCTGTCTCCTGACTGGTCAGCACCTCTGCTCCGGACTGTTCTTCGCCCTGCCTCTGACGTCGAAACAGACCGGACACTGCCGCCAGAATCATGGTACAGACAAGTACAGTAAACGCCCCGGTCAGAAAACCTGCCTGAAAGCCCGCCCGGGATTTCTTTTTTATGTCCGGTTCGTCTGTTTCCTCCCTGATCTCAGATAAATGAGTCATCCGTATCCTCCTGTGATATTAATACTCCTGATTCTCCATATACTTCATATATTTTACTACCATCAATGCAATTTTAAACGTAATCGCATCTTCAAAAACGCGCAGATCCAGACCGGTGGACTTCTGAAGCTTATCCAGTCTGTACACCAGCGTGTTTCTGTGAATATAGAGCTGACGTGAAGTCTCGGAAACATTCAGGCTGTTCTCGAAAAACTTATTGATCGTAGTCAGTGTTTCCTCGTCGAAATCATCCGGCGATTTTCCGTCAAAGATCTCACGGATAAACATCTTGCAGAGAGGAATCGGAAGCTGATAGATCAGACGTCCGATACCGAGAGAACTGTAAGCAATCACGGAACGCTCTTCAAAGAATATCTTGCCGACATTAAGAGCCATGCGGGCTTCTTTATAAGATCTGGAAACCTCCTTGATCTCATTTACAATCGTACCATATGCAATCAGAGCATGCTCTTTCCGCTCCTCACCAAGAGAATTGAGGATCATCTCTGCTGTCTTTTCCATATCGTCATAGCTTTCCTGCGGTCCAAGCTCCTTTACAACAATAATACTCTTCTCATCTACTGCCGTAATAAAGTCATTGGAACGGGTGCCAAACAGGGTGCGGACACTCTCCATAGCAGTGCTGTCCTTCTCATGATCGATTTCGAGAAGGAAAACGATCCGCTTCGCATCCGTATCAATATGCAGTTTTTTCGCCCGGTTATAAATGTCCACCAGAAGCAGATTATCAAGAAGCAGATTCTTGATGAAATTATCTTTATCAAAACGTTCCTTGTAGGCAACCAGAAGATTCTGAATCTGAAAAGCCGCCATCTGGCCTACCATATGAACGTTGTCGCTGTTGCCGTTGGCAAGCAGAATATATTCAAGCTGATGCTCATCAAATACCTTAATAAACTGACATCCGGATACTACCTGACTGTCTGCCGGAGAATCTGCAAATCCAATCACAGAATCTCTGAATTTCTCAGCCTCGGGAAATGTAGTCGCCAGCATAATGCCTTCCGTATCCAGTACACAGAGATCTACTCTGCTGATTGATTTAAGCCCATCTAATGTGGTCTGTAATACCTGATTTGATATCACAAAAATACCTCCTTTATCTCTCTAAGTATAGCAACACCCCAAAATTTTCAGATGGTATTATTCTAATATAATCTTCAGAAAAAATCAATCATTATTGTGAAAAATGCACTAAAGACATGTTCATATTTTATTCATTTATCATTCAGAAATTTTTTAATCAATAAACATCGTTTCTTCACTTTCTCACATTATACTGAATACTGTCAAATGACAGCTGAGCAACAACACTTTTTCATAATATGGTCAGGTTTTAGCCTGACATCCTCCCTTTTATCTTTCGTATTGGCGTATAGCCACAAATCAAATCCGCTGCGGTGATAAGCCGCCGCGGATTTTTTGTGCAAAAAATGTCCCCGGAGACCGAGATCTCCGGAGACAATATATAAAGGAAAAATGTGAATGAGCAAATGAACTTCAGTTATCAAAGGTATCCATTATACCTCGAAAATCAGATCGCCGTAGGAAGGCATCGGCCACATTTCCTTATCAACGATCATCTCAAGCTTGTCAACCGGGGCTCTCAGTTCACCCATAGCTGTCATAACCACATCGTGGAAGTATCTTGCCTGATCGGCGCCCTCTTCCATCTTGTCAGCCTGCTCTGTCACCTCTGTCAGTTTAGAAAGAGCAACCTTGGTATCGGACAGGAGTGCACTTGTCTCATTGAGCAGCTCGATCTGTACAGATGCCTCAGCACCGGCTGCTGTCACGGCATTCACGGTATCTGCAAGACTTCTGGTATATTTAATGACTGCCGGAATGATCTGCTTGCTTGCGATGTCAATCATGGTGCGGGCCTCGATATTGATAGCCTTTGCGTATGCTTCGTACTTGATCTCTTCACGGGATCTCAGCTCTGCTTCTGTAAATACGCCAAACTTGCCAAACAGCTTGATAGCCTTGTCTGTCACAAGTGCCGGAATCGCGTCTACCATGGATTTGATGTTCGGAAGACCTCTGCGCTCTGCTTCTGCCACCCACTCGTCAGAATATCCATTGCCATTAAATACGATTCTCTGATGCTCTGTCGCATACTTCTTGATCAGATCATGTACTGCGGAATCAAAATCATCCGCTGCCTCCAGGGCATCGCATGCCTCTGAGAATGCCTCTGCAACGATCGTATTGAGCACGATGTTCGGGGAAGCAATAGAATCACGTGAACCTACCATACGGAACTCGAACTTGTTGCCGGTAAATGCAAACGGTGATGTTCTGTTACGGTCTGTAGCATCCTTTGCAAGATTCGGAAGTGTCTTAACACCTGTCTCCAGAATGCCGCCCTTCAGTGAATGAGTAGCTGCACCTGTACTGATCAACTGTGTCATAACATCCTGAAGCTGCTCGCCAAGGAATACAGAAATAATAGCAGGCGGTGCCTCGTTTGCTCCCAGTCTGTGATCGTTTCCAACGTCTGCTGCTGATTCACGAAGCAAATCTGCATGTGTATCTACTGCTTTGAGGATACAGGACAGCACCAGAAGGAACTGAATGTTCTCATGCGGTGTCTTGCCCGGATCCAGAAGATTGATACCGTCATCTGTGGTGATGGACCAGTTGTTATGTTTACCGGAACCATTTACTCCGGCGAAAGGTTTCTCATGAAGCAGGCACTTCATACCATGCTGGCATGCAACTCTCTTCAGAGTCTGCATTACGATCTGGTTGTGGTCAACTGCCACATTGGCTTCTGCGTAGATCGGAGCCAGCTCATGCTGTGCCGGAGCAACCTCATTATGCTGTGTCTTTGCACTGACACCCAGTTTCCAGAGCTGCTCATTGACATCCTTCATAAAAGAAGCAATTCTCTGACGGATCGTACCGAAATAGTGGTCATCCAGCTCCTGGCCCTTCGGCGGCATTGCACCAAACAGAGTACGGCCGGTAAAAATCAGGTCCTTTCTCTGAAGGAATTTTTTCTCATCTACCAGGAAATACTCCTGCTCCGGTCCAACAGACGGAGTCACTTTCTTGGATGTAGTATTGCCAAACAACTTCAGAAGTCTCAAAGCCTGTATATTGATTGCTTCCATGGAACGAAGCAGCGGTGTCTTCTGATCCAGTGCCTCTCCTGTGTATGAGCAGTATGCTGTCGGAATACAAAGAATCGCACCTGCCGCATCATGACATACGAACGCCGGTGATGTGCAGTCCCATGCTGTATATCCTCTTGCCTCGAATGTAGCTCTCAGTCCGCCTGACGGGAAAGAGGAGGCATCCGGCTCACCCTTGATCAGCTCTTTACCGGAAAACTCCATCAGAATCGTGCCGTCCGGATTCGGAGCGGTAATAAAAGAATCATGCTTCTCAGCGGTAACACCTGTCAGCGGCTGGAACCAGTGTGTATAATGAGTGGCACCTTTTTCGATTGCCCAGTCCTTCATAGCTGCCGCAATCACATCAGCTGTCGCCAGATCCAGTTCGGTACCATCCTCCATTGTTCTTTTCAGCTTTGCATACACTTTCTTCGGAAGACGCTCTCTCATAACTTTGTCGGTGAATACATCTTCTCCGAAAATATCTGCTACATTAAAATACTCGCTCATAATATCTCCTCTTTTCCTTTTAATCTCTAAAACGGATTAGAATAGCTGTTATGAAAAAAGGGCATCCCTACATCTGTATGTCGGAACGCCCTCGCTCATCTGCAATAAAGAATACTCCTGTCACTGCAAAAAATCAAGTATAAATTTCTATACGACTAATTTTTCCATATTTTTTACAAAAAACCATCAAATTTTTCAAGACGCTTATTCAATTCGCCAGAAGCAGATTCTGGACAGTCAGACATTCAGTTCGCTTCCGTTTGCCGAATAACGCAAAAAAGTGATACATTTTACTGTATCACTTTCACTATACATACCTTCAAAACCACATACAGAATCATTTACATCCTTCTATTTAACCCTACCACAAACTTCAAACGCTGGGAGCTCGTAAGCTTCGCTTACTCGCTCAGTTATGTTCCAGCTTTCTCCGTCCTATCTGGATAAGC
>JAQXWO010000131.1 GCA_029225485.1 Lachnospiraceae bacterium
TAAGTATTTTGATGAAATAAATACTGTGCCGGTGCCATACAAATGGAAATACAAAATGGATGCCATCCATCTGGAAGATGAAGATGTCAGCCAGATAGTATACGAAGTAGTAAACGCAAAAGCAGCAAGTCTTGAAAACCAGGGGAAACGTGCACCTATTCCTACCAAAAGAAAAGGTAAGGAACAGAATCAGGATTGTCACACTGAATCATAAAGGTAATTAATGTGGCTTATACTAGGTACTGGGAAATGTATAGCTGAACAGCAAGGGTGTCTATCATCTGAAGGAATCTGTAGGCAAACTATTGAAAAAGGACAGAAAAGCAGAAGCGGCATGCCTGCAAAAGGACATACCGCTTCTGTTTTTCTGTTATAATAGATAAGAGGTGATGATCAGTCAAGAATCTCCATCAGCTTGCCGCAGCAGACAGGAATCTGTTCGCCTTTCTTTACATGAACAACTTTGTTGCAGGTAGCGCAGTAAACATCGGTGTCATACGGAGCGATGAAAGCCGGAACTGCTTTCTCTTCCTCGGCGGTAAGACCGTTGATATGGAAACGTGCAATATTCTTTTCGGTGGGCTGATATACGCCGATGGGTTCAAGCTGTTTGGTGTTGCCGATGCAGTTGCCCATTCTCACCCAGAGCGCTTCCAGCTCTGCTGTTTCTGCCGGATTTTCCGGAATAAACTCTACGATTGCTTTGTCCAGTCTGATTTTCATTATGTAAACCTCCCAAAATGTGATATGGGCGTTCCGAGAATATCATCGGCACGCCCGGAATAGTTTTATTTAGTTAAAGTATCTGTCAAGGAGACCCTTGAATGCGCGTCCATGTCTAGCTTCATCCTTTGCCATCTCATGAACGGTGTCATGGATTGCATCCAGATTCTGAGCCTTAGCCAGCTTAGCCAGATCAAGCTTACCAGCTGTAGCACCGTTCTCAGCAGCAACTCTCATCTCAAGGTTCTTCTTTGTGCTCGGTGTAACTACTTCGCCAAGAAGCTCTGCGAATTTAGCAGCATGCTCAGCCTCTTCATAAGCTGCCTTCTCCCAGTAAAGACCGATCTCCGGATATCCCTCTCTGTGAGCTACTCTGGCCATAGCAAGGTACATACCAACCTCTGTGCACTCACCTTCGAAGTTTGCTCTCAGACCTTCTTTGATCTCATCGCTGACATCCTTTGCGATACCTACTTCGTGCTCGCAAGCCCATGTCATGCCTTCTACCATCTCTTCGAATTTGTCAGAACCAGCCTTGCAGATCGGGCACTGTGCCGGAGCTGCTTCTCCTTCGTAAACGTAGCCGCATACCTTACAAACGAATTTCTTCATAGTAATATTCTCCTTTTCTTAAATGTTAAATAAAATTTAGTTTCCCATGTAATTTGCTGATTAATATCAGTAATTATTACTGATATCATATTAGCACTCGAGGTAAGTTTCGTCAAGTATATTTTTTGTAAATCTCAAGATATTTCCTTGACTGCCGAAGCTATTTGCTGATGCAGTGCTCACAAATACCATAATAATTCAAAAGATAAGAGTCAATATGTCCGGAAAAATCCTCGGAAATAAGTGCCATAACTCTGTCCGTTGTGTCTGTCTCAAGGTCATAGATCTGATGACACTGTCTGCAGATAAAATGATTGTGCGGGTGAAGATTGCCGTCAAAATGATCCGCTCCGTCTTCGGTGGAAATACGGTTGATTTCACCCAGACTGGCCAACAAGGAAAGATTACGGTAAACGGTGCCGAGGCTGATATTCGGGAACTCCTGTCTGAGGCTGGCATATACAGTATCAGCAGTGGGATGTTCGTTTGAGCATCGCAGATAATTCTTGATCGCTTCTCGTTGTCTACTGTATTTCAGTGGCGGCATGATTTCCTCCTTATAATAATAGTAATGATTATTATATATAATATCAGAGGCAGTCATATTTGTCAATTCTTGAGTCGATTTTTTCCCCTGTTTGAGGTATACTATGGTTAATGTACAGTAACTTATAGTATAATTAGATAATATAGATCAAAAACAAATATCAGGAGGAAAACGATATGATTTATGATGTGATTATTATCGGGGCTGGTCCGGCCGGTCTGACAGCTTCCATATATGCACAGCGTGCAAATCTGACTTCCCTTGTAATGGAAAAGGAATATATGAGCGGCGGTCAGGTAGTGAATACGTATGAGGTAGATAATTATCCGGGGCTTCCCGGAATCGGAGGATTTGAACTGGGTATGAAGCTGCATGAGCATGCGGAACATGTGGGCGCATCCTTTATTAATATAGAAGCAAGGCATATCGGTCTGGAGGATCACGGAAGAATAAAAGTGATCTATACAGAGGAAGAAGAATATCGTGCACGTACTGTAATTCTTGCGATGGGGGCATCTCACAGGAAACTCGGGGTGCCAGGTGAAAAAGAGCTGACAGGAATGGGAGTGTCATATTGCGCAACCTGTGACGGGGCTTTCTTTAAAAACAGGAAAGTAGCTGTTGTGGGCGGCGGAGACGTTGCTGTGGAGGATGCTCTTTTTCTGGCAAGGGTCTGTGAGAAGGTGTATCTGATTCACCGGAGAGATGAAATGAGGGCGGCAGTCAGTCTGCAGAAGAAATTAAAAGAATGTAAAAATGTAGAATTTCTCTGGAATATGACGGTTCAGAAGATCGTAGGAGATGATCACCTGGAGTGTCTTGAGCTGATTGATTTATTGACCGGAAAAGAAAGGCTGCTGGATGTAGACGGCGTATTTATTGCGGTGGGGACTGTGCCGGACAGCCAAATAATTACAGAAATGTTACAAGTTGATAAAGATGGATACATTGTGGCAGATGAAAGCTGCAGGACAAGCGTTCCCGGGATATTTGCAGTCGGAGATTTAAGAAAAAAGCGTCTGAGACAGATCGTGACAGCCGTTGCTGACGGCGCAAATGCAGTAATGTCTGTACAGGAATACCTGAATCAGGAATAAAAACATGCCTGTATCTGACATATATTCCAAATGATTACAAAATTATTACTTATCTCTGCATAAAAATTAAAAAAATATGGATTATGCTTGACACAGAACGTATTATTTGTTATGATTGCATCAGCTCAAATGTAATAAATTCGTAATAAATAAAGACGATTTGAAATATTTCAGGCATTTTTGGAGGTTGAGATAAGTAATGAACAGGAAAACATTGAAGTTTGCAGCATGTTGTCTGGCGGCAGGTATGACAATTACAAATACAGGAATGGTTGCTCTGGCCAGTAAGGATGCGCCTCTTGCAGGGTTTGGATCAGCTTCATTTGAAGCGGAGACAGCAGGATGGGAGGATTCCGATGTTCAGCATGTAGCTCCTTCCTATCAGACAGAGGGAGAGGCTGAAGTATCAGAGCAGACGGAAAATGTCCAGGAAGCAGAAGCGGAAGAGCCGGCATCTGTCCAGACCGGGGAAGCGGCAGAGACAGAGGCATCAGCAGTTGAGACATCTGCCCAGACTGAGGAAACAGCAGCAGAGACACCTGCTCAGACTGAAGAAACAGCAGCGGAGACATCAGCTCCGACAGAGGAGCCAGCAGCAGAGGAATCTGTCCCGGCAGAGGAGCAGGCAGAGACTGAGGCTCCTGTCCAGACAGAAGCCCAGGAGACAGAGCCTGTAGTAGATACCAGTATGAGCGGTACGCTTGCATTTGCTCAGTGTGATGAGTATATTAATATCCGCAGTGGTGCCAGTACAGATAGTGATGTGGTCGGCAAGATCTACAATGACGGCTGTGTTACGATTCTGGCACAGGTAGGAGACTGGTATGAAGTACAGTCAGGTAATGCGACGGGCTATGTAAGAGCAGATTATTTTGCTACGGGATCTGACGCTGAGGCGATTGCCAATGAGGTAGGATACAATGTAGCTACTGTACATCCGGAAGCTCTGATGATCCGTTCAGAGCCGACAGAGGATTCT
Source organism: Lachnospiraceae bacterium (assembly GCA_029225485.1). Lineage (GTDB taxonomy): Bacteria > Bacillota > Clostridia > Lachnospirales > Lachnospiraceae > Choladousia. The sequence goes on from JAQXWO010000131.1 coordinate 3,959, forward strand.
GAGTCTGTAGGTATGGCTTATAATTCAGATGAGCTGGAGGTCGTATCTTATGAGGGAGACTGGATGAAAGTAGCTCTCGGAGATGACCAGTATGGATATATTAATGCTTACTATGTAGATTACGATACTTATTATGCGACAGGCGAGACTCTGGAAGAAGAGCAGGCAAGACTGGATCAGGAGTGGCTGGATTATCTTGCACAGCAGGAGGCAGAGCAGAGAGCGGCTGAGGAAGCGTATGCAGCGGAACTGGCAGCTCAGGAGGCAGCAGCACAGCAGGCAGCCTGGGACGCGCAGTATCAGGCACAGGCAGCAGCGGAGCAGGCGGCAGCGGCGGCACAGCAGGCAGCCTGGGATGCAGAATATCAGGCACAGGCAGCGGCAGAGCAGCAGGCGGCAGCGGACGCACAGTATCAGGCACAGCTGGAAGCAGAGCAGGCGGCGGCAGAGCAGCAGCAGGCATCTTCCGATGCCCAGGCTCAGGCAGACGCACAGTATCAGGCATATCTGGATGCTCAGGCAGCAGCAGATGCAGCCACACAGCAGGCAGATGAGCAGGCAGTATATGATACGGCAGCACAGGCTGAGGCTGAATATCAGGCATATCTGGAAGCACAGGCGGCAGCAGATGCAGCAGCCCAGGCCGAGGCAGATGCAGCATATGCGGCGCAGCTGGCAGCAGAACAGGCAGCGGCGGAGCAGGCAGCAGCAGAGCAGGCGGCGGCAGAACAGGCGGCAGCGGAGCAGGCGGCAGCGGAGCAGGCGGCGGCAGAACAGGCGGCGGCAGAACAGGCAGCAGCAGAGCAGGCAGCAGCGGAGCAGGCGGCAGCATCATCCGGTACTGGACAGTCGATTGTGAATTTTGCAACTCAGTTTGTGGGTAATCCCTATGTATGGGGCGGCACCAGCCTGACAAACGGAGCTGATTGTTCCGGATTTACTCAGTCTGTTTTTGCCAACTTCGGGATCAGTCTTCCGCGTACGGCAGCTTCTCAGTCTGGCAGCGGTACACCGGTAGATCTTGGAAGCATTCAGGCCGGAGACCTTCTCTTCTATGAGGGAAGCGGCGGAATCGGTCACGTATCGATCTACATGGGCAACGGACAGGTAGTACATGCAAGCAACTCCAATACAGGAATTATCATTTCTGATTATGGTTACAGAACTCCGGTATCTGCGAGAAGATACTGGTAAGTAAAAATACGGAGAGAAAGATACAGAGAGCCCTTCCGGGAGACGGAAGGGCTTTTTCTGTACGGAAGTTTCTCTATTCAGCTTTTATATCATATGAAATTTCTTGTATGATAATTTGGATTGTGCTATACTCGGATACACAGGTAAGACATAACATAACAAATATTATTATGAGGAAGCTAAAATGGATAAAAATGACTGGTATGAAGCCGGTGAAGAAATAAAAAATCTCGTGCAGGATGCTGTAGACCGGCAGGACTTTTCTCAGCTGAGCGCTACGATCACAAATGTGGTCAATCAGACTGTGGATGGATTTCAGAATGCTCTGAAGGATTCTCTGAATGGAATGAATGCTGCGGGAAGAGAGCAGTCTGCTTCAAGCAGAAAGTCTTATCAGGATGCAGCCAACAGGATCAAACGTGAGATGGAAAATAAACATCGGCAGCAGGTTAAGGTAGCTGATCCGCCAAAACTGAAAGTTCCGGGACGTATCAGCGGTATCGTGATGGCATCGGTCGGTTATAGCTTCAGCGGTATATTTGGTCTGGCTCTTGCGATACTTGGAGTGCTGGGTGTCACCACGGGGGTCGGGCTTCCTGCGGCCTGCGGTATCCTGGGAGTCTTGTTCGGGGGAAGTCTCTGTGTCGGGATCGGAGGAAGCAGACGTCTGGGACAGATCGGACGCTTCCGGAGATATATGGGACTTCTGAAGGAGAGAACTTATTGTACGGTAGAGGAACTTGCTTCTGGTATCGGGAAAAGCAAGGGATTCGTAAAGAAAGATCTGAAAAAGATGATCCAGAAAGGATTTTTTCCAGAGGGTCATCTGGATCGGAATGCTACCTGTCTGATGACAGATCATGAGACTTATCAGCAGTACCTTCTGACGCAGCAGGAGTATGACAGAAGAGTGGAAGAACAGAAAGCGCAGGAAAAGTCCGGACGGGATGCCAGGAAAAACCAGAACCGGACGGAAGAAAGAGACAGCAGTCATGAGAATGGCAGACCGTCTTCGGAGTATGAGGAAAAAGAAAGAAGAGAGGCGCTGAGCAGTGAATGCCGGGCGCTTCTGGAAGAGGGAAATCGTTATATCCGTCATATCCATGAGTGTAATGACCGGATTCCGGGGGAGGAGATCTCTCAGAAGCTGGATCGTCTGGAGACTGTAGTGACCAGAATCTTCCGTGAGGTGGAGCGAAGACCGGAGCTTGCGCCTGAGCTCAGAAAGATGATGAGTTACTATCTTCCGACGACGCAGAAGCTGCTGGATGCCTATTGTGAACTGGATGCACAGGCGATCAAAGGGCAGAATATAGATACGACAAAACAGGAAATAGAGGCTGCGCTGGATACGATTAACACAGCATTCGAGAATCTTCTGGACAGTTTTTTTGAACATACGGCATGGGACATTTCTTCTGATATTTCTGTACTCCATACCATGTTTGCCCAGGAAGGTCTCACCGGTCATGACTTTGAAAACGACAATCAGGACATTAATAAGTGAAAAGAAAGAGCATATGGAGGGCAGAAACATGAATGATGAATTTGAGAAGTTCGCAGATGCACCGGCACCGGTGCTGACTTTTGGAGAACCATTGCCGGAGGAAAAACAGATGCCGGCCGTGGAGGAGCCGAAAAAAGTGGAACCTCAGCTGGACGATAGTCTCCTGACGGATGCCGAGCGAAAGATGGTGGATGATTTCAGTAAGCAGATCAATCTGCATGACAGCAATGGAATCCTCCAGTATGGGGTCGGCACTCAGCGTAAAATGGCAGATTTTTCTGAAAATGCGCTGAAAAATGTGAAGACAAAGGATCTGGGCGAAGTAGGAGATATGATCTCCGGCCTGGTAACGGAACTGAAAAGCTTTGATGTGGAAGAAGAGGAAAAGGGCTTTCTGGGATTCTTCAAAAAGAGCGGGAATAAGATGACTGCTTTGAAGGCAAAATATGAAAAAGCAGAAGTAAATGTGGAAAAAATATGTGAGGTGCTGGAAGACCATCAGGTACAGCTGATGAAGGATGTGGCTGTGCTGGATAAAATGTACGGTCTGAACCTGTCTTATTTTAAGGAGCTTTCCATGTACATACTGGCCGGCAAGAAGAAGCTGCAGGAAGTAAGAGATACAGAGCTTGCGGAACTGGTGGAGAAGGCACAGAGAAGTAATCTGCCGGAGGATGCACAGGCTGCTAAGGATCTGGAATCTCTCTGTGAACGCTTTGAGAAAAAGATTCATGATCTGGAGCTTACCAGAATGATAGCGATCCAGACAGCGCCGCAGATTCGTCTGGTACAGTCCAGCAATACTGTAATGATAGAGAAGATCCAGTCTACGATCGTCAATACGATCCCGCTCTGGAAAAGCCAGATGGTGATCGCCATGGGTGTGGAGCATGCAAATCAGGCAGCGAAGGCCCAGCGAGAAGTCACAGATATGACCAATCAGCTTCTGAAGAAGAATGCAGAAGCTCTGAAGGTGGCAACGGTGGAGACAGCGAAAGCTTCCGAACGGGGAATCGTGGATATGGAGACTTTGAAGAGTACGAATGCTTCTCTCATCTCTACTTTGGACGAGGTGCTGAAGATTCAGGAGGACGGACGCCAGAAGCGGCGTGCAGCAGAAGATGAGCTGAATCGTATGGAATCAGAGCTGAAAAACAAGCTGCTGGAAATTCACAGATAGAAAAGAACTGGAATAGGGCATGACATGCAGTGTGTCTTGTGCTATGCTGAATTCATTAATTGTAGGAAAGGTGGCATTTTATATGGAAATTTTTCTGGTTATACTGATTCTTTCTGTCGTTATCATCGCAGCGGTGGTGGTGGCGGCTACCGTATCGACCGTTTCCGGAGTGTTTGCTGAGGAAGAGGACGAGGAAGAATAAAGAAAAGAGCGGGGAGACGGAACAGATATGACAAAGCTTTATACGGTATCCCAGTGGCTTTTATTTTTCTATATTTACAGTTTTATAGGATGGATCTGGGAGAGTGCATATGTATCTGTCTGTAAGAGAAAACTGGTAAACAGAGGATTCCTGAAAGGACCATTTCTGCCTCTCTATGGAAGCGGTGCAGTCTGCATCCTGGCGGTGACTATTCCCGTGAGGGGAAATATTCCGTTGATGTTTCTGACAGGCATGATTTTTGCTTCTGCTCTGGAGTATGTGACAGGAGCTGTGATGGAGAGGATATTCCGCGTCCGTTACTGGGATTACAGTGACAAATTTTTAAATGTCAATGGCTATATTTGTCTGGCATCTTCTCTTTGCTGGGGTGTGATGACAATTCTGATGGTAGATGTGGTCCAGGTGCATATGGAACCACTGGTGCTGGATTTGAGCGACCGGATCACAAGAGGAGCTGTCATGGTGCTCACACCTTATTTTGCGGTAGATTTTGTGACATCTTTTATTGCGGCTATCCATTTGAGGGATGCCCTGATACGGAACGACAGAATCGGGGAGGAACTGAAAAATCTGGAAGCGAGAAAGCTTGCCCTGGAGAAGGAGCTGGAGCGTATACGGGCAGAACTGCAGGAGGCAGGAGACCGTACTTACGAACAGCTGCGTGACAGGCTGCAGGAGGCAGGAGACCGGACTTACGGACAGCTGCGTGACAGGCTGCAGGAGACTGGAGACCGTGCTTATGAACAGCTGCAGGAGAAACTTGAGGGAGCCGGAGGCAAAGCTTATAGTCAGCTGAGGGAAGAACTGAAAGAGATCTATGTGCGGACTGGTGAGTACAGAGAGAAGCTGCGCCTGGGATATACGAAATCAACGAGGGGACTGCTTCGCAGAAACCCGCATGCCGTATCCAGGATATACAAAGAGTCTTTTGCTGAGTTGAAGAAGAATGTTGTGGAAAAACTGGAAGAGATCCGGAGATAGTATCTGTAAATGGAACACACAGCAGCATCGGTCAGAGAAGGGATGAATAAAATGGCAAAGGAAATTACAGAGGAATTTATCAGCGGATTCTGTAAGATGCAGAATCAGACCAGGACAGTGATCTGCGAGATGGAGATACAGGAGGATGGCAGCAGGAAGCTGTATTCTTCGGACTGTGCCTATGGAGCATGTGAACACAGCGGGGATTGTCTGCTCATGGGGCAGATTTTTGCGAAAGAGCCGTAACTGATTGAATTACATTTCAAAAAGAGAATTATGCCCGGGAGGATATTTCCGGGAAATGAAAGGCCGCACTCCGAAGACGGGAGTACGGCCTTTTTTTGGGCGAAAAATAAAAGTACTTGACGGATAAAGCCTTCGGTTATAAAATGTAAAAGATGAACTTTTGGACACGGACATATGTGCGCTTCCAAGAGACATATGAGGAGAAAAAATTTATCGACTGGAGGATTTTTTATGAAGCCGTTCAAAGAGATGAGCAGAGAAGAATTACTGAATGAGCAGAGCGTCCTGGAAGCGAAGTTCAAGGAGATCAAGGAGAAGGGTCTGAAGCTGGACATGTCCAGAGGAAAGCCTTCCAAAGATCAGCTTGACCTCGCCAATGGTATGATGGATGTGCTGAGCAGCACCGCTGACATGAAATGTGAAGCGGGAGTGGACTGCAGAAACTATGGTATTATGGACGGAATCCCGGAGGCCAGACGTTTGCTGGCAGATATGTCTGAGGTGCCGGAGAAGAATATTCTGATTTATGGAAACTCCAGTCTGAATGTGATGTTTGATACGGTAGCCCGTGCCATGTCCATGGGTGTATGCGGAAATACCCCCTGGGCACAGCAGGGACAGATTAAATTCCTCTGTCCGGTGCCGGGATATGACAGACATTTTGGTATTACACAGTTTTTCGGGATCGAGATGATCAATGTGCCGCTGCTTCCGACAGGTCCGGATATGGATATGGTGGAAGAGCTGGTATCAAAGGATCCTCAGATCAAAGGTATCTGGTGTGTACCGAAATATTCCAATCCTACCGGTGTTTCTTATTCTGATGAGACAGTCAGAAGATTCGCGCACCTGAAACCGGCAGCTCCTGATTTCCGTATTTTCTGGGATAATGCTTATTCGATCCATCATCTGTATGATGATGATCAGGATGTGATCCTGGAGCTTTTGTCTGAGTGTGAAAAGGCAGGAACAGAGGATATGGTTTATAAGTTTATTTCCACATCCAAAGTCAGCTTCCCGGGATCCGGAATCGCAGCTATGGCAGCTTCTGAGGCGAATCTGGCAGATGCGAGAAAAGCCATGTTCTATCAGACGATCGGCCATGACAAGCTGAATCAGCTTCGCCATGTGCGTTTCTTTAAGGATATGGATGGTGTCCGTGAGCACATGAGAAAGCATGCGGAAATTCTCAGACCGAAATTTGAAGCTGTGCTGGAGATTCTTGACCGTGAGCTGGGCGGACTGGAGATCGGTACCTGGAGCAGACCAAAGGGAGGTTATTTTATCTCTTTTGACTCTCTGGAAGGCTGTGCCAAGAATATTGTGGCTAAGGCGAAAGAAGCAGGCGTGGTAATGACAGGCGCCGGTGCTACGTTCCCCTACGGGAAGGATCCGGAAGACAGAAATATCCGTATTGCTCCGTCTTTCCCCACTCTGGATGAGTTGAAAATGGCGGCAGAGATCTTTGTGATGAGTGTAAAGCTGGTCAGCATTGAAAAGCTGCTGGCAGAGTAAAGTTATCAGACATTATTTCTTGCTTCTCTTCGTATAATGAGATATAATAATCGAAAAGGGCAGAATCAGATATATGTGAAGACGTCCTGGCGTGCCAGGGCGTCTTTGTTTCTTGAATGTAGTTACAGTTCAGCCATGCAGTAAAATGAAAAGACAGACCATGCAGATGTATCTGCAAAGGGTTGAATTTTTATTTTCTGTGATGTGCGGCCCGGAAAATTGGAATGATAGTGCAGAAAAAAGAGAGACGGGAGGAAAGAGAATGAAGCGGTGTATTATTTGCGGACATCCAAATGACGGGAAAAGTGCCGTATGCGAGATATGTGGGCATCCGTACATAGATATTCCTGATATGGATCGCGATCAGGCGATTGATATGGTGTCTTCAGATGACAAAACAGAGCCTGAGATCGTTTCCGCGGAACCAGCGGAGGAAGCTGCAGAGCGTGAAGCACAGGAAAGGACAGAAGATCCTGTCGGGCATGAAGCGCGGAAAAAAGTAGGAAAAGCAGCTGAGCGTGAGATGCAGGAAGAGACTCAGAAAGCAGCCGGGTGTGAAGTGCGGAAAGAGTCAGAGAAAGCAATTGAGCGTGAGGTGAAGGAAGAGGCCGGGAAAGTTGCCGGGATTGAACTGCAGTCAGAGATCAGTGAGGAAGAATTTGAAAGGAATCTGAAGTTACAGCAGAATTTCAAGGAGAAGAGTCTGGAGTTTCCGGAAGAAATATCTGATCAGAATGTTTCGCTGGAGCCGGAGAAAATGTCTGCTCAGGATACGCAGAATCTTCAGTTGAATTTTGAAGAAAAGGTGATCCGTGACAGTCAGAAGATACAGAAGCATCTGGAAAGAGAAGAGCTTCAGAGAAAGCAGGATGGCGGAGCAGATGTGAAAAAAGCTGCAGTGCAGACCGGCCGGAACAATCAGAGGGCTGCGGAGGAAACGGATGGAAAGGAACGAATCAACCGGAGTATGCCGACCGGCTATCCTCAGGGAAGAGTGATATACGGGCAGAATGATCAGGATGTTCGTCCCAGGAGAAGAGCACCGTATGACCAGAATGCGGGAGGAGTCCGTCCCCAGAGAAGATCGCCCTATGATCAGAGCGCAGGAGGAGCCCGTCCCCAGGAGAGAGCGCCGTATAGCCAGAATGCAGGAGGAGCCCGTCCCCAGGAGAGAGCGCCGTATGGCCAGAATGCAGGAGGAGCCCGTCCACAGGGAAGAACTCCGTATGATCAGAATGTACAGGGAAGAGCGCCACAGGGAAGAACTCCGTATGCGCCTGCTCAGGCAAGACCGAACAACGGTATGATGCGTCAGGGAGGCTATGGTCAGAGGCTGATGATTGAATCCAGAAAAGCACTGCATTCTCCGTTATTCTTGCTCATTACATTTTTGTATACTGCGGCAATTGCAGCTTCTGCGGTAAGTGCTGTGATGCAGAATCTGAATTTTTCACATATTTTACAGATGCTTATCAGTGTGGATGCACCGGGAGAGCTCATGACGTATGCGAATAAGGTTGTGGAGTTACTGTCCCGGTTCGACAGTGGAGCTGTAATTATCGTGCTTGTATCCAGGATTCCGGATGTATTTCTCTGTTTGGGATTATGGATCGCATATCTGACATCCGGAAAGAGACGCCGGAAAATGCCGGGTGCAGGATTCCTGTTTGCCAGAATAGGTCTGGTATTGAAATTGATCGCAGGGTGCGTGTTGATGCTGGTATGCCTGTTGCTGGCAGTGACCTTTGCGGTGTCCGCATGGGTATCAGGCATCCGTGCCACAGAGGTGGCTTCGGTGATTTTCCTGGCGGCCATGATTGTTCTGACCATGATCATCGTCATGTATTTCTTCTGCTGTCTGCATACGGTGAAGGTGTGCGAATGCAATATGGTCAGAGGAGAATCAGAGGGCAGGGCGTCTGCGTACGCCGCAGTTCTGACAATGCTGGCGTCATTGCTTTCGGTGCTCGTGCTGCTGTATTCTGTAGTGAACATGGAAATTGTGGGAATCATCAGTGCAGCCTGCTCCATGGTGTGGATGATTCTGATGGGTATCTGGATGCTGGGATATCGGAAAGTGAGTAAATAAGATAACCGCTTTGAACAAATAAGTAAAAAGGTGTCGGGACATTGGACGGCGAGTGCAATGTCCAGGCACTTTTTTGATATAAATATTTTATAAAAATGAAGGAATGATTTTGCATCCTGCCGGAAAGTATGATATAGTAGGCAGGTGACTGTACAGTGTATCTATAGAAAGAAGGAATAGCAATGACAAAGGTAGATATTATTTCCGGTTTTCTGGGAGCCGGTAAGACTACCCTGATTAAGAAACTGATTCAGGATGTGTTTGCAGGACAGAAGGTTGTGCTGATTGAGAATGAGTTTGGTGAGATTGGAATTGACGGCGGCTTTCTGAAGGATGCAGGGATCAATATTACAGAGATGAATTCGGGCTGCATCTGCTGTTCTCTGGTCGGTGATTTCGGCAAGGCCCTGAAAGAGGTGACGGAGCGTTTTGCACCGGATCATATTATTATCGAACCGTCAGGTGTCGGCAAGCTGTCTGATGTGAGAAAGGCAGTGGAGGATGCGGCAGAGGATGCAGGTCTGACGCTGAATGGACTGGTGACGGTGGCTGACGCTTCCAAAGTGAAAATGTATATGAAGAATTTCGGTGAATTCTATAATAATCAGGTGGAATTTGCCGGTACGATTATTTTGAGCAGGACACAGAAGATGACAGAGGAAAAGCTGATGGCAGCGGTTTCTCTGATCCAGGAGAAGAATCCGAAGGCAACAGTGATCACGACTCCGTGGGATGAGCTGACGGGAGAGCAGATCATGCAGGCGATCGAGAAGACCCGTTCTCTGGCAGACGAGCTGATGGCGGAGGCAAGAGAGGACGAAGACGAAGAGTGCTGTCACGATCATGAGCACCATCACGATCATGAACATCATCACGATGAGGAGTGCTGTCACGATCACGAGCATCATCATGAGCATGAGCACCATCACGATGAGGAGTGCTGCCATGACCACGAGCATCATCATGATGAGGAGTGCTGCCATGAGCATGAGCATCACCATGATGAGGAGTGCTGCCATGATCACGAGCATCATCATGACCATGAGCATGGAGATTCCTGCGGATGCGGACATCATCATCACCATCATCATGCGGACGAAGTGTTTACTTCCTGGGGACAGGAAACGCCGCGGAAATACACGAAGGCAGAGATCGAGGAGATCCTTGCGAAGCTGGATGACGGCACTTACGGTGATATCCTGCGTGCCAAGGGCATGGTTCCCGCGGCGGAGGGTGTGTGGATTCATTTTGATTATGTGCCTGGTGAGCACGAGGTGCGGGAAGGCTCCGCAGATTATACGGGGCGTCTCTGCGTGATCGGAGCGAAGCTGAAGGAAGACAGACTGAAAGAGCTTTTTCAGCTGTAGGATTGAGTGAAAGAGTGATTGTATGTTGAGAGAAGTACCTCTTTATATTATTACAGGATTTCTGGAGAGCGGGAAAACTACATTTTTGCAGGATGTAGTGACAGACAGTGATTTTACAGGCGGCAAGAAATCCCTTCTGATCCTCTGCGAAGAGGGAGAAGTGGAATATGATGAGAAGGAACTTGCCGGGCTGAATGTGGACATCATTACGGTGGATGAGGAAAGTGATTTTACACCGGAATTTCTGATGGATTGTGTGAAGCATTATCAGCCGAGACAGATTTTCATAGAGATGAACGGCATGTGGAATGTCAAATGGCTGTATGAGTCCAAACTGCCGGGCAAGCTGGTGATTGCACAGGTGATCACACTGGTGGATGGAAGCACCTTCGGGGTATATCTGAACAATATGCGGGGAATCCTCAGCAACCTGTTCCAGTATACGGAGATGGTGATCTTTAACCGCTGCACACCGGAGATGGATCTTCATGCATGGAGAAGAGCCGTCAAAGGGGTAAACCAGGGCGCCATGATTTATTTTGAGGATGAAGTGGGCAACCAGATCGATCCGGGCATGGAAGAACCGCCTTATGATCTGAATGCAGATGTGATTCAGATCGAGGATGTAGACTACGGGCTCTGGTATCTGGATACCAATGACAATCCGGACCGCTATGACGGGAAGACGGTCAGATTCCGTGCTAAGGTGATGAAATCAAAGCATTTTGGCGATGGTGTATTTGTGCCGGGCCGCAATGTCATGACATGCTGTGCGGATGATATCCGTTTTATGGGATATCTGTGTAAGGCGGAATTTGAGTCCCTGCTGAAGGCCCGTCAGTGGATCTGGGTGACAGCTGAGATCCATTATGAGTATGCGAAGGAATACGGTCAGAAGGGACCGGTGCTCTATGGAAAATCCTATGAGCTGACCGGCGCCCCGGAAGTAGATACCGTATACTTTAATTAACCAGTTTATATCATTTACAAAATGAAAAAGCAGGCCTTGTGCATTGATGCGCTGAGGCTTGTTTTTTCATTTTGGGGCGGGCGGAATGCGTACGTATTTTGGCGACATCCCGAAATATTTTTTGAATACCCGGCTGAGATGAAATTCATCGTAAAAACCGAAGTTGGATGCGGTCTCTCTCAGTGTGATGCCGGGATTGGTCTTTAGAAACTGGCGTACCATCTCCAGCTTCTGCTCCATCTGCCAGGTATAGAGTGTCTTATGATATACCTCGTGAAACCGGTTGTTCAGGGTGCGTTCACTGACATAAAAGAGTGAGGCAACTTCAGCTGTGGTAAAGAATCTCTGGGGATTTTCCTGAAGGAACCGGGCGACAGAATCGACAAATGACATATGTTTCGATACAGTGGGCGCTTTCTCCTGCTGTTCTTTTATTTCACACAGAAGCAGGTTAAAAAGAAAGGAAAGTTTTCTGGATTTCCAGGCACTGTCACTCCAGCAGACAGTGATGATGTCTGAAAAGTATTCTGTGAGGGCAGTATTGTAGGAACAGTGAATCACGGAGGGCAGCAGGACAGAATGGATGTGCTCCTCGTCCGTGCTGCTGCATTCCAGATCACAATCTGCTGCTGCAGGCTTATCGTCAGGTAAAACAGATGCGTGAATATACATGTTTTTGCAGTTGGGAGTGCAGGGAGAGGCCCCATAATGGTGCAGTCCTGCCGGGAGGATCACCAGATCTCCGGTCTGCGCTTGAAGAAGCTCCGGCCCGGATATGGATGATTCTAGCATAATCTCCCATTTGCCGTCCAGAATATAAAGAAAATCGTGATCTGTCATGACCCGGTCGGGATGGAATGCCGGCCGGATAAAAGTATTGTAGTTGGCTTCTGAAATCCTGCGGGTTTCTGACAATTCAAAAAAATAATTCATAAAGTACCTCTTTTTGAATGGATGTTTTGTTGTGGTTCGAATCCTGGCACACTGATGAAATGTAAAGCATTTAGCAGGCTGGTTCTGAACAGTAATTATATTTTCCATATTATACATGTTTTTACTTATTTGGCAATGGTGTAATGAGGGAAAAGGTGATATACTGCAAATAAGTTGTCAATGTTCAGAAACAGGCATTTGAACATTAACCGTTGCAACAGTCTTGCCATGTATGGGGGTCAAGAACTGCAGGAAAATATTTAAAGTAAAGGAGAGGTACATGATGGAGAATAAAAATATCAGCAGACCTATGGATCTGACCAGGATTCAGGTGACAGACGATTTCTGGAAGCGTGAGATGGAACTGGTGCGCAAAGAGGTGATCCCGTATCAGTGGGATGCTCTGAATGACCGGGTACCGGGGGCAAATCCCAGTTTCTGTATGAGAAATTACCGTGTGGCAGGCAAGATTAATAAGATCCGCCGGGAGCAGGGAAAGAATTATGTAGAGACAGTATATCCGGTGGATTTTAATGGCGGAGCGCCGGAGGTTCTGCCGGAGAGTATGGATCAGATGGAAGATCGTTTTTACGGATTTGTATTCCAGGACAGTGATTTTGCCAAGTGGATCGAAGCAGTCGGATATTCTCTGACACAGCATCCGGATGAGAAGCTGGAAGCAGTGGCTGACGCGGCCATCGATGTGGTATGCGATGCGCAGCAGGAGGATGGATATCTGGATACGTTCTACATTATCAATGACCGCAGCAGGATATTCACCAATCTGAAGGACAATCATGAGCTGTATTGCTTTGGGCATCTGACAGAGGGCGCGGTTGCCTATTATCAGGCTACAGGCAAGGATAAACTGCTGAAGGCCGTGGAGCGCTATGCAGATTTTATTTCAGACCATTTCGGACCGGAGGAAGGAAAGTGCAAAGGCTATCCGGGACATGAGATCGCTGAGATGGCTCTGGTGCGTCTGTATGAGGTGACGGGAAAAGAAAAATATCTGGATCTGAGCAGATTCTTTACAGATATGCGCGGAACGAGACCGTATTATTTTGATTATGAGCAGAATGCAAAGCAGGATGACGGACTGAGATATGAGTATCATCAGGCGCATCTGCCGGTAAGAGAACAGAAAGAGGCAGTGGGACATGCAGTGCGTGCCGTTTATCTGTATTCCGGCATGGCAGATCTGGCCAGACTGACAGGTGATGAGAAGCTGCTGAAAGCCTGTGAGACCCTCTGGGATGATATTGTGGACCGGAAAATGTACATTACCGGAGGTATCGGCGGTACTCATATCGGAGAAGCGTTCTCCTTTGCTTATGATCTGCCCAATGATACGGCTTATGCTGAGACCTGTGCATCCATCGGACTTGTATTTTTTGCCAGAAGAATGCTGCAGATCAAGGCAGATTCCAAATACGCAAATGTCATGGAGCGGGCCCTTTATAATGGAATCCTCAGCGGTATGGCACTGGACGGAAAGAGCTTTTTCTATGTAAATCCGCTGGAGGTGCTGCCGGAGGCATGTCATAAGGATGAACGGAAATTCCATGTAAAACCGGTGCGTCAGAAATGGTTCGGCTGTGCATGCTGCCCGCCGAATATTGCGAGACTGCTGAGCTCTATCGGTTCTTATGCATACACAGAGACGGATGATACGCTCTTTATGCATCTGTATATGGGCGGAGAGATCACCAGGACCTTCGGTAATGGAGCAGAGGCAAAGATTGTGGTTACGTCCGGACTGCCATGGGACGGCAATGTAACTGTAAAGGCAGAGACAGACAGTGACCAGCCCTTTACACTGGCATTCCGCCTGCCTGACTGGTGTGACAGCTATACGGCAGAAGGCATCGAAGATGCACAGACAGAGATCAGAGATGGTTATCTGTATGTGACCAGAGTATGGAAAGACAACAGCGAAGTAAAACTGAGTTTCCCGATGGAAGTACGGATGATGCAGTCCAATCCTCAGGTACGTGAGGACGCCGGCAAGGTGGCCTTTATGCGCGGCCCGATCGTTTACTGCATGGAAGAGGCCGACAATGGAAAAGATCTGCATCTGGTATCTCTGGGTGATGATCCGCAGATCACAGAGGTATCATCAGAGGAATTTGGCTATCAGACTGTGATGCTGGAAGTGACGGGAAGACGTCAGGTGAAAGAAGAGAGCGAAGAAAAGCAGCTCTATCATATCTATCGCAGACCGCAGTATCAGGAAGCGAAGCTGCGTCTGATTCCCTACTATACCTGGGCAAACCGCGGTGAGGGTGAGATGCAGGTGTGGATTAAGGAAAGATAATTGCTGCTGACTGAGTGACGCTGTCTGTCTCAGGCATATCCACGTGTGCTGCCTCCGTCCCGGACAGTCAGGGAATCTGTCTGCCGGTGCAGGACATAAATGTCCTTTCCGGTCAGACAGATTCTCTGGCAGTCCGTTACGAGGTCAGACACGTTGGATATGCCAGAGGCAGACAGCTGGTTTTCGATGAGGCAGGATAAAGAGAGAAGTCAAAACAGGGAGAATTAAGAAAAAGCCCGGATATTCGTTTTTGGAATATCCGGGCTTTTTTGGAAGCGGAGATGGAGAGATTTGAACTCTCGCGCCGGTAAAGCCGGCCTACCGCATTTCGAGTGCGGACCCTTCAGCCACTTGGGTACATCTCCAGAGATTTAACCTGATAACGTTTCAATTATAATGCAGATGGGAAATTACGTCAACTGATTTTTTGATTTTAAATTAACCATTAAAATAACGGTAAAATAATATTTACAAACCATTAGTTTAATGGTTAAATGGAATAGAAGGAGGATGATTATGGGAAAAAGAAAGTTTGTGACAAAAAAATATATTTCGGCTGAAGATATAAAGGTTGTACGTAAGAAGCTTGGTCTGACACAAAAAGAATTTGCAGAATTGATCGGATGTTCCAAGCCAACGATTGAGCGGTGGGAATCCGGAGATACTCCTGTGAAAGGGCCGGTTGTTCTGCTTTTGCAGTTGTTAAATAAAGACCCGGAAATTGTTCAGAAAATGGAGATTCCACCTAAAGTATATCCCCTGAGGCTCTGGTATATGCATGAACAGACGGTATGTACCATGATAGATGTAGATGAATTAAATCAAAAAGTCAAAATAAAAAATTATGCAGAGAACATTATGTTTCGTGCTTTTGGAAGAATAGAAAATCCTGATTTTGATATGTACCAGCAGTTCCTGGAATCCAGATGTTTTCCAAGGACGAGGGATAAGATGAAGCTGATTTTGAAGGATCTGGACCTTCCGTTCTATGATCCGTTTATGATTATTGAAAAAACAGAGGGAAGAATGGCGGAGGATGATTTCTGGATCCGTATAGAAAGGTAATGATATGGTTGAATTGTTTGAACAGGATATCAGGACAAATGACAGACAGTCATCAAAAGGAAATCAGTTGAAATGGAAGAATCATGGGATATGGCATAAAGCGGATTATGCAGGGTATGAGGGGCTTGCAGAATTTGTGATTTCTCATTTGATTGGAAAGTCAACGCTTTCTCCAGATGAGTATGTATGTTATGAACTGGAAGAGATAAAATATAAATCAACCATGTATCATGGAGCTCAAAGCAAAGATTTTTTGAGAGATGGGTGGCAGATTGTCACACTGGAGCGGCTGTTTCAGATTTATTTTGGAAAGAGCTTATATCAATCTGTATACAAAATAGAAAATCATGAGAAACGATTGATTTTTCTGGTGAATCAGGTGGAACGAATTACCGGACTGTCTGAATTCGGGAAATATATGAATAAACTGTTGACGATCGATGCGGTATTTTTAAATGAAGACAGACATACACATAATATTGCGGTTTTAATGAACAAAGATGGCAGATTTGCGTATTGCCCGATTTTTGATCATGGTGCAGGACTTTTGTCGGATACTACTATGGACTATCCAATGGGGGAGGATGTATATGTACTCATGGATACAGTAAGAGCAAAAACGATATGTGATGATTTAGATGAGCAGCTTGATATATCCGAACAATTATTTCACAGCAATATTAAATTTTACTTTACCAGGAAAGATGTGGATCAGATTATAATGCAGGCAGAGTATTATTCTGAAGATATAAAAGCAAGGGTGAAGAATATATTATTTGCACAGATGCGAAAATACCAGTATTTATGGGAATAAAAGAATCAGCTTTTCGCTGCTTCTTTCTCCAGCTTTTTCTGTTCTCTGAGGTTCCGGAAAAAGGCGGACAGCATGGTGCTGCATTCTTCCTGCAGGACGCCCCGTTCTACTTCGACCTGATGGTTGAACTGCTCCATTTCCAGAAGATTCAGGATGGAACCGGCACAGCCTGCTTTGGCATTCATACTGCCGATGACTGCGCGGGTGATGCGGGCCTGTACGATGGCGCCTGCACACATCTGACAGGGTTCCAGAGTGATATAGATGGTGCAGCCTTCCAGTCTCCAGTCACCCAGCTTCCTGCTGGCCTTGCGGATGGCATTGATCTCGGCGTGGGAGGTGGTATTGTGGTCGGTATTCCGGCGGTTGTAGCCGCGGGCAATGATCTGATCCTCGTATACAATGACGCAGCCGATGGGAACTTCGTTCAGCAGAGCGGCTTTTCTGGCCTGACGCAGGGCTTCTTTCATGTATTTTTCATCTGGTGTCATGGAAAACTCCTTCCTGCGGCCTTTGTCCTGTAAGGGAAAGGGCAGCGCTGCTGTGTATTTGATAACCGTCCGGAAACGGACATGTAAAAACCGTCCGAATCGTATTCAGACGGTGGAGTGACAATTATCTTTTTTACCGTGCGCCGCCCTTCGAACGCATCCCATGAGCGTTACCCTGACAGTTAACTCGACCCAGGCACCCTTACGGCACACAAGAGGTTCCGCTTAGTGCTGCTCCGTTCCCGACCTGACACGGTTCACGGATTCCTGTTGCGTAAGACCCAGGTGTCAACATCACTTATCAGGGGCAGCCCCACAGAAGTACGCCCTTGGTTTGGCATCACCCCCGCTGTAGCGGATTGCGGGTACAGGGCACCGCTATCTCCCCGGCTGCACGGTAAGTTAAACTATACATGGTTTTCGGGGGTTTGTCAAGGAAAAAGAATGGTCATATTTATGGCAACAGCTGGGGTTCGGGGGAAGAGGGTGTTGACAGGAGGATATGTTTGAAACAGAGGGTGGTGTGTTGAACTGGGAGAAAATAAAATAAAAAAAGTGGGTTATTTTCTTACACAAATTTTGATAAATGTGGTAGATGAGGGGGTAAGAAGTATGGTAGTATAAAGTTATTATAGAATTACAGAATATTTTTTGAAAAAACTAAAAATTTTGAGGAGGAAATATTTATGGTATATCCTGAAATCACCCATATTAAAAATAATCCCACCCTGGAGGGCCAGGTGAAGCTGGTGCAGAATGTGGTGTATTCGACAGCGACGGGAGAGGACTTGAAAATGACGTTGTTTGTTCCCTGGAATATGGACTGCCCGGAGATTGAGAAGGAGCCGAAACCGCTTCTTGTGTTTGTGCAGGGCAGTGCATGGACAACTCCGGATTTTGATTTTGAGATTCCGCAGCTTTCGGCGTTTGCCAGAAAGGGATACGTGGTGGCGACTGTCGGGCATCGTGATACGGGCAAGGGACATCCGTTTCCGGCGTTTCTGCAGGATGTGAAATGTGCGATCCGTTTTCTGAGGAAGCATGCGGGGGAATATGGCATTGACCCGGAACGGGTCGCCATCTGGGGAACTTCTTCCGGAGCAAATACGGCGCTGCTGGTGGGGCTGACGGGAGATGACCCGAGGTATGAGACGGAGGAGCATCAGGGATTTTCGGATGCGGTGAATGCGGCGGCAGAGTGTTTCGGTCCTACGGATCTGGTGGCCATGGGTGGTGAGAATCTGGAAAATCCCATGTTTCGGGATGTGATTCATAACTGGTTCGGGCCGGACAGCTCCAGATGGGTGGAGACGGCCAGGGAAATGAGCCCTGTCACTCACGTGGAAGAGGGAAAGGAATATCCGCCTTTCCTTTTGCTGCACGGTACGGCAGACCCGGTGGTTCCTTTTGACCAGATGATCCGGATGTATCATAAACTGCTGGACTGCGGGGCTGAAGCAGAAGCTTACCAGATCGACGGCGCTGTGCATGAACATGATTTCTGGAGCGGGGAAGTGTATCAGATCATTGAGAAATTTATAGGAAAATATATACAAAGGAAATAATTGGGAAAACACATTTTTTTCACAGAATCACCATAAGTTCACCACAGTTTTATCAAAAACGAAACACATTTACGCTGTATATTACTCCAATAAAAATAAAGGAGCAGCAGGCCGGAGCCAAGACCGCAGACTGTACATGGTCTGCAGGAAGAAAAAGGAATCTGAGACCGGGACTGCAGGAAGGAGTATCTTACAATGAAGTGCGTAAAGGTGTTGAACAGGAAATCAGGAGCGGGGATGATGGCCGCAGTGATGATGTCAGCGTTGCTGACAGGCAGCTCAGTGCCGGTGTTTGCAGCTTCCGGGATCGATATGAGTACAGATTATCCGGGAGTCACTGTAAAGGCAGGCGATACGGTCACATTCCCGCTTGATTTTGCCAGTCTGGACGGAGAGGGACATGATATTGCTCTTTCAGCCAGCTCACTGCCGGAGGAATGGACCGGATACTTCAAAGGTAATAACAATCAGGTCACAAGAGTACATATCAGCGGGACATCCGATCAGGAAGGAAGTACATCCGGCAGCAGTCTTGCGACCTATAGTCTGACAATTCCTCAGGGAGCAGAAGAAGGTGTGTATACCGTTGAACTGGAGGCCGATGCGGGAGCCGGTGATACAGATAAACTGGAACTGGAAATAGCGGTCAATCAGGAGGAAGTCGGACAGAGCAACTTTACTTCTGAATACCCGGAGCAGCAGGGTGCATCAGGTACCGTATTCAGCTTTGATACGACGATCGTGAATAACCGCGGTACCGGTCAGTCTTACGCGCTGTCTGCACAGGCTCCGGAGGGATGGCAGGTGACCTTTACTCCTTCAGGAGAATCCACTAATGTGGCAAGTCTGGATATTGATGCAGGTGCAAGCCAGGGAGTGACTGTCAAGGTGACACCGCCGGAAACAGTAGAGAAGGGTGATTATACCATCTCCTGCGCGGCAATTTCTGCCAATGATTCTCTTTCTGCCGATCTGACTGTGAGCATTACTGGTACGTATGATGTTTCTCTGTCTACACAGGACGAAAGACTGAGCTGTGATGCTTATGCAAAGAAAGGTACAGACATCACGCTTACGATTACCAATAACGGAAATGTGGATCTGACCAATCTGAATCTTACTTCATCCGCACCCTCTGAGTGGGATGTGGCATTCAGTGAGTCTACCATTGACACACTGGAGGCAGGAGCGACCAAAGAGGTAACGGCAACCATCACTCCTGGTGAAAATGTAATCACAGGTGATTATGTGACATCACTGAAGGTAAGCAATGACCAGACATCCTCCAGTGCCGATTTCCGTGTGACGGTCAAGACTTCCACTACATGGGGAATTGCAGCGATCGCGATCGTGATTGTTCTGATTCTGGGCCTGGCAGTAATCTTTAAAAAGTACGGGAGACGGTAATCATGGCAGAAAAACAGAAAACAGGGGATACCTGTATTGAAATATCGCATCTGACGAAGCGGTATGGAGAAAAGGTGGCAGTCAATGACCTGAATCTGACGATCCGCAAAGGTGAAGTATTTGGACTTCTGGGACCGAACGGAGCAGGAAAGACGACCACGATCCTGATGCTGCTGGGACTGACAGAGCCAAGTGCCGGAAATGCGAAGATCTGTGGTATGGATTGCGCCCATCATCCGCTGGAGGT
>JAQXWO010000132.1 GCA_029225485.1 Lachnospiraceae bacterium
ATCGGCAGCGGGAAGGTCACCAGAATCGTGTAAAGACTGATCACCAGAGTATTGCGGATCGTCGGCCAGAACTGGTACGAATTAAAAAACTGTTTGAAATATTTCAGTCCTGCCCAGGAGCTTCCCAGAATACCGTCTGCCGGCGAGAAGTTCTTGAAGGCGATCACCACTCCGTACATGGGATAATACGTAAACAGCAGGAAAATAATAATGGAAGGCAGCATCAGAAGATACAAAGGCGCACTTCTCTTCAGATTCTGAGCCACAGTCACATTACTTTTCCCTTTCTTTTTCTTGTTCATACACATTCCCTCTTTTCATCCAGAAATTATTTTCTCTTTTCCTTACTATAGCAGGAATGTCATCCTTTATCTGCCATTTTTTTGCACTTTTAACATCAAAAAAAGAGCAAATCTCTTCGCTCTTTTTTTGATAATTGTCTTCTTTTTTGTTAATACCGGTTCATTTTTTTGTCAATCCGGAATTCTTGCTGCGGTATTCATTGGGGGTACATCCCGTCAGATCCCGGAAAGTCTTGGAAAAATAGGAAAAATTGTTATATCCCACCTCTGTGGCGATCTTGCTGACCGGAAGGGAAGAATAGGTCAGATATTCCTTTGCCTTCTCGATCCTCCGCTCGGCAATATAATTCGGAAGAGAAACACCGGTTTCTTTCAGAAAGATTTTTGAAATATATCCGTCAGACAGATAGACCTCTTTTGCCAGCTCAGTTCTGGAAAGATTTTCTCCCAGATGCTGTTCAATATAATCTTTCAGGCACTGTATCACATTTTCCCGGTTATTATTCCGGCATACGGTTCCCTCCAGCTTTTCAAACAGGTAAAGAATGAACTCTTTCACATTCGATTCGGACTCTGACGCAGTCCTCTCATAGCTCATGAATTCCCGGTCATCAAAAATCTCGGAATAGCTGAAGCCTTTCGCATTCAGATACCGGTACAGCATCTGAACCAGCTCCCGCACAAACCGGGCCATAGATGATCTATACCATCCGCCATGCTCCATCTGAGTATCCAGATAGGCAAAGATCTTGTCCGCCATGCTGCTGAGGCTTTCAATATGGAGCATCTCCCGTTCCCAGATCTCCCATGGCGGCTGAGTATAGTTTTCCCGGGCAGGGGCCCATTTCTCCTCATACAAAATACCATCCTCACTCAGCACCGCGTTCTGTTCCATATATTCCAGCCGTTCACGGCTTTTTCCGATTTCAGCAAATGGGCATAGTCTGCCCTGATACAGTGCAATATTCCTGTCATTTCCGCATTCCAGAGCCTCCCTTAAGCAAACCGTCTGTTCCCCTGTATTGCTCCCCTGATCCTTCAGTACCAGCATCCAGTCCAGATTACTGATATGTACGATTGCCTCCGGAATCTCTTTTCCTGCTTTCTTTTCAAAAAATTCGAAGGAAATATTCCTCATAGCAAAGTCCAATATTGCATAATCTTTGTTTTCCGTTTTCTGTTCGGCGGTTTCCAGTACCCGCACCAGGATCAGGCGAAATCTTTCTTCAGGAAGACATATTTCCTTATCCAGGGCTTCTTTGATGCAGATCGACTCCGGCACACGGCACAGCAGCAGATCTGCCCACATTTCCTCTCTTGGACGTTTTCCGTACCGCAAGGCATTTTTTCTTCGTTTCTGTACAAGAGAGACAATACGGGCAAGCGCCTGTTCCAGATCGGCATTGGAGATGGGCTTCAGCAGATAATCTCTGGAAGCAAGCCTGACTGCCATCTGTGCATAGGCAAAATTGGCATAACTGCTGAGGAACAGACATTCAATCTCTTTTTCCGACTCACGGATCCATTCCAGCAATTCCAGACCGCTGCCCTGGGGCATATCAATATCACACAGCAGAATGTGGATCGGATACTCATTGATCAGGCTGCGGGCCTGCCGGATGTTGTATGCAGTAAATACGGCCGTTATATTCAGCCGCTCCCATTTCATTGTGTTTTTCAGCTTCTCCACCAGAAGCTTATCATCATCTACGATCAAAATACTGATTCCTGTCATTGGGAGGTACCTTTCTTTTGAGTAACTATATGTGACGCCGTGTGCCCGAAGGATATCCGCGTGTGCTGCCTCCGTCCCTGACAGGCCCGGGATTTGTCAGGGACGGTTGACTGCATCTATGATTTCACGGATTTCATAGTCTTATCCCCCTACAATCTCGATCTGGCACATCTCCATAACAATTCTGTATCTGTTCAGAGCTCACCTCCAAAATGCTTCGCATTTCATCGGTGTGGGGTATCCGCCAGATAAAATTTCTTATATCTCCACCTCAAAAGGAAGCCTGTCCAGAATATCCTTCTGTACGTCCACCCCCGGATAGGCTTCGATCAGCTTCAGTCCCTTGGGCGTCAGCCGGAAAACGCAGCGCTCCGTCACATACAGAACCTTCTGTCCATTTGCAATGGCACGTTTTGCAGAAAAACTGATACTTCCCACTTTTTTTACAAATTTGGGGATCGTCCCCTCCTGATGGATGGCCACTACGCCTTTTTTCTGCGAAACCTCCAGTCCCTTGGTATTAAATGTCATACAAAAAACAACCGTAGGTGTCTTCGCCGTGATGTTGGCAAAGCCTCCGATTCCGGCAAAAGCACCCTGTCCCCGGTGGGCATTGACATTGCCATGCCTGTCTACCTCCAGCGCACCCATAAAACAGATATCCAGTCCGCCATTGTCATACAGATCGAACTGGTTTGCCATATCGTATACCGAAGCCGCCCCGATCATGGCCCCGAAAGCCTCCCCGGATACCGGAAAACCTCCGATACCGCCGGACTCCACGGTCAGTGTGACCATATCCAGCATGCCGTTTTTTCTCGCATGTCTGGAGACCATCTCCGGTATACCGATACCGATATTGACAATGTCATCCACCCGAAGCTCCATGGCAGCCCTTCTTCCAATGATATTGCCCACAGCACTGTTCTTCTGGGGCCTTGCGGACACCGTATCAATCTTCTCGCTCCATGCATTCCAGTCGTCATAAGGAATCTCAAAGCTTCCGGTCAGCGCCTTGTAGGCTTCATTTTGCTGCTCCGGCTCTGTCACCACGATAGCATCCACCAGGCATCCCGGAATGATGGCATTTCTCGGACGGGAAGGCGTATTGACCAGACGATCCACCTGCACGATCACCTTCCCGTGGTTTGCTTTCACCGCCTGACAGATAGACAGAGCATCCCCCGACATAAACATATCGTCAAAAGAAATATTGCCCTTCCGGTCCGCCGCCGTACCCTTGATCAGCGCCACGGTGATCTTCGGCAGTTTATAATACAGGAACTCCTCACCATCCACTTCCACGTATTTCACCAGTGAATCGTCGATGGAAATGCGGTTGATCCCGGGGCCCTCCATTCGCGGATCCACAAAAATATCCAGACCTACCTTTGAAAGCGCCCCAGGCAGTCCCCCGGCCTGTGCCCGGATCGCATGGGAAATACATCCAAGCGGCAGATTATACGCCTCAAACCGGTCCTCCAGCACCAGCTTTTTCGTGCTCAGCATCGCTCCGAAATGTCCGCAGATGAGACGGTCCACAGCCCCTTCCCGGATATAGCCCTCCGCATTTCGTTCCTCATCCCAGACCCCGAAACCGGCACTGGAAATGATCGTCAGATGATTGGGCGACTGCATTTTCTGATATCTCCGGTAGAGAGCCTCATGCAGCTCCACCGGACTTTCTATACCGACAAACGAATTCACACAGATACAGTCTCCGTCACGGATCAGGCGAATCGCTTCATCGGAACTCATAATTTCGTACATAACTGTTTTTCTCCTCTTAAGCAGTTCTTTATGCCTATTCTACCTTACGGGGAGCAGTTGCGCAATCCCTGTTTTGCGGAAGGGCCGCGGGCAATTTGTGTTTGTTGATTTCTCTATGGGACGCCGCAGAGGCGGCAGTTGGCTGTCCTTGGTATCTAACATACGTCTTACGGGTCTGCTGCGGGGCGGATGAGCCGGTACGCTACACCGGGAATCACTAAGCACGCCATCCCTGCCGCCAAAGCAGCCGTTCGCAACT
>JAQXWO010000133.1 GCA_029225485.1 Lachnospiraceae bacterium
GGTATTCATCAGGTATCTAAAATGGCAGGAAATCTCAGCGACCGGGGCCTGGTAAAATGGTCTCATGACGGCAATGGCAGCGAGGGAACCTATCTGATCCTTACAGACTATGGCTCGAATATTATGGAGGAGAAGGAAAAGGTACTCAGGGAATATTATGGAAGAGTTATTCATACCTTTGGAAAGGAAAATGTGGTTCAGCTTCTCACGCTTATGCAGCGTCTTGAGACGGTCATGAATGAGGAACTGGAGCATATGGAAGAAGAAAATGAATAAAGCAACTGAATAAAGAAACTGCCCTGGAGAACGGCATGCATGTTCTGACAGGGCAGTTTTTGTTTATAGCTGGAACAGGATTCCGGCGACAGCTGCAGCGGCAATGTAAACGATGGGATGTTTTTTGAATTTTTTCAGCGTTGCATAGATGACAACAGCCAGCAGAATGGATTTCCAGTTGAACAGATCCAGAACCTGATGGGTCTCTTCAAAGACATCCAGATGCAGCAGGCTGAGCTTTGCCACTCCCAGGCCGGCAGCTGCAATCAGCCCGGTGGAGGCAGGACGAAGTCCATAGAAAACTTTCTGAACCACAGCAGAATCTTTAAATTTATCCAGAATCTTGGAAATCAGAATGATAATGATAATGGACGGACAGATCAGGCCCAGCGTGGCAACCACCCCGCCGAAGAGACCTATGGATTTGAATCCCACATAGGTGGCCATATTGACGCCGAGCGGTCCGGGAGTGGATTCGGATACAGCAATCAGGTCGGCGATATCCTGGGCGGTGAACCACCCGGTGGAGATGGACATATCATAGAGGAAGGGAAGCGTCGCGAGACCGCCGCCTACCGCAAAAAGTCCGGTTTTGAAAAATTCCCAGAAAAGCTGAAGACAGATCATGCGTTTTTCGCTCCTTTCTTATTGGTGTCTGGTTTCAGCAGGAAACCTGCAATGCCTGCCAGAATGACCAGAAGGGCGGGAGAAAGCGGAGTCAGCATAGACAGCGCAAGGATCACCAGAAAAATAATAACACAGCGATTATCCACGATGGATTTCCTGCCGAGCTTTACAACAGAATCCAGGATCAGGACACAGACGCAGACACGGATGCCGGCAAAGGCATGTTTGACGATGGCAAGCTCCGCAAAGTTGGTCAGAAAAAGTGCAATCACCGTGATGATGACGATCGACGGGAAGACAACACCAAGGGTACCGATGATACCGCCCAGGATTCCGAACTGGCGATAACCGATAAAGGTGGCTGTGTTGACTGCGATGATACCCGGAGTACACTGACCGATGGCGTAATAATCCATCAGCTCATCCTCTGTGGACCAGTGCCGTTTTTCAACGATCTCGCGCTGCAGGATCGGGAGCATGGCATAGCCGCCGCCGAAGGTAGTGGCGCCGATCTGGGCAAAAACCAGAAACAATTCTATCAGTTCTTTCATAAAAGTTACGTTTCTCCTTTCTTTTTCCGTTATGTGGTTCGTGACAGGATACAGGGAATGTATCATGTTACTTTTCACTTCATTCCGGCAACTGTATGATAACATATAAAAAATCAGATGAAAATATCATTCTTAAAAAAATATAAATTAGTTTACAGTAATGCGTTGCTGTGTTAAAATATAAACAGTTGTGCTTTGGAAAAATAATGAAGCAGGAGAGGAAATCGTTATGGGTAAAAATATCAGAACAGAAGCTGTGGATGCTCTGTTTGAAGCTGTTATGTGTCTGAAGAGTAAAGAAGAGTGCTATCTGTTTTTTGAAGATGTATGCACTGTGAATGAGCTTTTGTCACTTTCACAGAGATTTGAGGTGGCGCGGATGCTGAAAGAGAAACGTACCTATCTCGAGATTGCGGAAAAGACCGGAGCTTCCACTGCGACTATCAGCCGTGTGAACCGTTCTCTGAATTACGGGAATGACGGATATGAGATGGTGCTGAGGAGAATGCAGCAGCATGACAGCCGGGAGACGACAGGAAAAAACGAGGGAGCAGCCAGATAGGCTGCTCCTGATTTATTTCTCATTTTTTGTCCAGGAATCGATCAGTTTTTCAATGACCTGCTTGCGCAGATAAATATCAAAACAGAGCAGAGAAATAAAGCTGAAGACTTTCAGAAACTCGCGGTCGCTTTCCTGAGCTTCCGGGAAAGAAGCTGCGGCGGTATGGTACGTCTCCCGGATATCATTTTTGATCGCATCGATCTGTTCTTTTCCCAGTGTGTGGATTTCAGAATAAATATCATCGATATCGAATGCATCATCCTTCTGGAAAAAACGCTCTGTCACAGGAGTCAGAATCGCTTTGATGTCATCCAGTGACAGGATGCCTTTCATATAGTAAATAAAGATCAGAACCATCATATGCTCTTTGGAATAGCGTTTCTTCACCGGAGGCGGGAGAAGCTTGTTCTTGGCATAGTTGTTGATCATTGTTTTTGTCAGGATCTTATCTTTCTCGTATCTGCGGGAAGTCTGCAGATGCTCGTCCATAAAAGAAGTCACCTGATCCATGTACAGGTCAATATTAGGAATCTCGTCCGGCCGTATGGGCGCCATATTGGGCAGCTGGTCCAGAATCGCGGAAACGAGAGCGTCGATCTCAGTATTCATCAGAAATCACCTCGCGGATCAATTTTTGTATCATGTTGGAGTCAAAAGATACCAGACTTTTGATTCTTGTATCATTATATAGTCTTAAGAACCAGATGACAAGATGAAAATAACTATATTTATTTGTTTTTTTATTTAGAGAACGATGTCTGTCTCAGATATATCCACTCGTGCTGCCTCCGTCCCGGACAGTCAGGAATCATGTCTGCCTGTGCAGGATATAAGATGTCCTTTCAGGTCAGACATGATTCCAGGCAGTCCGTTCCGAGGTCAGACGAGTCGGATATGTCTGAGGCAGACAGCTGGTTTCTCAAGCAGGCAGGAAAAACCATGCTTTTTTGTACAGAAAGGCTTGCAACTCTTGATGGTTTCGGATAGAATGTAGGAACTGGTGTTTGCGTGCAGATGTATAAATGAAAACTGAACTGCAGACATCTTCAGAAAGGAGAATTCTCTGTGAGAAGGATAGACTTTAAGATGGAGCGGGAAGGGCTGGTCAAACCGGGAGACAGGATTACGGTGACTGAGGGAGTGCTTCCTTCCAGCTGGTATTATACGATTGAGCCTGCTGTTGCCATGTCCGGCAATTTTGGGAACCGTGAGCGTCTGAAGGTACGGGAAGGCGTTGTGGCGGAGGTACGTACCGATGAGAGCGGTTATACCGTATTTGTGGATTTTGACGAATAGATACAAAGAATAAAGGACAGGATGGATTGAAATATGGTTACATATGATACTTTAAACAAGGAGCAGTACGAGGCGGTCTGCCATTATGAGGGCCCCCTTTTGATTCTGGCGGGTGCAGGTTCCGGGAAGACCCGTGTGCTGACTCACAGGATCGCCTGGCTGATCGAGGAAAAAGAGGTAGATCCCTGGAAGATCATGGCGATCACTTTTACCAACAAGGCAGCCAGTGAGATGCGGGAGCGTGTGGACCGCATGGTGGATTATGGCGCTGACCGGGTGTGGGTGGCTACTTTTCACAGTACCTGTGTGCGTATGCTGCGCCGATTTATTGACCGGATCGGTTATGAAAAGAATTTTACCATCTATGACAGCGACGATCAGAAGACATTGATGAAAGATATCTGTAAACAGCTGAAAGTAGATACGAAGATGTACAAGGAGCGGATGCTTCTGTCTGCCATTTCAGCGGCAAAGGATGAACTGATCTCGCCGGAGGAGTATGAACGCCGCGCAGCAGGAGATTATCGTCAGAAGAAGATCACCGAAGTTTACCGGGAGTATCAGAGGAGGCTGGAGAGCAGCAATGCACTGGATTTTGACGACCTGATCGGTAAGACGGTGGAATTGTTTGAGACATGTCCGGATGTGCTGGAGTATTATCAGGATCGGTTCCGTTTTATCATGATCGATGAGTACCAGGATACGAATACGGCACAGTTCCGCTTTGTCAGTCTGCTCGCTTCCAGATATGAGAACCTCTGTGTGGTGGGAGACGATGATCAGTCTATTTACAAGTTCCGTGGAGCCAATATTGGAAATATCCTGGATTTTGAGCATTTCTTTCCCGATGCAAAAGTCATCCGGCTGGAGCAGAATTACCGTTCCACTCAGAATATTCTCTCTGTGGCTAATGAGATCATCCGCAATAATCGAGGGAGAAAGAGCAAGACACTCTGGACGGACAATGGAGAGGGAGATCTGGTGAAGCTGCGCCAGTTCCAGACTGGGTATGAGGAGGCAGAGTATATCGCAGGTACGATCAGCGGGAAGGTGCGCCGGGGAGAATGCCATTACGGTGATTGTGCGATCCTCTACAGGACCAATGCCCAGTCCCGGCTTTTTGAGGAAAAATTCCTGCTGGGGAATATTCCATACAAGATCGTGGGCGGCATCAATTTCTATGCCCGCAAGGAGATCAAGGATCTTCTGGCTTATCTGAAGACGGTGGAAAATGGCCGGGACGATCTGGCTGTGCGCAGGATCATCAATATTCCCAAACGGGGAATCGGAGCCACTACCATATCCAGAGTGCAGCAGTATGCCATAGACCATGAGATCAGTTTTTACGACGCGCTGCGGGGCGCAGAGAAGATACCCGGCATGGGAAGGAGTGCGGTGAAGCTGGCTTCCTTTGTAACACTGATCCAGACACTGCGCAGCAAGGCAGAATTCTACAGTGTACGGGAGCTTTTGGAGGATATCATCGAGCAGACCGGCTATGTGGCAGAACTGGAGGCTGAGGGCACGGATGAGGCAAAAGAGAGGATCGAAAATATAGACGAACTGATCAATAAGGCTGCATCCTATGATGAATCCCAGGAGAATCCGACGCTGGCGGGCTTTCTGGAGGAGGTGGCACTGGTGGCAGATATTGACAATCTGGAGGAGGATCCGGATCATGTCGTTCTGATGACACTTCATAGTGCCAAGGGTCTGGAATTCCCTGTTGTATATCTGGCAGGGATGGAGGATGGGCTTTTCCCGAGTTATCCCTGTATTATTTCTGAAGATCCCACTGACCTGGAAGAAGAACGGCGCCTCTGTTATGTGGGAATCACCCGGGCGATGAGGGAGCTTACCCTGACCTGGGCCAGGACAAGGATGGTCCGCGGAGAGACCCAGTACAACAAAGTATCACGGTTTGTCCAGGAGATTCCGGAGGAACTGCTGTCCCGCGAAGAGAAGCGTCAGATTCCGGTCAGACAGAGTGTGCCGGCAGAGCCGAATGCGAGACAGAGAGCCTATGACCAGGCCAGAGAAGCATTTCATGCCAAAAGCTATGAGACCAGGCAGTTCGAAGTAAAAAAATCCGACGGGCTGGATTATACCGTCGGGGATACCGTAAAACATGTGAAATTCGGGATGGGAATCGTCCGGAATATCACAGAAGGCGGACGCGACTATGAGGTCACGGTTGATTTTGAGCGCTGCGGGGTCAAAAAGATGTTTGCCTCCTTTGCAAAACTGCAGAAGATGTAAAAGAAATATAAAATTTGTATAGTAAAATTTGAATTCCTGTGTTATACTAACAGTAACAATAAAGGTCGGGGATAAGTGACCGAAAGAAGAAAGGACGGAGTAAAATGGACAGATTTGATGAGTTCCTTGCGGCATTACAGAAGAGAGACGATGACAAGCATAAAAATGCAGTGATGTGGGTTCTTGCAGTGATTGGAGCTGTAGCTGCTGTAGCAGGAATCGCTTATGCGGTATATCGTTATCTGACACCGGATTATCTGGAAGATTTCGAGGAAGATTTTGACGATGATTTTGAGGACTTCTTTGAGGATGATGATTTTCCGGAGAAGGAAGCAGGAAAGAAAGAAGAGCCTGCGAAAGAATCTGAGAAAGCAGAAGAGCCTGCTGAGGCACCGGCAGAGGAGCCGAAGGAAGAGAAAGCAGAGGATGCTGAGTAATTGGAATAGTTTTTAATTAGATTCCAAAGGGCTGTTGCAGAAATCGGAAAAGTAGCGATCTGTGATCGGGGCGTAAAGCGCGGCAGATACGTACTCCCACCGGTGAATGCAGCAGCTTTTCTATATGTCAGTGTGATTGTATAAAGCCAACAAATAATAATGATTCAGCTGTGTCATGCAGGTCACAGATCACCGCCTTTTCATTTCATAGCATGGCTGAACGTTTACAATAAACAATGTACGGAGGAAAAGACAGTATGAAAAAAGGAGAAATCCTGGAAGGTATGATCGAACAGGTTGACTTTCCCAATAAGGGGATCATTGATATAGAAGGAACACGTGTAATCGTGAAAAATGGAGCACCGGGACAGAAGGTGCGTTTTTCCGTGAATAAGGTACGCAGCAACAAATGTGAAGGCAGGCTGCTGGAGGTACTTGAGAAAGCGCCGGGGGAGCAGGAACCGCGCTGCCCCCATTTCCCGGACTGCGGCGGCTGCACCTATCAGAATCTTCCCTATGAGCAGCAGCTTCAGATGAAAGAAGAGCAGATCCGCCGGCTTCTGGATTCTGTCTGCAAAGAATACGAATTCGAGGGAATTAAAGCCAGTCCGGAGCAGTACGGCTACCGCAACAAGATGGAATTCTCCTTCGGAGATGAGTACAAAGACGGTCCGCTGGCTCTCGGTATGCACAAAAGGGGCAGCTTTTATGATATCATCACAGCATCCTCCTGTCAGATCGTAGATGAAGATTTTCGGAAAATCCTGCAGGAGACCCTGGCATTTGCAGGAGAGAGCGGCCTTACCTTCTATCATAAGCTCAGCCATCAAGGCTATTTCCGCCATCTGCTGCTTCGCAAGGGAAAGAAGAGCGGGGAGATCCTGGTAGACCTGATCACCAGCTCCCAGTCCGATGGAAAAATCGATCTTTCCAGATGGGCAGAACGGCTGCAGGCACTTCCGCTGTCCGGAAAACTGGCAGGAATCCTGCATACCGTGAACGACAGTGTGGCAGATGTGGTGAAAAATGACGGGACAGAAATTCTGTACGGACAGGATTACTTTTACGAGGAACTGCTGGGCCTGAAATTCAAGATTTCCCCTTTCAGCTTTTTCCAGACCAATTCCCTGGGAGCAGAAGTCCTTTATGAGACAGCCCGCAGCTATATCGGTGACACAAAAGACAAAGTGATATTCGACCTGTACAGCGGCACGGGCACCATTGCTCAGGTGCTGGCGCCCGTGGCAAACCATGTGACCGGTGTGGAGATCGTGGAGGAAGCAGTGGAGGCAGCCAGAGTCAACGCAGATCTGAACGGCCTTTCCAACTGCGATTTCATCGCAGGCGATGTTCTGAAAGTACTGGATTCCCTGACCGAACGCCCGGACCTGATCGTCCTGGACCCGCCCCGAGACGGCATCCATCCGAAAGCACTGGAAAAGATCATCCGCTACGGCGTAGATCGGATGGTCTATATATCCTGCAAGCCAACCAGCCTGGTACGGGATCTGGAAGTGCTGCAGGCAAACGGCTACAGGGTGGAGCGCGTGTGCGCGGTGGATCTTTTTCCGGGGACGGTTCACGTCGAGACAGTATGTCTTCTGTCACGAAACAAGTAAAAAAGTACAGAAACAGGCTTAAAACAAGGGATTCTGAGAGATTTGCCGTATCTGGCAGTCTCCTGGAATCCCTTTTTTCGTGTTTTGACAATAGCGTCATAGTCTTCCTTTTGATAGGTTGAGACAAGAAACTACTTTTTGGGATACTGAGACGATAGGACTATTGTCATTATTTTGTGGCTTTTGCCTCCAGTTCTTTCAGTGTCACACCGGCTGCATTCTTCCATGTAGCGGG
>JAQXWO010000134.1 GCA_029225485.1 Lachnospiraceae bacterium
CAATCTCATGGGGCAGTCCGATGGCCAGCAGCACATGGGACGGATCCAGTGAACCTGAGGTACATGCAGATCCGCTGGAACCACAGATACCTTCCATATCCAGCATGATCAGCAGAGATTCTCCCTCGATGAACTGGAAGCTGAAATTTGCATTGTTCGGAAGTCTTCCGGTGCGATGACCGTTCAGTCTGGTGTAGGGAACCTCTTTCAAAATACGGTCGATCAGATAATCCCGCAGCTCGATCTCTTTTGCAGTACGCTCCTTCATGGTGGAAACTGCCTCTTCTGCAGCTTTGCCGTATCCTACGATACCCGGCACATTCTCCGTACCGGCACGGCGCTTGCGCTCCTGAGCCCCGCCGTGGACAAAGGATCTGATCTTGACACCCTTGCGGATGTATAAAAATCCGATACCCTTGGGACCGTTGATTTTATGAGCACTGGAGCTGAGCATATCAATATGCAGCTCATTGACATCGATCGGCACCTGACCATAGGCCTGGACTGCATCCGTATGGAACAGAATACCATGCTCGTGAGCGATCTCTCCGATTTCTCTGATCGGCTGAATCGTACCGATCTCATTGTTGGCAAACATGACAGAAATCAGGATCGTGTCCGGACGAATGGCTTTTTTCAGCTCATCCAGCTTGATGACACCATTCTCATCCACATCAATATAAGAGATCTCAAATCCTTTCTTTTCCAGATACTCACAGCTGTGCAGGATCGCATGATGCTCAATTTTGGAAGTGATAATATGCTTGCCCTTATTTCCATATGCCTCTGCTGTAGCTTTCAGAGCCCAGTTGTCCGACTCAGAGCCGCCTGCCGTGAAGTAGATCTCATTGACTTCTGCTCCCAGCGTATTTGCGATCGTCTCACGGGCATGGTTGATCGCAGTTTTGCTCTTTGTTCCGATGCTGTAAATACTGGATGCATTTCCGTAATATTCTGAAAAGTACGGAAGCATAGCCTCCAGTACAGTGGGTGATGTCCTGGTCGTAGCCGCGTTGTCCAGATAAATCAGCTTATCCATAATAAAATCTCCTTTTACCGTTTCTGATATTTATTGTAAAAATATAATGAGCTGTGACATGAATGTTCAGCCTGAACAGCTTTTATGATGATAATCAACCTTTTCGGCACTGCCGCATCTGTCCTGGGCCTTCCGGCTCTCAGCTACCAGCTGATCCAGCATGATGCCGTCTACCGTATGTTCAATGCTTTCATTGATCTTCTGCCATACATATTTCGTCACGCAGAGATCGGCACCCTGACATCCGTTCTCCGTCAGTGCGGAACATTCCACTGCTTTCAGATCACCTTCCAGGGCCCGGAGAATGTCACCGACAGAAATCGAGTCTGCAGGACGTGCCAGACGATATCCCCCCTGTGCACCGCGGATGCTCATCACAAGACCAGCCTTGCGCAGTCTGGCCACGAGCTGTTCCAGATAGCTTTCTGAAATGTTCTGACGGGCGGAGATACTGGAGATCGATACCGCTTCTTCTTCGCTGTACTGCGCCAGGTCAATCAGGGCTCTCAGACCATATCTTCCTTTTGTTGACAGTTTCATATCATACCTCTTTTGCTTATTTCCGAGTATTTTACTCGGATTTCGTTGTTATCATATCATCAGCTTCTCAATATGTCAAGTGTTTTGGTCATATTCTGCCATCCTCTCTCATATAGATAAAACAATTCCTGCTGTCAGCTTCGGGGAACTATGTATGAATCAGAAACAGTTTTTGATCAGAGGTACATTTCTGCTTACCATCGCAGGTATCGGCTCCCGTTTTCTGGGTTTCTTTTACAGAGTATTCCTTTCAAGAACGATCGGTGCGGAGGGAATCGGAATTTTCCAGCTGATTCTGCCTGTCAGTATGTTCTGTACCGCCGTTGCCGCCGGCGGAATCCAGACTGCCATCTCAAGATACTGTGCAGAATATTATGTCAAAAAACAGTCCGGAAACGCAGAACGCATTCTGGCCTGCGGACTGGTCCTCTCCGTATCACTGGCTGTTCTGACCGCTTTCGTCATTTATGGATATTCTGATCTGATCGCAATCCGCTTTCTCGCAGAAAAAAGATGCGCTCCCCTCCTTCGGATCACAGCATTTTCGCTGCCCTTTGCAGTCATCCATGCCTGTTTCTGTGGCTTCTTTATCGGAATCAAACAGGTGAGGATCCCTGCGGCAGCCCAGATGGCTGAACAGCTGACCCGGATCGGTTCTGTTTTCCTGTTGTATTATTCCCTGCAAAAAGGCGGACATTCTATGTCCTTTACTGCTATGGCCTTCGGGCAGGTGGCAGGTGAAATATCCTCCGCATTACTATGTACCCTCTGGTATCTCGGCTCCAGAACTACGGATCAATCCGGCAATGAAACTACATTGTTTTTCCCTGAAGCCTGCAAAAAGATCCTGACTGTCTCTGCACCTCTCGGGCTGAACCGGATGTTCATCTGTGTCTTTCAGGGAATCGAAGCAGCCCTGCTGCCGCAGCAGCTCATACTTTTCGGTCTCACATCCTCAGAAGCCCTCGTCCTGTATGGAACGATGAGCGGCATGGCGCTTCCGCTGCTGCTCTTTCCCACCGCTGTCACCGGTGCACTCGGCACTTTGCTTCTTCCTGCAGTCTCCGAAGCAAGGATCACGGATAACGGAAAACAGCTTTCAAAAACCATTGAGGGTTCTTTCTGTCTCAGTTTTATCCTGGGTATCTTCTTTTTCAGCATTTTTACACTGTTCGGATCTGAGATTGGATGGCTGTTATTCGGCAGTACAGCAGCGGGGCAGATCCTCACTGAGCTGGCATGGCTTTGTCCTTTTCTGTATCTGAACACAACATTGGTCCATATTCTTCATGGACTTGGAAAAACATTTGCAGTATCCCTGCAAAATACCCTGGGATTTCTGGGAAGGCTGGCAGCAGTTTTCTTTCTCGTGCCTGTATATGGGATAAAGGGATATTCCGGCGGGCTCTTCGTAAGTCAGATCTTTATATTTGCAGCTTCACTTTATACGCTGCATCATAATACACCTCTGCATCTTCCCGTGATGGAAGTATTTCTGAAGCCTCTTGCCTCCTGTATGTTCGGAATCTGCTGTTACTGCCTGTCCGGCTCTGTCCTTCCCTATCTGCGTCAGAACTGCTGGGGCTCTTTGATTCTGAACGGCTGTATTTTCATGTCCGCATTTTTTACAGCTCTATGGATCATGCTTCCTCAGAAAAAAAATCCCGCCGCACAAAAGTAATCTGCGGCGGGATATTTTTATGACTGATCCTCTGCTCTGAAACGCTGTGATACAGTTTTCCCGAATAACAGCGTCTCTCAGCCCTGGCTGAGGACTGATCTCACATGCTCGATCTCTTCTCTCGTAGCCTTTGCTGCAGGCACATAATACTGCTTTGCCCGGGCAATCTGATAGATTTCCTCCTGAGACGCCTCACATTGATTGCGGATCTGTTTCAATGTCTGCTTCAGCTGCTGGTTTTCTGTCTGGGAGATCATTTCTCCATAACGTACCAGTTCTCCATTGATGCCGGTGAGTGTATCGGATACCATTGTTTTCTCATCCATAATTCTGACCCTCCTACTGTAAAAAGCTCATAAGCTGCTGTTTTGTTTCCATAGCTGACTGGGCAGATTTCTGGAAAAACTGTTTCACTCCCGGATCCGCTGCCTGGGAAGCATAGGCCTGCATCTTACAGTGTGTAGTAGAAAATCCGCCAATCAGATGACGGAGGTTCTGAAGGTCAAGTTCAGATAATTCGTTCATAAAAAAATCCTCCTTCTGTGAACTTAGTTACATTCTAAGTATGTACAGAAGGAGGAAAAATATACATTATCCCAGAAGGTCACGGTACAGCTGCTCGTATTTCTTCGCAGAACTGTTCCAGGAAAAGTCTGCCGCCATGCCGCGGTCGATCAGCTTATTCCACTCACGCTTCTTGTTGTAGTATACAGACATCGCATATTTCACTGTGTTGAACATCTCATGAGCATTGTAATTTGCGAAGCTGAAACCGGTGCCGGTGCTCTCATACTCATTGTACGGGATCACAGTATCCTTCAGTCCGCCGGTCTCACGCACGATCGGCACCGTGCCATAACGGAGACTCATCAGCTGAGAAAGACCACAGGGCTCAAACAGAGACGGCATCAGAAACGCATCACAGGAAGCATATACCTTGTGAGAAAGCGCTTCCGAATAGAAAATATTGGCGGATACCTTGCCCTGATATTTCCATGCGAAATGCCGGAACATATTCTCATATTTCTCTTCGCCCGTACCAAGGACAACAATCTGCAGATCCTGCTGACACATCTCATCCATCATATAATCGATCAGATCAAAACCTTTCTGGTCTGTCAGTCTGGATACAATACCAATCAAAAATGTGGAATCATTCTGATTCAGGCCAAGCTCACGCTGAAGAGCACGCTTATTTTTAATCTTTTCTTTTCTGAAATTCTTTGCATTGTAATTCTGCTCGATGAGAGGATCCGTCTCCGGATTATACTCATTGTAATCGATGCCGTTTACAATACCCCGCAGACAGTTGGAGCGGGCTCTCATAAGACCATCCAGACGTTCCCCATAGAAAGGTGTCTTGATCTCCTCCGCATAAGTCTCACTCACTGTGGTGACTGCGTCCGCATACACGATACCTCCCTTCAGATAGTTGGCGTCTCCGTATGCCTCCAGCTTATCCGGTGTGAAATAGTA
>JAQXWO010000135.1 GCA_029225485.1 Lachnospiraceae bacterium
CTGTTCTGCAGTTTATGCAGGCCGGCCAGGAAGGAGGAAATGCCTTCGCGGACGTGATCTGCGGCGACGTGACTCCCTCCGGAAAAATGACTGACACCTGGGCTCTGAAGTACGAAGATTATCCAAATGCCTCTTTCTTCAGCCACAACAGCGGCGATGTCTACAAAGAAGAATACAAAGAAGGCATTTATGTAGGATACCGCTATTTTGATACCTTTGATGTGCCGGTACGCTATTGCTTCGGATACGGACTCTCCTACACAGATTTTGAGCTGAACGCCGGTGAGATTTCTGTCAGCGGCATGGGCAGCGCTCAGCCGACCGTATCTGTCCCTGTCACTGTTACAAATACAGGAGATACTTATGCCGGCAAAGAAGTTGCTCAGATCTATGTCTCCTGTCCTCAGGGCAGCCTGCCAAAAGAATACCGCCGTCTCGCCGGTTTCGGCAAAACCGCTCTGCTGGCTCCGGGCGAAAGCCAGACGATGGAAATTTCCTTTGCTCTCTATCAGCTGGCTTCCTATAATGAAAAGCTGGCCGCATGGACACTGGAAAAGGGAACCTACGGCATCTGGGCAGGAAATTCTCTGGAAAGCGCGTCACTGATCGGCTCACTTCAGCTGGATGAGGATGCTGTGATGGTTCAATGCGAACATATCTGTGAGAAAAAGCAGGAGCTGGAGGAGCTGCAGCCGGATGCCGCCCGCATGCAGGCAAAAGAAGCTGCATGGCATGCGCTGGCAGAAAAACTCCCTGTTGTGGAACTGAAATCCTCTGAAATCCTGACCGAAATAATCCAGTATTCCGATATCCCGGATGCATTCCCGGGCAAAGCCGGAGAAATCACAGAGAGTCTGTCTCATGACCAGCTGGTTGACTTTGCCACAGGAGATGTGAATTCCGGTCAGAGCGAACTCGGCTCCGCAGGGCAGACCGTGCCGGGAGCTGCCGCAGAGACTGTCTCCACAGCTGCTATGGATCCCTGGAATGTGGCAAGCATCGTTCTCGCAGACGGCCCTGCCGGTATCCGTCTCAAACAGTCTTACCAGGTAGTCGACGGAAAAATCGAAGCCGGCGGTTTCCTGGAGGCCCTGGAAGGTGGATTCTTCGCAGAAAAGCGGGAAAAAAAAGGAATCACATATCATCAGTACTGTACCGCTATTCCCGTGGGCACTCTGCTCGCCCAGACCTGGGATGTGGATCTGATCAAAGAAGTCGGTGAAATGATCGGCCATGAAATGGCACTGTTTGAAGTGACCCTGTGGCTGGCGCCCGGCATGAACATCCACAGAAACCCGCTCTGCGGAAGAAACTTTGAATATTATTCTGAGGATCCTCTGCTCTCCGGTATGATGGCCTCCGCCATGACCCTTGGTGTACAGAAGGTACCGGGCTGCGGAACCACCATCAAGCATTTTGCATGCAACAATCAGGAAGACAACCGTATGGGTTCCGACAGTGTCATCTCAGAGAGAACTCTGCGCGAGATCTATCTGAAAGGTTTCGAGATTGCAGTGAAAAATGCTCAGCCCATGTCCATCATGACCTCCTACAACCTGATCAACGGAGTGCATGCCGCCAACTGCTACGATATCTGTACCAGAGCAGCCAGAGACGAATGGGGCTTTGCCGGTGCCATTATGACCGACTGGACTACCACGACGAATTCCACCGCCGGCGTATGCACTGCTTCCGGATGTATGCGTGCCGGAAATGATATGGTAATGCCGGGTGATCCCGCCGATCATGAGAATATCCGTAAAGAGCTGAAGGACGGAACATTGGATATCCGGGAACTGAAACGCTGCGTATGCAATACCATCCGCATCGCGCTTCAGTCCAACCAGTATGAAGATGCTGTGAGCTATCTGGAGCAGTTCGACGGGCTGGACAACTATATGACGGCAAAATAAAAAATACAGACGAGTCATAAAACGGAACAGGTTCTGCAGCTCAGCTATGAGTCACAGAACCTGTCCCGTTGATTTTCAGTAAGCACTGTCCCTTTTCAGAAACAGGTAAATGCTCCGTCAATGACAAAATCAGAACCTGTTGTAAATGTGCTGGTGTCTCCCGCGAGGTATACGCAGATCGACTCCAGTTCCTCCGGTCTGCCCATTCTTCCCAGCGGCGCCATCTCATTCCACTTTTCAATGAGCGGGATAAGAGTCGGGGAATTCAAAGTCAGCTCTGTTCCAATGTATCCCGGGCTGATGCTGTTTACCCGCACTCCTCTCTTCGCCCATTCAATGGCAAGAGACTTGGTAAGCTGGATCACTCCTGCTTTGGATGCATTGTAAGCACACTGCGGCTGCGGTACATTTACAATGTGGGCAGACATGGAAGCCGTATTGATGATCGATCCGCCGCCGTGAGCCAGCATGTATTTCCCTGCTGCGATATCCGTCAGAAAAATACCGTTCAAATTGATATCCATCACCTTTTTCCACTGTTCATAGGTCATCTCTTCCGCCGGAGCATTGATACAGATCCCTGCATTATTGTGGCAGAAATCAAGTCCACCAAGCTCTGCCACGACTTTCTCCACCATGGCGTCTACTTCTTCCGGTTTCGTACAGTCTGCTTTAATTGCGATCACTTTTCTGCCGGTCAGTTCTGCCAGTTCTTTCGCCGTCTTCTGTGCTTCCTCAAAATCGATGTCCACGATCGCAACATCTGCTCCTGCCTCCGCAAATGCTGTCGCGGTACATTTCCCGATTCCTCTTGCCGCACCAGTCACGAAACCCTTTTTGCCATCCAGTCTCATTTTCTCAATAATCCCCATAGTCCTTCTCCTTTGTCATTTAAACTTCCGAAACAAATCGTATCTACATCATATATCCAATATCCGTTTCCGTCAATGTGCTAACACTCACATCCAGGCAAATATTTCAGAAAACGGACATAAAATGGCAGATCCCGCGTCCTGTTCATAATCCGCGGGATCTGCTGCTCTATAACTACTCTTCAATCTCAAAAATCACATTGCACAAACAGGCATCTGCATGAATGCGCAGTGGTGACATGAATCCCCTGACCAGTTTTTTCCCGATCAGCGGTTCCGGATTCACATCCTCAATAATTCGAATTGTATAATCGCCTCTGGAAGGATCCAACAGTGCTGTATGTACACGAAAACCATTGTCTGATCCCTGGGAAATGTTCTCAATACTGAGTGTATCGATCGCCACTGCCTTGATTCCCGGCAGTGATTCCCGTATCCACTCTGCTGCTTCCGGACTCAATGCCGGAAATCCAGCTGCATATGCTTCAAAATCCGTTCTTCGTTTTTCCCACCAGTGCGTATTGAAAATAAAGCAATCTGCTTTATAAAATAGAGTCGCCAAAAACTAAAAAACAATCCACCAATAAGGAGATGTACCTATATGATACCACATAAGCAGCTCTCTTTGGCAGATATTTTTACCGATTGCCAAAATAAATTTGATAACGATAAGTATGAGTTTCTTGAACTTCTCGAAAAT
>JAQXWO010000136.1 GCA_029225485.1 Lachnospiraceae bacterium
ATTGTAGGTGGGGATCAGATGATATTTCTGGAAAATAAATCCGATCTTTTCATTCCGGATGGTAGTCAGCTGCTTCTCTCCCGCCGTATGGATCGCAGTGCCATCCAGATAATATGTTCCGGAATCCGGCTTATCCATGCAGCCGATCATATTCATCAGTGTACTTTTTCCTGATCCGGAAGGCCCCAGGACCGCTATGAATTCTCCCTCCGATACCTGGAGACCGATATTTTTCAGTACGTGAAGCTTTGTCTCACCTACCGTGTAATATTTGTTGATTCCCTCCATCTCTATGATCTGCTTCATACTGTTCCACCTTCTGTGCTCTTCAGCCAAATTTCTGTGATAATTTCCTCACCGTCCTCATTTTCCTCAAACAGGACTTCCAGTTCATCTCCTGCTTTCAGAATGGAAAATGTCATCTCTTTATCCATATCCGTATGCACGATCACTGACACAGGCAGATACACCGTTTTCGTCTCCTGATTCATCCGGCCGGATTTATCGCCTCTTCCCTGGAAAGACTTTCCATCCCCCGACTGTCCGGAATCAGAGTTTCCCGACCTTCCGCCTCGCATCTGACTTGGATCAAAATTTCCCGGCTGTTCTCCATTTCCCATCTGACTTGGATCCATATTTCCCGGTTGTTCTCCTGTTTCAGATGGAGCCGGGGTGATGTTTTCTGTCTGATCTGTCTCGGTGTTCTCATTTTTTTCACTGTTCGCTGACTGTTCCGAAGGCAAATCCTTTTCCTCACTTTCTGCTGTTTCAGTGTCGGCGGCAGTTTCACTCTCTTCCGTCTCTTCGGGAACTTCGTAATACGTCAGTTCATTTCCGGTGATGGAAACCACCTTCACCGTGACCTTCCTCTGTCCCTCGGCCAGCTCCGTGTCAGCCTGATCCGATGCATTTGTCTGATCTGCGGTTTCCTTATCCTGAGAGGAATCCTCTTCTGATACAGGCTCTTCTGTCTGCATCATCTTTTCCTCCTGAGCTGTTTCTTCTGCCATTCCAACTGATGTACTGCACAGCATCATGGCCATCATAAGAACACACATCACCTTTTTCTTTTTCATCTTTCTCATCCTTTCTGCTGTGCCTACTCAGCATTCAATGCTTCTACCGGCTCCAGGCGGGAAGCCTTCCAGGCCGGATAGATTCCAAACAAAGTACCTGTCAGAACTGCAAATCCAAGCGCCGACAGACAGGCAGTAAGTCCCACTTCCACCCGAACATTCAAATATCCTGCCACAGGAATCACGGCAAAGCTGACCGCCACTCCCAATACTCCTCCGATCATGCTGATGGCCGCAGATTCAATCAAAAACTCTATCAAAATCTGTCCCTTCGGTGTACCGATCGCTTTGAGAATTCCTATTTCGTTTGTTCTCTCTTTTACAGAAACAAACAGGAC
This sequence comes from Lachnospiraceae bacterium, assembly GCA_029225485.1. Classification (GTDB taxonomy): domain Bacteria; phylum Bacillota; class Clostridia; order Lachnospirales; family Lachnospiraceae; genus Choladousia. The sequence continues at coordinate 1,415 of JAQXWO010000136.1, forward strand.
GTTCATGATCCCGATACCACCTACCAGAAATACGATCACTGCCATGGCAGACAGCAGCATCGTCAGTGTCCTGTTGGAAGACTGGGCTGCCTGCATTTTGCTTCCGGAATCCTCAAATGTAAATCTTGCATTAATATGATTTTCTTCCAGTACCGTTTCCACATCCGCAATGACCTGATCAAGCACATTGACATCCTCCGCGATCACCGTAAGCACCGGATCGATCTCTGTCCCGGAGATGTATTTGATTCCGGTCTCATAGGGAATCAAAATAGCTGTATCAGGACTGATCCCGGAAGCAACGGACTGACTGAACTCCAGGATTCCCACTACAGTATAGGCCCTGTCATCCAGATACAGAATCTCATCCAGAGCATCCCCGGCACTGCCAAACAGTTCTTTCGCTGCTGTGGCTCCAAGCACGCAGGATTTTTCTTTTGCCGCATCCATCTCCTCCGTCAGGAATTCTCCTTCAGTCATTTCCAGCCTGCTGACCTCCTGAAAACTCTCTTTGACACCAGCTACCGTATAAGTCTGAGCTGACTGCAGAGTTCCGCCTTCCACGGACGCCCGGGTACTGTAGGAAATGGTTGCTCCCGAGATGCCGGATACAAACAATTCAATTTCTTCCACATCATCCTGAGTCAGAATGATTCTTTCATGATTCAGCCGGTCATCCACCATACTGGTTTCTGCTTCGGCCTCTTCCTGCCCGCTGTCCTCTTCTGACGTACCGGCTATACCATCCCGGGCATCTGCTGCCGTTGTACCCGCATCGCCGCCTTCTGCTCCTGACGCACGGTCACCGGCAGGCGCTCCCATCTGATCCGGCATTTGATTCGCCATCTGATCTGGCATCTGTCCGGGACTCTGATTCATATCCGTTGCAGATGCTCCCTGCTGTCCGGATTCTCCCATCCTCATTCTTCCTGCCACCGCGTAATCTCCGCCTGCAGATGCTCCTCCGCCGAACATATTCCCAAACAACTGTTTTATATTTCGGAAAGAAAATCCCTGCTGACTGTCTTCCTCTCTCTCATATTCGTATGTGACATCAATTGCACCGGCATTCAGTTCTGCAAACTGTTCTGCCACCTCCATCTGTCCGCCTTTTCCGATTCCGATCACCAGAACGATCGTGGCTGCACCTGCCACAATACCGATGGAGGTCAGCACTGACTTAAATTTATTCTGATTAATATTCATCCACACCAGGCGAAGCAGCTCCGTTATTCTCATTGAATCACCTTGCTTTCTATGATCACCTGCTGTCCCTCTTCCAGTCCTGATTCCACCGCAACGACACTGCCATTGGAAAATCCCGTTTTGATCTCTGTCTGGGTGATACTTCCATCCTCATTCAGTACTCTGACATAAGAATGAGTTCCTTCCTGATAAACTGCTCTGTTGGAAATATACAGCGTATCTGTTATCATCGTCCCCTGAAAGGTCACTTCTCCTGTCATACCGGAATATACCTTGCTGATATCCCCCGTAAAACGTACTGCCACATCATAGCTGACTGTGGAGGAACCGGTGGATGCGGAAGTAGAGATACTGGACACTTCTCCCTCAAAAACTTCATCCTCATATGCAGTAAGTGAAATAGAAGCGGTATCACCTGTGGAGATTCCGGATATATCCTCCTGAGAGACCGAAACTGTCATGGTCACATCATCGGAGTCCAGAAAAACAGCAACTGCCGCATTGTTTGTCAAAGCATCTCCCGCTGCACAGGAGACTTCTGTCACAGTACCGGAATATTCTGCATAAATATACCCGTCGCCGATCTGTCCTTCAAAGTCTTCCAGATTCTGCTGTGCCTCTTCCAGTGTTTCCCGGGCATCCGTGAGATCATCCTCCAGACCATTCGTGTCTATCTCATACAGCTGCTGCGCGTATTTATAATTTGTCATCGCCTTTTCATACGTCTGCTTCGCCTCGATCGACTGCGTTGTCAGATTATTTTTTGCAATTTTCAGCTCTGCCTCCAGCTCTTCTATCTCATCCTCGTCATCGGCTTCTTCCAGTTCTTCTTCCAGATCCGATACAGCGGTTTCCAGACTGGTAATCGTGGCCTGATACGTTTCTTCTGCAGTTTCTCCTTCGGCAAGATACATCTGATACGTATAATCTGCCTCTGCCTTCTTACTTTCCACGTTGATTTCTTCTTTTGACACCTGCAGACTGGCACTCTTTACTGCAGCATTCAGCTGTTCCCTGTATTCTGCGATACTGTCCTCTGTGATTTTCAGGATCTTATCCCCTTCCTGAACCACCTGTCCTGCTGCAATATACATCTCTTCCACCACCAGGGAAGTCTCCTCTCCCGATGATTCACCGGAAGCGGACGTGGATACGGAGGTTCCCATGCCATTCATGCCCATATTCATTTCCTGCGTGCCCCCAGGCATCTGAACAGACTGTTCTGTTTTTCCCGCATTGCCGCCGGCAGAAGATGAAGCATCTGAGCTCCCCGTACTGTCATCGGATGAGGATACCGACACCTCTGTGATTTCTGCTACGGAAAAAATCTGTTCTTTTGTACCGAACGCGACGGTACCGCTCTCGCTGATTCCTGTGGAGACCGTACCTTTTTTTACCGTACCTGTTTTATATGTTCCGACTGAGACCTCGCCTTCTTCCTTCTGCTTCAGATACCATGCAGCTGCTATTCCTCCCGCAGCGATCAGTATCACGATCAAGATCAGAAAGATTCTGCCTTTCCTGCTTTTCTTTTTATTCATCTTCACCCTCCTGGTCTTTCTCCGTTTCAGAAGACGTATCCTCCACAGCGGCTGTCACTGACGCAGACAGCCCGGAAGTCAGTGTTCCGTTCGAATTATCTATTTCAATGGTCACTTCATAATTGACAGTCGTTCTGGATGTGCCGCTCTGGGGTTCCGAAGCTTTTTCAGCCACGATGCCTTCCAGATTCCACATACCATTGATCGTCACATCAACAGAATCCCCTACCTGAAGCTTCGCAATATCTTCCTGGGGTACTTCTATGGAAATTGTTACGGTATCCATATTGTAGTAATTTATAACAGGCGTACTTCCGTTTACGATATCTCCTTCTTCACAGGATACCTCCGAAACAATCCCTGATCTGTCTGCTGTCAGAATTCCATCTGTCATAGATTCAAGAAATGCCTTCTGGGATTCCAGATCCGCTTTTTCTTCCTTTGCTTCAGCCAGAGTCTCCTCCCATTCCTGAATTTC
>JAQXWO010000137.1 GCA_029225485.1 Lachnospiraceae bacterium
CGCTCATCCCCTGCACGATTCCTCCCGTCAGATTCAAAAGCTCCGGATCTGTCACTTTCAGCACCATTCCTTTGTTTACATCATTTTCATTCATCCGCAGTTCTTCAATCTCAATCTGATATTCCTGCAGTGTGCCATCCACAAAACTCAGCAAAACGGCATCTCCTGTCTCTACCTCCTGTTTGTAGGCTGTTTCGTATTTTCGCAAGGTTTTGGCGTATTCCGGGAAACCGGAGATCGTGCCGTATATGCCGTTTTCCTGATTTTTTTCTATATTGCCGATTACATAGCCTTCATTATAATGAATGAGCCCCGCCAGTTCTCCCGGGGTTCCCTGCTGACCTTTAATGATTGATATTACTTCAGCATCATACAGTTTTCCGTCTTTGATCTGCAGCAGTTTTCCTGTATCCACATCGCTGATTCCATGGCCAAGAGCCCCGTATGTTCCTGAATCTTCCACATAAGTCAGTGTACCGATTCCCTGTGTATCGCTGCGCACCCAGATTCCGGCTTTGTAATCATGTACGCCGGTCTGTACAGGTGTCACTTTCAGCCGGATAGTCTCTCCGTTTCTTGCCACATCCAGCACCACGTCTTTTCCCCGGGACTGCTGGAAGCATGCAATCAGCTCTTCTTTGTTGTTGAGCTTTATCCCATCTGCAGCCTGTATATAGTCCCCGGATTTAAGAATATTGGCTGACGGCTCATGCTGCTCCCCGTCTGTACCCGTCACACTGGCAGTATCTACCACCATCACTCCCTTCGTCTCCATATAAATCCCAATCGGAGTGCCTGCTGCATAAACGCTTTTTCGAGAAACAACATTTACGCTGGCTGTTTTCAGCGGTATTCTCCCAAACAGCGCATATTTGATTTGATACGTTTCACCGATATCCTCAAGTATGCCCCGGCTTGCTGACACTTCCACCGCATCCTGGTGTTCCTCTTCTGATGTCTCTGACCATTTTTCGCAGCCCGATCCACCAGATACCTGCATGTTTTCTGGTACTTCTGTTCCATCCTTCTTCTTTCTGTCCACGATCTGCTCGGAGACCACAGCACTGAACGGATACTCGAAGAGTTCCGGAACCTCCCCCGACGAAGTGACGTACAAATGATCCGGAATCCTGTTTTTCAGTGCAAGCCAGCAGCCAAAGAACAGCCCGGCAATGCTGACAATCAGCAGAAAGTAAACCATTCTTCTGTATTTTTCACGATGTGTCATAAGTCCCTCCATTCTGCATCTTCCGTACATGTTCTTTTTATTCTTCCCGGCGTTCATAAACTGAACAGATCCTCAAAAAAAGAAAGCAGCGGCTTTTTCTGACGAAGCCTCTGCTTTCAGTATGTGGAATTCGAATGATTCCACACTAGTATTTTTTTGTATCCGCTGCCAGTTCTTTCATTTCGCGGGCATTCTCCAGAACTGCCTGTGTGATCTTTGCGCCTCCGAGAATTCTAGCCAGCTCCGTGATGCTTTTCTCTTCGGATAGCGGCACGATCGTAGTGATTGTCCTGCCCTCGGAAGGATGTTTTTCGATCAGGAAATGTTCATCTGCCATGGATGCAATCTGGGCAAGGTGCGTAATGCAGATGATCTGATGGTTTCTGGCAATCACTGCCATTTTTTCAGAAACCTTCTGGGCAGTTCTTCCGCTGATTCCCGTATCGATCTCGTCGAAAATCAGTGTATCCACCGCATCCTGCTCAGCCATGACAGCTTTGATGGCCAGCATAATTCTTGAAAGCTCGCCTCCGGAAGCCACATCCCCCAGCGGCCGGAGCGGCATGCCCGGATTTGTGGAAATCATAAAGCAGACTGCATCCATTCCATTCTCGCAGGGCCGTTCCAGTCTGTCAAAACGGATCTCAAACCGAACCTCCAGAAAATTCAGATCTACCAGTGCCTCCGTGATCTTTTCCGACAGCCTGTCCGCCCATCGTTTCCGTATCCCGGTAATCCTGTCTGCAGTCTGCAAAAGTGCATGGCTGCTGTTCTCATAGTCTGCCCGAAGCTGCGCCAGATATGCTTCATAATTTTCCAGTACCTGAAGTCGTTCTTCCTTCTCCTTCTGATAGTGCAGAATATCCTCCAGGTTTTTTCCATATTTTGCTTTGAGACGATTCAGGAGATCCAGCCGTTCTTCAATTCTCCGCATCTCCTGTTCATCAAAGGTAAAGCTGTCCATATAGTCTGCCAGCCCCCGATTAAAATCATTCATCAGGCTGTCGATCTCCTCCAGCATGGTTCCCAGAGAATCCAGCTCCGCATCCATATCTCTCACACCGGTCAATACACGGAGCGCATGTCCCACAGAATCAGAAGCACCCCGGTCTGTACCACAGCCTGTAAGCGCTCCTGCCTCGGAAAGTGCTTCCATAATTTTCTGACCGTTTGCCATCAGACGGTACTGACTCTCCAGCTCTTCATCTTCTCCCGGCTGCAGTGCCGCTGAAGAAATCTCCTGTATCTCAAACTGAAGAAAATCCAGCTCCTTGGCGCGTCCTGCCTCATCCTTCCGCGCTTTTTCCAGATTTCTGTGTGCCGAGGTATATGCATGATACTGCGCCGTGTATTGTTCTTTCAGCTCATGGATCTCACTTCCTGCATACTGATCCAGAATCTCAAGATGTTTGACCGGATAAAGCAGAGACTGATGCTCATGCTGTCCGTGGATATCGATGAGTTCGGAAGCAAGCTCTTTCACAAAGGAGACTGGAACCGTCTCTCCATTGACCTTACTGATACTTCTGCCGTTTCTGTACCTGCGCGATATGATGATCTCTCCGTCCTCAAATGGAATCTCCATCTCATCCAGTCTGCAGCGCACTGCTTCCTGATGTGAGACAAAGACCAGCTCTACCAGCGCATATTCCGCATTTTCCGGAACGTAATCACGAAAATTTCCTGTCCCGAGAGCAATATTCACTGCTCCGAGGATGATTGATTTGCCGGCTCCGGTCTCTCCGGTCAGAATGTTCAGACCTTTTCCGAATTCCACTTCGACTTCCTCGATCAGAGCCATATTTTTTACATGTAAACTGACGATCATGACTTCTCCCTGTACTCTCTCCCGCTATTCACACAGAAAAATCTTTCCTGTCATTTCCGTCCGACGATCTTGTTGATCTTTTCCATCACCCGAACGGTGTCCTCCGCACTGCGGATGGCACACATGATCGTGTCATCTCCGGCGATACAGCCTGCCACCTCAGACCAGTGCATGGCATCCAGTGCAGCCGCAACCGCCATCGCCATACCGGATACAGTTTTTACTACGAGAATATTCTGAGCCATATCCATGGAAACAAAACCTTCCGCAAGAACACGGAGATATTTTTCATTCATACCGGTACCGCCGGCATTCATCAGTGCATATTTCTGACGTCCGTCATTCGTCGCGATCTTCGTGAGCTTCAGTTCACGGATATCTCTTGAAATCGTCGCCTGAGTCACCTTGTATCCCTCCCGGTTCAGATGCTCCGCAAGCTCCTCCTGGGTCTCAATATCATAACGGCTGATCAGATCTACGATCTTTGCCTGCCTTCCAATCTTCATTGCATATCTCCTCTCTTTCCGGACGCTATTTATTCATCTTCTCTCTCAGAATCTCCAGAAAGCTTGTATTTTTCGTCTTTATCAGCTGCGCAGTTTTCTGCGACCTGGTCACGGTAATACGATCACCGGAATTTAATTTCACAGAAGTATCTCCGTCAAAGGTCACCTCTGCTCCATCCATGTCGGTCCCGTGGCCTGCGACGATCTCGATCGTGATGGCCACATCATCCGGAAGTACAATGGGACGCGTCGTCAGCGTGTGAGGAGCGATCGCAGTCAGCAGCATCATGGAAGCCTGAGGTGCCACGATCGGACCTCCCGCTGACAGATTATACCCGGTGGAACCGGTGGGTGTGGAAATGATCACCCCGTCGGCACTGTAGGACTTCAGAAATTCCCCATCCACATAGACATTGAAATCCACAATCCTCAGCCGTCCGTTTCTCGTAATGACGATATCATTCAGGGCAATATCTCCCATCATCTTTTTGCCGTGATGCTCTGCTTCTCCGTACAGCATCATCCGCTGTTCTACCATGTACTGCCCGGTCATCAGACGATCCAGTGCCGAAATGATATTCTTACACTCGATCTCAGCCAGGTAACCCAGGGTTCCCATATTAATTCCAAGGAGCGGCAGGCCCCGGTCCACCAGATCCCTGGCCGCCTGCAGCAGTGTCCCGTCACCTCCGATGACCAGCACACCCTCCACCTCCGGCGGAATCTTGCCTGCATCAGTATACCGGTAATGACTTTCTTTCTCACATTCCCTGGCAGACCTGCACTCTCTGCCCTGGATATAACAGATCCTGCCTTTCTGTTCCAGATAATCCCGAACCAGGGAAGCCGTGCGCAGTTCCGGATCCTTCTGATAATTCGTGATAATATAAAATGTATTCATCCGCAAAGCTTCTCCTTAAGCATACCACGTACTATACTTCAATTCTTATCAAGACTTTCGTGAGCGATCCTCACGATCTCCTGCGGAGAAAGATCCTCAGATATCTGTCCCATGGGACGGCCTGTTTTTTTCAGATGAACCAGATACTCAATGTTCCCCTCCGGACCTTTGATGGGGGAAAATTCCAGCGCCAGCACATCAAATCCGATCGACACAGCATAGGCTGTCACTTTTTCAATGACCTCCACATGGACAGCCGGATCACGCACAACTCCTTTTTTTCCTACTTTCTCCCGTCCCGCCTCAAACTGAGGTTTGATCAGACAGACCATCTCTCCATCCCCGGTCAGAAGCTCTCTGGCCGGCAGCAGTACCTTGGTAAGGGAAATAAAAGAAACATCCACAGAAGCCAGAGCCACCGGCTCCTGAATGTGCTCTGGTGTCACATACCGGATATTCGTCTTTTCCATGCAGACCACTCTGGGGTCATTGCGCAGGCGCCAGTCCAGCTGACCGTGACCTACATCTACCGCATACACCTTCACCGCTCCATTCTGCAGCATACAGTCGGTAAAACCACCGGTAGATGCACCGATGTCCATACAGACCTTTCCATCCGGTGTCACGTCAAAATGGCTCATGGCCTTTTCCAGCTTCAGACCACCCCGGCTGACATAGCGCAGCTGACTGCCTTTCACCGTGATCTCGACTTTTTCATCAAACATGGTGCCGGCTTTATCCTCTCTCTGTCCGTCCACCAGAACATTTCCGGCCATGATCACAGCTTTCGCTTTTTCTCTCGATGCTGCCAGTCCCCTCTGCACCAGCAGCACATCAAGCCTTTCTTTCATCTTATGCTCCTCATTCTTCATTTTCCATGGAAAGCCATTCGGTAATCACCTTTTTGTATACGGATTCTGCATCAATACATGCTTCTGCTTTCAGAAGATCCACATTTCCATGCTCAATATAATCGTCCGGCAGGGCGATCTGCATCACTCTCACTCCGGCCTGAACCTCATTATAGTATTCCAGCACCTTTTCGCCAAAACCGCCGTTTCGGACATTTTCTTCCATGGTCACTATCAGTCTGTGATCTTCTGCAAGATAAGACAGCATCTCCTCATCCACCGGCTTCACAAACCGCGCGTTCACCAGCGTACAGCTGATGCCCATTTCCTGCAGCATCTGACGCACCTGCTCTGCCGTCTTTACCATGCTGCCCACCGCCACAAGGGCCAGACCACATTCATCATAGAGGATCTCACTCTTTCCATACGCAACGGGCGCACGAAACTTCTCCAGTCCATCGTATGCCTCCCCGCGGGGATACCGCAATGCAATGGGGCCATTGTAACCGATGGCATATTTCAGCATATCCGCCAGCTCCCATTTATTTTTCGGAGCCATGACACACATGTTGGGAATACCTGACAAATAGGAAAGATCAAAAATCCCCTGATGAGTCTCTCCATCGCTGCCGACCAGTCCGGCCCGGTCCACTGCAAATACGACCGGCAGATTCTGAATACAGACATCATGTATGATCTGATCGTAAGCTCTCTGCAGAAAGGAGGAATATACGGCAACCACCGGCTTCATCCCGCCCGCTGCAAGCCCGGCGGCAAAAGTAACTGCATGTTCTTCTGCAATTCCCACATCAAAGAAACGGTCACGGTACATGTTGCGAAACCGTTTCAGACCGGTGCCATCCGGCATGGCTGCAGTGATCGCCACCAGTTTCGGCTCCCGTGCTCCCATTTTGCACATGACTGTGGAAAACACATCAGTATAAGCTGCTTTTTTCTTTTTATTTTTTGGAAGACCGTTCTCCGGATCAAAGGGTTCCGCACCATGAAATCTGGACGGCATCCTTTCCGCCGGCTCAAATCCTTTTCCTTTCACGGTATTGACGTGTACCAGTACAGCACCATTCACCCGTCTGGCCTCACGAAGGATACGGGTCAGCTGATTCAGATTATGCCCGTCCACCGGTCCCAGATAAGTGATTCCCATCTCTTCAAAAAACATGCCCGGAATCATGAACTGCTTGATCCCCTGCTTTGTGTTGCGGATCCCGCGCACCAGACGGTCTCCATATACGGGGATCCGGTTCAGTGTATTCTCCAGTCCGTTTTTCAGACCGTTATAAGCCCCGGATGTCCGTATATTTCCGAGATACGTGGAGATACCGCCCACATTTTCAGAAATGGACATATTATTATCATTCAGAATAATGATAAAATTCGACTTGATCTGAGACGCATTATTCAGTGCCTCGTAGGCCATGCCTCCGGTAAGCGCTCCGTCTCCGATCACAGAGATCACGCTGTAGTCTTCTCCGGTCAGCTCTCTGGCACGCGCATATCCCAGTCCCGCAGAAATAGAAGTGGAACTGTGTCCCGTATCAAAAGCATCACAGCTGCTCTCTTTTCGCTTCGGAAATCCGCTCATGCCCCCGTATTTTCTGAGATGATCGAATCCCTCTTTCCGTCCGGTGAGTATCTTGTGGGTATAAGACTGATGACCCACATCCCAGATCATCTTATCCCCTGGAAGATCAAACACGAGATGCATCGCCATGGTCAACTCCACCACACCCAGGTTGGAAGCCAGATGGCCTCCGTTCACGCTGATCTTTTCAATCAGAAAATCCCTGATCTCCTGGGCAAGTAAGGGAAGCTCCTCTTTATCAAGCTCCTTGATATCATTTGGTTTATTTATTTTCTCTAACAGCATCGCGGCCCTCCTCAGGCGCTGCGGTGAATCAACTGAAGAATCAGTTCGTGAAGAAACTCATTTTCATACGGAAGCTCTTCCAGCAGGCGCACTGCCTCACCGGAATAAAATGACACGTCTTCCTTCGCCTGTTCCAGGCCCTTCACCGTAACGTATGTTGTCTTAAGATTTTTCTCATCGCTTTTTACGGGTTTGCCAAGGACTTCCTGATCTCCCGTTACATCCAGAATATCATCCTGGATCTGGAAGGCAAGTCCTACATGCTGAGCAATCCTGCGTACTTTTTCAACTTCATCCTCACCGGCGCCTGCAAGCACAGCTCCGATCGTCATGGATGCCTCGATCAGGGCGCTCGTCTTCAGGCGATAGATAAAGATGAGCTGTTCTTCTGTCAGCGGCATATTTACATTTTCCACATCCACCGACTGCCCGCCGATCATACCATAAATGCCGGTGCAGGATGTCAGAATAGAAAATGCCTTTCCAATATTCTGGTTGGCAGGCTCCATGGCAAAAGCCCTGGATGCTGTCTCATACGCATAATTCAGAAGTGCATCCCCGGCCAGGATCGCCATCGCCTCGCCAAATACCACATGCGTTGTCTTTTTGCCCCGCCTGTACTCATCATTGTCCATGGCCGGCAGGTCATCATGAATCAGCGAGTGTGTATGTATCATCTCAATGGCTGCCATAAAAGGCTGAATGACCTGGGAGCTTCCTCCAAACATCACATAAGTCTGCTGCATCAGAAGGGGACGCAGCTTCTTGCCTCCCACCAGCATGCTGTAATTCATCGCTTCCAGCAGGGTCCTCTGAAATCCTTCTTCCTCCGGAAGGTACTTACCGATGATGCTTCTGACCTCTGTCACCCTTTTTTTCATCTCTTCATCAAAATTCATCAAGTCCACCATCCCCATTCATGACTAATATTTTCTTCTCAACCTGATCAATCTTATCATTGCACAGTTTCAGCAGATTCATTCCTTCCTGATACATCCGAAAAGAATCCTCCAGAGAAATATCCCGGCTCTCCAGCGCCTCTGCCACTGCATCCAGCTTCGCAAATGCTTCCTCAAGGGTCAACTCATTCAAATCAGTTTCTTTTTCCTGTCCCATCAGCTCTGACTTCATACGCTTCTGTTCACCTGGCCTCTCTCAATCTGTTCTGTATCCCGGATGGCAGAGTCCGTCACCTGTGCGCGAATCCATCCGTCCGAGACATAAATCGTCAGCTCCTCACCCTTCCCTGTCTGCGCTGCAGAATAGATCCTCTTCCCTTCGGAATCTGTCACCCAGGCAAATCCCCGGGACAGCTTATCCAAAGGAGAAAGGCCCTTCAGCCTCTCCGCATAGATTCCAAGAAGGTGCTGTCTTTCACGGATACAGGCAGACATCCTGCTCTGAAGCTTGTCTTCCAGATCCATCAGACGCTGTCTCTGAGTGAGCAGCTTCTGCTCCGGAGAACCATGGAACACCCGCCTCTGATAATTTTGTAATTCACGCCTGCATTGCTGTACCTGATCCTTCATCCCGCGCTGCAGCCGTCTGCCGGTCTCATCCAGATGATCCAGAATACTGCGCACGTCTGCCACTGCCAGCTCGGCTGCCGCAGAAGGCGTCGGTGCTCTGAGATCTGCCGCAAAATCTGCGATCGTCACATCCGTCTCGTGCCCCACTGCAGAAATCAATGGTGTCCTGCATTCGAAAATCGCTCTGGCCACGATCTCTTCATTGAATGCCCACAGATCTTCCATGGATCCGCCGCCCCTGCCTGCTATGATCACATCCACTCCAAGCTCATCCAGTGCATGGATCCCCGCTGCCACACTCTCTGCCGCTCCCTGCCCCTGTACCAGCGCAGGATACAGAATGATCTGGATCCAAGGATTCCTTCTCGTAGAAATATTGATAATATCCCGGATCGCGGCACCGGTGGGGGCGGTCACGACTCCCAGCCTTCTGGCGTAGAAAGGGATCGGCTGTTTGTACTCCGGGGCAAACATGCCCATATCCTCCAGCTCCTGCTTCAAAGCCAGATAACGTTCATACAATACACCTGCCCCATCCAGCCGTATCTCCCTGGCATAGATCTGATACCTTCCGTCCCTTTCATAGACAGAAATACTGCCCTGCACCACCACCTGCTGTCCGTCACACAGCCGAAAAGCCAGTCCCTTTCTGGCACTGGCAAACATGACACATGCAATTGTACCTTCCGCATCCTTCAGGGAAAAGTAGATATGACCGGAAGTATGGTACTTACAGTTGGAGACTTCTCCCCGGATTCCAACACGGCTCAGCACGAAATCCTGGTCAAACATACTTTTTATATAGGAGTTGATCTGACCTACTGAATAAACCTTCTGCATTCCCTATACCAGCTTTGCAAGGATTCCATTAATAAAGGAGGGAGAATCGTCTCCTCCGAATCTCTTGGCCAGCTCCACTGCCTCATTGATAGCCACCTTTACCGGAACAGAATCATCATACTGCATCTCATAGACTGCCAGGCGCAGAATTGCCAGATCTGTTTTTCCCATACGGACTGTCTTCCAGCCGCGGGCTACTCCGTTGATCCTGCTGTCGATCTCCTCTGTCCTGGATACGATATCCTCAAATTTGTGTACCATATATTCCTGTTCCTGCTCCGACACTCCTTCCAGCTCTGTCAGGTAGGAAGTCAGCTGCTCCTGGAGCTCCTCCCCGGTGTGGAATTCGATGCAGTATACCAATTTAAACAGATTCTCTCTGATCTCACTTCTTTTCATAATGTATACGTCCTCTAGTCATAAAAAGGGGAACCAGCCTGTCCCCCTTTCTCCTCATCCACCAGTTACTTATTCCATCGTCACACTGACGATCTTGACATTGACCTCTGCCACCTCAAGACCGGTCATCGTCTCGATTGCCGTCTTTACCTTCTCCTGGATCTTCCCGCAGGTAGTCGGTACATTATATCCATACCTGATATTGATCGCAAGTCTGATATATACTGTATTCTCCTCCAGTGTCACACGCACACCCTTGGATAAGCTCTTCATCCCGAGCTTTCCGATCAGATCGCGGGTCACATTACCTGCCATGGAGGCTACTCCCTCTACTTCAGAAGCCGCAAGACCTGCAATGATCGCAACCACTTCGTCCGCGATACGTACCTCACCGAATTTCTCTTCATTATCAATTTTAAGAGTATGCACCTCTGTATTTTCCATAAGTCAACCTCCTGAATCCTCCGCAGCACGCGGGCTGTCGGATATTGTTGTCTGAAATGATTCACTTTCTATAATTATAACAAAAAGCGGATATTTTGCAAGGAATGATTATATTTTTTTGTGACGCTCTATTTACTACCGTCCGAACTCGGATAGGCGCAGGCCTTCGTTTCGGTCAAGAACCATGCCTACGGACCAGCTGTTGACGAACAGGAGCAGGGGACGGCCTTTCAGGTCTTTGATCTTCTTCATGTCGGAGGTGCCCACGATCTTGTTCATGTCGATATCTTCGTTTTCGATCCATCGGATGTGCTCGTAGGGAAGGGTCTCCAGACGGATATCTACGTTGTACTCATTTTCCAGGCGGTATTTCAGCACATCAAACTGCAGTACGCCTACCACGCCGACTATGATCTCTTCCATACCGGTATTGAACTCCTGGAAGATCTGGATCGCTCCCTCCTGGGCAATCTGGTTGATTCCCTTGACGAACTGCTTCCGTTTCATGGTATCCATCTGACGGACACGGGCAAAATGCTCCGGTGCAAAAGTAGGAATCCCCTCGAAGGCGAACTTCCTGCCGGGCTGGCATACCGTATCTCCGATGGAGAAAATACCAGGGTCGAAGACACCGATGATATCTCCCGCAAAAGCCTCCTGCACAATATGACGCTCCTGTGCCATCATCTGCTGGGGCTGGGAAAGACGCTGCTTCTTGTCTCCCTGTACATGATAGACTTCCATACCGGCATCAAATTTACCGGAACAGATACGCATAAATGCGATACGGTCACGGTGTGCCTTGTTCATATTTGCCTGGATCTTGAACACGAAGGCTGAAAAATCGTCCTCCATGGGATCGATCACGCCCTCATTGGAATTCCTGGGCAGCGGAGATGTAGTCATAGCCAGGAAATGCTTCAGAAAGATCTCCACGCCAAAATTGGTAAGAGCGGAACCGAAAAATACCGGAGAAAGCTCACCTTTGCTGACTTTTTCCTGATCAAACTCGGCGGAAGCTCCGTCCAGAAGCTCGATCTCGTCCTTTAGCTGTGCCAGATTATCCTCACCGATAAATTTCTCCAGCTCCGGATCGTCAATATCGATCTCGGTGGCGATTCCTTCCTTCGTACCCTTCTGTGTATCTGTATAGGTAGTCACCTTCCGTGAAGCCCTCTCATAGACTCCTTTGAAATTCTTGCCGGAACCGATGGGCCAGTTTACCGGACAGGTGGCGATCCCCAGCTCCTTTTCAATATCATCCAGAAGCTCAAAGGTATCATTGGCATCCCGGTCCAGCTTGTTGATAAAGGTAAAAATCGGAATGTGGCGCATCACACAGACCTTGAACAGCTTTCTGGTCTGAGCCTCCACACCCTTGGATGCATCGATCACCATGACCGCAGAGTCCGCAGCCATCAGCGTACGGTAAGTATCCTCTGAGAAATCCTGATGTCCCGGAGTATCCAGGATATTGATGCAGTAGCCGTCATAATTAAACTGCAGTACAGAAGAGGTAACAGAAATACCTCTCTCTTTTTCAATCTCCATCCAGTCTGATACGGCATGGCGTGCCGTGGCCTTTCCCTTGACAGATCCGGCCAGATTGATCGCACCGCCGTAGAGCAGAAATTTTTCTGTCAGCGTCGTCTTTCCGGCATCCGGATGGGAAATGATCGCAAAAGTCCTTCTTTTTTCAATCTCACTTCGTATATTACTATTACCCACTGTAACTTCCTCCAACCGTTCTATATCGGTCTACTATTCTACCAATCCTTTGAGTCTGTGTCAACG
>JAQXWO010000138.1 GCA_029225485.1 Lachnospiraceae bacterium
AAACGCAGGCGTAGCGGGCTACGCTGAGGCTTTTACAACTGTGCTATCGGGAAAGCAGGCCAGCGAAACAGGCGGTTATTTAGCGTGGATTATACTAGACTACTGCATCATTTCATATAATTCATCCAACATTTCTTCATCCTTCAGACGGAATTTGACCTCTACGCGTCTGGAGGCCTCTTTGTCCACATTTCCGTCGTCATCCAGAATCGGATTGCTCATGGAATGCCCATTGACGGTCAGTTTTTCCAGCAGGCTGTCCTTCTGGTCACCATCCAGAAAGCTGTCCTTCAGTTCCAGCAGATACTGCGCCACCGCCAGAGAACGCCGCTGGGACAGTTCCAGATTATACTCATAAGAACCATCTGTATCGGTATAGCCGTCAATAATGATCTCTGCAACATTGGCCAGATACCTTTCATCCAGCAATACTTTACAGTAGATTGGAAGTGCCTGTTCCAGCATTTCCCTTCCTGCATCTGACAGCTCCACTTCATCATAATCAAACATGACATTGGAATCCAGCACAAGAGCCCCCGTCTCCGTGTCGATCGTCACATTCATATTGTTTTTCTTAAACTCCTCCCGCAGCGCCTCTATGACCTCCGCCTTGACGCCGACGATCTTATCGATCTGAGCCTGTTTCTCTTTCAGTTCTTCTGTCCTGGCTTTCAAAGCCGACTGCTGCTCTTCCAGAGTTGTCTGCTGCTGGGCCAGCGTTGCTGTCTTTTCATCCAGAAGCGCCGCCTGTTTTTCCAGTGCTGCCTGCAGCTCTTCCATCGTAAGATTCTGTTCTGCAAGCTTTTTTTCCTGTTCTGCCAGTAGTTCATCCTGGGTCTTGAGCTGATTCTCCTGCTCTGCCAGCTCTGACTGCTTTTCCAGCAGTGCACTGGTATACTCATTCTGAATCGCCATTTTTTCTTCCTGTTCTGCCAGCTTATCTACATAATTCTTCTGTGCCTGAAACAAAGTCACACACATGATCAGCACAAACAGCATCAGAAGACCAGCCATCATATCAGAATAAGAACGCCATACATTAAACCGTGCGGATTCTCTCTGTCTTTTTCTGCGTCTCGCCATAGCATTGCCTCCCGCATCTATTCATCTTTACCCCGGAAACCAAATCCACGCCTTTTTTTATCACCGACCGGTCCATCTCTCAGCACTTTTCTGATGTCCTCCAGAAGCTCCTCCTGCCGCTGCATGGACTCTTCGATCAGTGCTTCCTGTCTCCGGCCTGATTCCCTCACCGCCCTTGCGATCACATCAGCCGTCTTTGTACCGGATGTCGTCTGTTCCGGGTCAGAATAAGCGAGATAGATATTTCTGCCGTCATTGCCTGCCGCCTGGATCTGTTCCAGTACGGCTCCAAACTCTTCCGCCATTCTCCGATACTCTTCCTGCATCTTTCGGAAAGAATCTGTCTGAACTCTGTAATCCTCCATCAGCCCTTCATTTTTCTGGTAAATGGCCGTCATGGCTGTGAGCAGGCGTCCGCCGGCCTCATTTGCCTTATCAAACTTCTGATACGCTTCTGCCGCCTCAAGCAGATAATTCTGCATCGCCTGATTGCAGGCTACCCAGTACCTGGAGGACTCCTGTTCTGCTTTCGAAAGATTCTTCAATGACACATCCTGTGCCTTTTGATAAGAATCCATAATCTGGCGGTATTGAAGTGTCAGGTTTTCCACTGTATCTGCATATTTTTTCTGCATGGCCGACAATTCCGCCACCGCCGTGTGCATATTCTTTTCTTCCTTTGCAAAGAGCGCACTCATTTCATCACACATATTCTTGTAGAGCTTTTCCGTGTAAAGAGCATTCCGCCCCATGACTTCGTTCAGCTCTGTAATGCGCTTCCCGAACTGGTCAAACTCCAGGTGAAATGTTTTATTCATCTCTGCCACAAAGGAATCCACAATATCCTGAAGAAACAGCTGCTGATTATTGACAATCGTATTCATCATACTGCCAAGAGACTGATGAATCTGATCCAGCGTCGGCGTCAGGGAAGCAGCGAACCCGTGGGCCACCTGATCAGAAAACTCTTTTGTCAGATTCCGCAGAAGCTCATTTTGTTCTTTCTGATTGCTGACAAGACGATTCTGCGCTTCCATCTCGGCAGATGGGACGATCACTGTGTGAAAGCGATCCAGAAACCGATCCATACTGCTCAGCAGCGCAGAATATCCGTTTTTCATGCTGTATGAAAAAACAAGAGACATAGACAAACCGTAGATGGATGTCAGGAATGCCACTTTGATGCCGTCCACAAGGGATGTGACAGATGCCGTCATCGCTTCATAATTAGAAGGTTCAAATGCCCGAAGTCCCCACACCAGCCCCATAAAAGTACCGAGAATACCAAGGCTCGTCATAATGTCCGGAATCAGTTCCAGCATCCGTTTGTGAATCAACCGGTTCATCTCATCTTCATTGATATAATCCTCAATATCACAGATCCCGCTCTGGCTGTGATTCAGATCATACTGAAATTCATCCAGCTGGCTGTCCATGATCTGTCCACCCTTCAGCATCTGGATCTTCTGACTTGTACCGAGGTGGTCATTTTCCCTTACGCTCTCGATCATATCTGCTGAATTTCGGAAATAATCCGACAGCTTTTCCATCCGGAAAAAACCTGCAATCACCGCAGTCAGGTACAATGCTGCAAGAATCCCGAGAAACACCAGATTATAGATCATGGTAGCACTTTTATAATTTCCCTGAGAAACCACAAATGTCAGCAAAAGACATCCGCCTGCCGCAAACATCATCAGCAGAATATCCCGTATTTTTCTCCCCATAACATCCTCCTCTTCCCGTATCGATACCTTTTTTCTTCTTTGCGAAACTATAAATAAGACAATCCCTTCCGCAGAATATACTATATACAGTATAGACTATCGCCATATCATGAGCAAGTGAATTTTTTCCTAATTTTTTACTGTTCAGAGCCTGGCAAAATTTCAGAAAGCAGACGCAGGCAGATACGTCAAACCGACGAAATGCGGAGCATTTTACATTAGTTCTGTACAGACACGTACCTTTCATATCTAACAAAAACAGGAAGGCATGTTTTCCACGCCCTCCTGCTGATTATGATTTCAATATGATAAAAACTCGTATCTTCCCACGCATTATACCGGATATGCCTTGTTTGCATTATCTGCTACGGTCGGATCCACTTTTTTCTGCTGTGCTTCTCTGTATTTGAAGAAGTCAGTAGCTACCTGTGGGAACAGTGCGTAGGACAGAACATCCTCATCCTGCTCGGACCACTGAGCCATCTCACCGCGAAGTGTATCCAGCTCATCCGGGATCAGATCTGCCGGACGACAGGTGATCACTTCTGCATCACCGATGCACTTCTTCTGTACTTCCGGATTGAACGGTTTTACCGTCTGTCCGTAATTACCGGTCAGGATCGCCTTGGTCTCCTTGGTAACCATCTTGTAACGCTCGCCCATCAGGACATTGAATACAGCCTGTGTACCAACGATCTGGGAAGACGGTGTAACGAGAGGCGGCTCTCCGAGGTCCTTTCTTACTCTCGGCACTTCCTCAAGAACCTCGTAGAACTTATCCTCTGCATGCTGCTCTTTCAGCTGTGAAGTCAGGTTGGAAAGCATGCCGCCCGGTACCTGGTACAGAAGAGTCTTGATGTTGACACCCATGTTCTTCGGATTCAGAAGTCCTGTCTCCAGTGCCTCGTCACGCATCGGACGGAAGTAGTCAGCGATCTCAGCCAGAAGATTCTGGTCAAATCCTGTATCGTACGGAGTACCCTTGAAGGTCTCTACCATAACCTCGGTAGCCGGCTGTGAGGTACCAAGAGCGAACGGTGACATAGCGGTATCGATCACATCTACGCCTGCTTCAACTGCCTTCAGGTATGTCATGGATGCTACACCTGATGTATAGTGTGTATGCAGCTGGATCGGGATCTTAACTGCGCTCTTCAGTGCTGTTACCAGCTCAGTTGCCTTGTACGGAACCAGAAGACCTGCCATATCCTTGATACAGATGGAGTTTGCACCCATATCCTCGATTTTCTTTGCCAGATCTACCCAGTACTCCAGTGTATATGCCTCGCCAAGAGTATAGGACATTGCTACCTGAGCATGTGCTTTCTCCTTGTTGGCTGCAGTAACTGCTGTCTGAAGGTTTCTCATATCGTTCAGACAGTCGAAAATACGGATGATATCGATTCCGTTGGCTACGGACTTCTGTACAAAGTACTCTACTACATCATCTGCATAAGGACGGTATCCAAGGATGTTCTGTCCACGGAACAGCATCTGAAGCTTTGTGTTCTTGAAGCCGTCACGCAGCTTACGGAGTCTCTCCCACGGATCTTCCTTCAGGAAACGAAGAGAAGCATCGAAGGTAGCGCCTCCCCAGCACTCTACGGAATGATATCCTACTTTATCAAGCTTTTCTACGATCGGCAGCATCTGCTCTGTCGTCATACGGGTCGCGATCAGAGACTGGTGAGCATCACGCAGGATCGTTTCAGTAATCTTAATCGGTTTTTTAACCTCATTCTGAACTTGCTTTGCCATTTTAATCCTCCTGTTTCATATCAGTAAAAGCTGTCGGCTGCTTCTTTTTCAGGGAGAAGCAGCGTCCCGGCGAAATGGCCTTCCGCCGCACACAGCACTTTTATTATACTCCAAAAATAGCCATGAACGTACCGGCTGCTACGGCTGTACCGATAACACCTGCCACGTTCGGACCCATAGCATGCATCAGCAGGAAGTTGGTCGGATCTGCCTCCGCACCTACCTTCTGGGATACACGGGCTGCCATCGGCACTGCGGATACACCTGCAGAACCGATCAGCGGATTGATCTTGCCGCCGGACAGCTTGCACATCAGCTTGCCGAAGAGAACTCCGGCTGCCGTACCACAGGCAAATGCCACAAGACCGAGAATTACAATCTTGATGGTGCTCATATTCAGGAATGCTTCTGCGCTGGTGGTAGCACCTACAGAAGTACCAAGCAGGATAACAACGATATACATCAGAGCGTTGGAAGCGGTCTCTGTCAGCTGCTTTACAACACCACTCTCACGGAACAGGTTACCCAGCATCAGCATACCAACCAGCGGAGCTGTGGTCGGAAGAAGCAGACACACAACGATGGTGATAACGATCGGGAAAAGGATCTTCTCCAGCTTGGATACCGGACGAAGCTGCTCCATTTTGATCTTACGCTCTTCCTCTGTAGTCAGAGCCTTCATGATCGGCGGCTGAATGATCGGTACGAGAGTCATGTAAGAATAAGCTGCTACGGCGATCGGTCCCATCAGGGTAGTCTGACCAAGCTTACCTGCAAGGAAGATGGAAGTCGGGCCGTCAGCTCCTCCGATAATGGAGATTGCTGCTGCTGCCTTGCCATTGAATCCGAGAAGGATCGCAAGGAAGTACGCACAGTAAATACCGATCTGAGCTGCTGCACCAAGCAGAAAGCTCTTCGGGTTGGCGATCAGAGGACCAAAGTCCGTCATGGCGCCGACACCCATGAAAATCAGGGATGGAAGAATACTCCATTCATCCATAAGGTAGAAATAATGAAGCAGTCCTCCTGCATGCTCAACACCTGCTGCATCCGTATAAGGCTGTGCCATGATGTCCGGATAAATATTTACCAGAAGCATACCAAATGCGATCGGCACAAGGAGCAGAGGCTCAAAACCATGCTTAATTGCCAGATACAGGAACACACAGGCCACAGCGATCATCACATAGTTGCCTATGGTCAGATTCATGAAGGCTGTCTGATCCAGTAAGTTGGACAGGGTATTTGTAATATAAGACATTCTTTTACCTCCCAGTCTGTAGTACTCTCAGAGACATTGCAATGATTAGTTCATGGTTGCAAGTGTATCTCCGGACTCAACTGCCTGGCCTGCTGCTACATCAATGCTTGCAACGGTACCGTCCTGCGGAGCAACTACCGGGATCTCCATCTTCATGGCCTCAAGGATCACGATAGCATCGCCTGCCTTAACTGCCTGTCCTACGCTGGCCTCTACCTTGAATACCTTGCCCGGTACGGAAGCTGTCACCTTCACTGCACCTGCACCGCCTGCTGCCGGAGCCGGTGCTGCTGCCTTCGGTGCTGCTTTCGGTGCTGCCTTGGGAGCTGCCTTCGGTGCTGCTGCCGGAGCGCCTGTACCTGCGCCTTCTTCTACTGTTACATCATATACATTGCCGTTTACTGTAATTGTATAAGTCTTCATTACTGTTTCCTCCTGATCTTAGGCTCTCTGCCAGTTTCTTTTATTTGCTTTTCTGATAGAACGGACTACAAATCCGTCAGTTGATGTGTTCTCTGCTGCTGCAATAGCTGCCGCGATAACTGCTGCCAGTTCACAGTCATCCACAAGCTCTTCTTCCTCTTCCACAGGTGCCGCTGCCGGGGCAGGAGCTGCTGCAGGTACCGGGGCAGGAGCCGCATTCTTCTTTGCACGGCTCTCGATCATATCCGGAATATAGTGAAGCTTGCTGATAAGGAAGCTCAGGAACAGCAGTGCCAGGAATACGATGCCGACACCCATAAGTGTGTTGAGAGCTGCCTGCTGCATCAGAACGCTCATCGGATAATCTACATTCCAGTCCATGGTAAAGGTACCGTCCTGATTCATATCAAAGGTAACCTCTACTGTAGTATTGTCACCTACACCGTCATATTTTGCTTCTGCAACCGCTTCGATAGAAGTGGTTCCCATGGTCACTTCCGGGGTACCAAGCTCAACAAAATTACCAAGATCCTCTTTCACACCCATCCAGGTGTAGGCAAGCTTGGCGCTGGTGGTATCGCCGTTGTCTACCATGCTCTGCAGCTGCTCATCACTCATGGTGGAAAGCTGAGAGAGATACTGCTCCATATAGGTCTTCACCTGAGCAGACGGATCATAAGATGCTGCTTCGGCCGCTTCACTCATCTCGCTCTGTGCTTCCTGCTCTACCGCTGCGATCTCACTCTCTGCTTCAGCTGCGGAGTCTGCGGCTGCCTCCGTTACCTGCTCTGTCACGGCTTCCGTCTCTGTCTCCTCTGCAAATACGCCCGTGGAAAAGGCAGATACAGCAAGTCCTGTCGCAAGTAATACTGCACATAATCTACGTTTCATGTAATTCACCTCGCTTAAACTGTCCCGTGTTTTTTAGCCGGGCGTTCATCTCTTTTCGTGAATAACATCTCGAAGGCACCGATCACATATTTTCTTGTGTCCTCTGCTTCAATAATATTATCTACATATCCTCTCTTGGCTGCTGCCAGAGCGCTTGACTGAAGTGCTGCATACTCTGCCGCCTTCTCATTGATCACAGATACATTCTCATCTGCATACATGATCTTGGCTGCCAGCTGCGGATCCATCATACCAATCTGTGCTTCGCTCCATGCAAATGTCATATCCGCACCGATGGACTTGCTGTTCATAGCCACATATGCACTGCCGAATGCCTTTCCGATGATGACATTTACCTTCGGAACAGTAGCATTTGCGAATGCATAGGTCAGTTTTGCCGCTGCCTTTGCGATTTTCTTTTCACTGCACTTGCTTGCCTTGAATCCTGCCACATTGGTCAGAGACAGTACCGGGATCTCAAAAGCGTCGCAGAATGTAACGAACTCGGCTGCTTTCTCAGCTCCCTTGGCGCTGAGTGCACAGTCAAAGGTCTCAGCCACTTCGCCTTCTTCATTATAAACCTCTGTACGGTTCGCAACCACACCCACGGTAGCGCCGTTCAGACGGATAAACCCTGTCACCATATCCTTCGCGTATGCTGCTTTTACTTCTACAAATGCATTGTCATCCGCAATGTTGCTGATCAGGATGGATGTATCGCCTGCGGCATTTGCAAGATCTGCACATACACGGTTCAGATCATCCGTGCACTCCTCATAGGAAGCATCGTCTTCATTGTTTGCCGGAAGCATGGATACAAGAGCACGGATCTGTCCCATGATCTCTTCTTCTGTACCGACAAAATCTACCAGGCCCGACTCTTCACTCTGGAATGCGGCAGAAGCAGTATTGCATTTTTCCTTTGTGTTGCCGGCCAGTGCGTTGGGAGAGTTCACGAAAAGCTCTGCCTTCGTGCCTTCCATAAATGTAAAATCTGTAAGCCCCGGAACCAGTGCAAGACCGCCGCCGCATCTTCCGAATACTGCTGTGATCTGCGGAACTACTCCGGATGCCATTGTCTGCTTCAGATAAATCTCACCAAATGCATTCAGTGCATCGGTAGCTTCCTGAAGTCTAAGTCCTGCACAGTCAATCAGTCCGATCACCGGTGCGCCCATCTTAAGAGCCATGTCATAAAGACCTGCGATCTTCTTTGCATGCATCTCACCAATGGTACCGCCAAGCACAGATGCGTCCTGGCTGTAAACATATACCAGGTTGCCGTCGATCACGCCATAACCTGTCACTACGCCGTCCCCCGGTGTTTCTGTCTGCTGCATGTTGAAATCGGTATTTCTGGCAGTTACATATCCGCCGATTTCAACAAAACTGTTCTCATCAAGCAAAGAAGCGATTCTTGTACTTGCTAAGCTTTGTGCTGTATTACTCATTCTTCAGCCCTCCATGTGTTCTATAAAAAATGTTATCCAATTTCTGCCTAGTATATAGTAGCGTGTTTGAGGAAAAAATGCAAGCTTTTTCGTCACGAAATTCTCTCACTTGAGAAACAGAAGTTCTTTCACTGCGGTTTGCAGGTAATAGAAATAATCCACCTCTTCGGAAGATTCTGCCGTCAGAATCTTCCCCCGGGCTATGACCCTTCCGTCTATCAGATATTCTATGCTTCCGGCTTCCTGGCTCTGAGATACAGGGGCCTGGAAGGATTCCAACAGATGGATGCTTCTGATGACTTTTTCGTCTTCTCTCAGGAGAAGTTCACAGGTGATGTTTTCTGCCTGAACGGATACGGCGGATTTTTTTCCGTTTTCTACCGGTATCTTTTCCAGGCTGAGAGACTCTGCTCCTATTTTTCTTTTCTCATAATGTTCCAGACCGTACTCCATCAGCTTTCGTGTATCTGTCCACTTATAGCGTTTGTTGTTCGGCCAGCCGCAGGCAAGCAGAGATACGATCAAAAGCTTCTGATCCCGTTCCAGAGCTCCCACATAACAGTATCCTGCATTTCCGGTGAATCCGGTCTTTCCGGTCAAGGCTCCTTCCATCATATGGAGAAATGCGTTATGGTTGGTACAGCTGTAGCTGCGGGTTCCTTCTATATTTGTAAAACAATAGG
>JAQXWO010000139.1 GCA_029225485.1 Lachnospiraceae bacterium
AACCTTGGTCTTCTGAGTAATTTTGTGGGAATGCTGACAGACTCCAGAAGCTTCCTGTCTTATACGAGACATGAGTATTTCCGTCGTATTCTGTGTGATCTGATCGGCGGATGGGTCGAGAACGGAGAGTATCCGGCAGACTACAGAACTCTTGAGAAAATTGTGAAAGGTATTTCTTTCAATAATGCAGTGAGATATTTTGGCTTTGATCTGCCGGCTGCTTAGATAAATATAACAGATGAAGGAGAAGATTATGGAATTAACAAGACAGGGAATCGAAAAAGACCGCCAGGGCTTTCTGGATGCAGGGTATGCCCTTCCGGAGTTTGACTATGAAAAAGTATTAAAGAAGACAACGGAAGAACCTACATGGCTTCATTTCGGCACCGGAAATATTTTCCGTGCATTTCAGGCTAATGTTGTTCAGAAACTTCTGAACAGCGGGGAACTGGATCGTGGTATTATCGCTGCAGGAGGCAGCAACCCGGAGATTATTGAGAAGGTATATCGCCCTCATGATAATCTCAGTGTTCTTGTGACCTTGAAAGCAGATGGCGTGATCGAGAAAACAGTGATCGGAAGTATCGTTGAGTCTGTGATTCCCAACAGCTCCTATGAAAAAGATTATGGCCGGATGAAAGAAATTTTCCGTGCACCTTCTCTTCAGATGATCAGCTTTACGATCACCGAGAAGGGATACAGTCTGAAAGCCGGAGACGGCAGCGTCCTTCCGGCTGTACAGCAGGATATGGAACAGGGCTTTGTCCATCCTGTCAGCTACATGGGAATCATCACAGCCATGCTGTATGAGCGTTATCAGAATGGTGCATATCCGCTGGCATGTGTCAGCATGGACAACTGCTCCCACAATGGTGATGTGCTGAAAAGATCCATCGTGACGATCGCAGAAGCATGGGTGGAAAAAGGCATGGCAGATGCAGGCTTCCTGGATTATCTGAAAGATGCATCAAAAGTCTCCTTCCCCTGCAGCATGATCGACAAGATCACTCCTCGTCCGGATGCAAGAGTAGAGGAGATCCTCGGAAAGGACGGAATCGACGGATTAGAGCAGATCGTTACCTCCAAGGGTACTTATGCTTCCGTATTCGTCAACGCAGAGGAATGTGAATATCTGGTCGTGGAAGATCTGTTCCCCAACGGACGTCCGGCGCTGGAAAAGGGCGGCGTGATCTTCACAGACCGCGAAACTGTGGACAAGACGGAAAAAATGAAGGTCTGCACCTGCCTGAATCCATTACATACGGCACTGGCTGTCTACGGCTGCCTGCTGGACTATGACCTGATCTCCAAAGAGATGGAAAATCCGGTGCTGCGCCGCATGGCAGAGCGTATTGGATATCAGGAAGGCATGCCGGTAGTTGTAAATCCGGGTATCCTTTCACCGGAGGAGTTTCTGGGTGAAGTAATTAACCGCCGTATCCCGAATCCATTCATGCCGGATACACCGCAGCGTATCGCGACAGACACTTCACAGAAGCTTTCTATACGTTTCGGAGAGACAGTGAAATGCTATCTTGCTTCTGATACACTGAAAGTGGAAGATCTGAAGATGATCCCCCTGGTATTTGCAGGATGGGTTCGTTATCTGATGGCAGTCGATGATAATGGCAATGCATTCAAGCTGAGTCCGGATCCGCTGCTGGAGACCGTATGCCCCTGCGTAGAGGGACTGGAGCTCGGCAAACTGGAGGGCGCAGAGGAAAAGCTTCGTCCGATTCTTGAGAACGCAGCTATTTTCGGCGTCAACCTGTATGAAGCAGGACTGGCAGACCAGGTGCTTGCATACTTTAAGGAGCTTGCAGCAGGCCCGGGAGCCGTAGCGGCAACACTGAAAAAATATGTGATGTAACAGTTTGTTTGTACGTTTGGCCGCAGACAGATGCTGAGTAAGCAGCTTCCGGCCTGTCTGACAGGCGGTCTGCGGTATATGAAATATACTGCATACAATAGAAAGAGAGGAATATATCATGAAAACAATCGCAGAGCAGTTTCAGGAGTTTGGCGTAGTGCCGGTAGTAGTACTGAATGACGCAAAGGATGCACTTCCGCTGGCAGACGCACTGTGCGAGGGCGGCCTTGCATGTGCAGAGGTGACCTTCCGTACGGCAGCAGCAGAGGAATCTATCCGTCTGATGGCAGAGAAGCATCCGGAGATGCTGGTAGGCGCAGGTACAGTCCTGACCATTGAACAGGTAGACCGTGCTGTGGCAGCAGGCGCGAAGTTCATCGTAAGCCCGGGCTTTGATCCGGAGATCGTAGATTATTGTCTG
>JAQXWO010000140.1 GCA_029225485.1 Lachnospiraceae bacterium
GTATTGATTCACGATGGCGTGCGTCCTTTCGTATCCTATGAAGTGATCAGCAAGAATATTGAGAGTGTGGAAAATTACGGCAGCGCCATTACCTGTACGGAGTGTTATGAGACGATCATGATCAGCAAGGACGGACAGAAGGTGGACAGTCTTCCGCTTCGCAAAGAGAGTTATGCGGCTCAGGCACCTCAGAGTTTTTATCTCAAAGATATTCTGGAGGCGCACGACGCTATCCGGCAGACAGAGGGCAGATATACCAATATGGTGGACGCCTGCACGATATACCGTGCGCTCGGAAAGCAGCCGCACATTGTGATTGGAAACCGGGGAAATATCAAAGTGACGACACCGGAGGATGTGTATATGTTCCGGGCTCTGCTCCAGTATAAGGAGAATGAGCAGGCATTCGGATTTGGACTGACGGACCGTCTGGCAGCCAAGATGAACCGGTATAAGAAGAAAGATAAATAAGAGAATCATCGGATTGTCTGTCGGGGACGAAATGTTTCAGGGCAGGCTTTCTTGAAAACAGGAGGAACAGGACATGGAAATGATTCGGCTGACACAGGACGATATTCTGCAGCAGGATCTGGAGCGGATCGCTGCTTCAGAGATGATCAACTGGGAGCAGTTTAAGAATAAAAGTATTCTGGTGACGGGAGCGACAGGTCTGATTGGCAGTCAGATGGTACAGGCACTCATCCTTGCGGGGATCCAGAGAAACCTGGGGCTGACTGTGCTGGCAGCAGTGCGCAATGAGAAGAAGGCGGAGAAGATGCTGGGCGCCTGTCTGCCCTATGGCTTGAAGATTGTGACGATCGATATCATGAAACCGATCGTGCTGGCTGATCCTGTGGATTATATTCTTCACGGAGCCAGCGTCACCACATCCAAGGATTTTGTGGATCATCCTGCAGAGACGATACTGACTGCCCTGAAGGGCACGGAGCATCTGCTGGAGCTGGCCCGTGAGAAAAAGGTACAGGGCATGGTTTATCTGTCTTCCATGGAGGCTTACGGTGTGGTGGATCCGGAGCATTATGTGGTCCGGGAGACGGATTATGGATATATCGATCCGCTGCAGGTGCGCAGCAGTTATTCTGAGAGCAAACGTATGGCGGAGGGGCTGTGCGGCGCCTATGCTCACGAGTACCAGGTGCCGGTAAAAATCGTCCGTCTGGCACAGACTTTCGGCGCAGGGGCTCCGGAGACGGAGAACCGGGTATTTGTACAGTTTGCCCGCAGCATTATGACCGGGACGGATATTGTGCTGCACACGGATGGCAGCAAAGCCCACTGCTATTGCTATACTGCGGATGCAGTGCTGGGACTGCTGACCGTACTGCTGAAGGGGACACCTGGAGAAGCGTATAACGTATCCAACGAATCTACTTTTTCTTCGATCCGGGAGATGGCGGAGATGCTGGTTCAAAACTATCCGGAGAGCGGGTCAAAACTGGTATTTGACATTCCGGAGGATGCCAATAAATTCGGTTACGCGCCTACTTCCAGAATGCTGGTGAATGCGGAAAAGCTGTCCGGACTTGGCTGGAAACCGGAAATCAGTCTGGAAGGGATGTTTGAACGGCTGATGGCCAGCATGAGACAGATGTGGAAAGAATTTGCTCATCTGGAAATTGAATAAAGGAAAACAAAATATTATGGAAAAAAAAAGAGTAACATGGATTGATACTGTTCGGGCAGCAGCGATGATAGTCGTTATTTTGGGACATATGCATGTAAAAAAATGGGAACAGGTATGGGCATATTCATTTCATATGCCAATATTTTTTCTGATTTCAGGGGCGGCATATTCGTTGTCTTCTAAAGCAAAAGCCATGGATACATGGGATTACATAAAATATCGTGCAAAGGGGTTAGTGGTTCCCTATTTTTGGTTAAATTTCCTGATGCTTCCGGTTTGGATTTTAAATTTTAAAATACTCGGAAGTACGAAAACTCCTTTGAAAAAAGAAATTCTGGGAATTTTTGTCTCAAATGCGGGTATTATTAAATGTCCTTCAAATGCAACATGGTTTTTAACGGCCCTTTTTCTGACAACCGTGTGCTACTATCTGTTGGAAAAGATATGTAAATATGACTTTGCGAAAATTTTTCTGTGGTGTATTTTAATAGGTATCTGTGGTTTTTTGATATCATTTACAAAATTGAGGAAAATCTATCTCCCATGGCATATTAATGTCATACCGACAGCTATGTTATACTTTGGAATGGGTGTTGGTTTTATGAAATCCTATTCAACCATTATGAAACCTTTTGAGAGGTATAGATATTTATATGGAAGTTTGTTTTTTATGATTGGAAGTGCTGCCGGAATTTTGAATGGTAAAGTAAGTATGCATGGAAATATTTATAAGAATGGTTTGTTGTTTCTGGTATCCTCTATATTTATCAGCTTCAGTTTGGTATTGCTTCTGCAAAAGATTCCTGAAAAAATAGAGAGTTATCTCAGATTTATCGGAAGAAATACTTTGGTGATCACGGCCGTGCACTGCCCGATGCTAAGGTTTCTTGAGAAATTTTCTTCGCAAACAAAATTATTTGTAAAGAATTATCCGAATGTTACAGCAGTTTTGATTCTGATAGCATCTATGCTTGTGGCATGGAGTATTAAACATTATTTTCCGTTTATGATTGGTGAGAAAAGAAAGAATAGGGTAGTGTAACAGGAGGAGTCAAATATGGCAGAAGATTTGATTGAAAAGCTTGCCGCAAAAAAAATATGGATTATCGGAACGGATAGGGAAGTGACAGAAACAATAATTCAGATACTACAGGATTCAAAAAAGGTACATTCTGCCAGATTTGAAATTGCAAAATTAGTGAATACACAATGGGGAGAAATCCTTCGGCACCAGTTGATACGTGTCAATAAAGTGCAATCGGGAGATTATGTAATTTTGGTTTGCAGAATGTCAGGGAAGGGCAACCTTATTGTGGATGAATTTGGCAGATATATATGGCAGGAGTTTCTGGCTCTGTCAGGATTATTGGAAGACCTGCGGAAATCAGATCCGGCTGCTGTGCTCCTGTTGTCTGATATAACGGTATATGGAAAGGTATTTGGCACTGTCCATGCTCTGAAAGAAGATGAACTGGGATATGTGTGCCATACGGATCCAAAAGATGCTGCGGTGCAGTGTACGAGAACAATGGAGCATCTTTGCAGCCGTCTGGGTCGGGAGGAAGGATTCCCGGTGAAGATTGCGAGAGCGGACTGGGACACTATGACGGAGCAGTCGGCAGAACTGAATGGGCAGCTGGCGTATCATATGCTGAAAGTGCTTCTGAGAGGGATGCCGGGAGAGGTATATAATCTGCCGGGAGCGGAGGAACTGAGAGCGGCGGCAGAAAATCCGGGGCGTCCGGTTGAGACCGGCAGACTCGGACAGGACTTTTCGGATCGTTCCCCGCTTTCCCCCATACCGATCATACCGGATGCAGGAAAGGCAGGGAGGCTGTGATGGAGAAAAAGATGCTGCGTGATTTTCTGAATGAATTCGAGCTGGACTGGGCCCAGGCGCCTGTAAGGTCAGAGTTGATTCCGGCAGGAAAAATAAAAGGGAAAAAGGTTTTGCTGGTTGGCGGACAGGAAGCGTTTATACGTGCTGTGGCCTGGTCTTTTGCGGCGTGGAATGACAGCTGCCGTGCAGGTGTCTGTGTGGAAAGCGTATGTCCGGCAGATACTGAAAAGTCCGACCCGGTTCGGAAGCAGATGACGGGAATCAGAGCCGGAGTTTCAGCAGCAGGAGAGACTGTCGGCGGCGAAGGCGAAGAGAACACGGTACCGGTAAAGACAAAGCTTGAGGTGAATCAGGTATATACCGGGGAAATATTTGCGCCGGAAGAGGCGGATTTCATTATTCTGACCGGATACTGCTGCAGGGAAATACCGGGAACGGTCAGCGGAACAATATGTGAACTGCAGAATTTTGCAAAAACGCTGGATGCTGTCATGTCCATATCCTGCGCCAGAGTGCTGCTGCTGTCAGATGGCAGAGTCTATGGAAAGCCGGATCATGCGTTTGCTGCTTCTGAATATGAGGCCGGTAAGACGGATCCCTGTGCCTTGGGATATGAGGATCAGTATTTTATGCAGGCACTGGAAGGACTGTTCTTATCAGCGACCCGGGCAGCAGGACGGCCTTATGAGATTCTGCGCACCGGCAGAATCTATGGCGCGTATCTGGAGATGATGGAGCACAGTGTATATACGCTGGCACAGAGGACGGCCGGAGGGCAGGAGTCGAAGCTTGGGCTAAGTGCAGAGCAAAATTCCTATGTCAGTATTCATGATGTGCTGACAGCGATTCAGTTTGTGCTGACAAAGTGCCCGGATAATAAGATATTTAACGTCTCAGGGCTTGATTCTGACGCGTCAGACAGCGAGATCGCCATGATGCTGTACCGGAATTTTCCGGAGCAGTGCAAAGTCACCATGGAATGGCGCGCTTCCGGTGATGAGACAGGACTTCTTCTGAATACCCAGCTCCTGTGCAGATATGGATTTATTCCCCGGGTGACGCTTGAGGACGGACTGATCATACTGGTGAAGAGCCTTCAGGATACGGAAGGTATTTTTATTTTTGATAATACCTATATGGGAAAGCTGACGCGGGTGCAGCAGATTCTGCTGGGATATCTGCTGGAGATCGACCGTATCTGCAAAAAACATGGGATCAAATATTTTCTGGCAGGAGGGACCCTGCTGGGGGCGATCCGCCATCATGGATTTATTCCGTGGGATGATGACGCGGATGTCATGATGCTGAGGGAAGATTTTGACCGGTTCATGGAGGTGGCGCAGCAGGAGCTCCCCGATAATATTTTTGTGCAGATCCCTTCTACAGAAAAAGGGAATCACAATCCATTTACGAAGCTGCGCATCAATAATACCATGTTTGCCACAGAGTTTACGGGGCGGTTCCTGAATATGCACAACGGCATTTTCTTTGACGTCCTGTCCCATGATCAGACCGGCAATCACAGGTGGTCTCAGAAACTGCACCTGATGTGGACGATGCTGAGCCGTTCTGTTGTGTTTAATAAATGGGGAAATACGAATATCAAGAGCGGAGGCAGCCATCCGCTGTTCTGCAAATTTGTGGATAAAGCCAAGTATCTGATCCCCATGCCTTTTGCCGAATGGATGCAGGAGCGGGCTCTGCGCTTTTTCCAGAACAGGAAGACGGATTATCTGTACGACGGTATGGGAAGGAACCTGAAGAGGGGCTCTTTCCCGAAAGCATGGCTGGATGAGGCGGTTTATGTGGATTTTGAGGGGTATCAGTTCCCGGTACCGAAGGAATATGACAAATATCTGACCTGGCTGTACGGAGATTATATGCAGATGATTCCTGTGAGCCAGAGACGTACGAGCCACAGCATTGTTTTGATGGATCTGGGGGAATATTCCGGATATAAGTGTGGAGAGTGATAATCGAAAAGCGGCGCCGTCTGCTGTGTACCAGGAAGCGAAATATCGGTTATGTAATATTTTGTGTGGTGGATTCGATTATTTGAAAATTTATGTAGTAATATATGACGGATGAAAGTTAGAAATGAAAGACAGAAAGGCAGGACAGCGTATGCTTTCAGTAATATTGCCGGCATACAATGAAGAAAAAATGATTAAAAAAGCAGCTGTGCGGATCGGAGAGATTCTGGACGGAGCGGATATTCCCTATGAGATCGTGTTTGTCAATGATGGCTCAAAGGATGGCACCTGGAAAGAGATCGAAGAGGCAGCGGAGCAGGATGATCATATTGTGGGAGTGCGGTTCTCGCGGAACTTTGGAAAAGAGGCAGCCATGTTTGCCGGGCTTGCAAATGCCTCGGGAGAGTGCTGTGCCGTGATGGACTGTGATCTGCAGCATCCGCCGGAAACGCTGGTGGAGATGTATCGCCTGTGGCAGCAGGGGTATGAGGTGATCGAGGGCGTCAAGCGCACCCGCGGGCAGGAGAGCGCCCTGCACCGGGCCAGCGCCGGAATGTTCTATCGTCTGATCTCAAAGGCGGCAAAGATCGATATGTCCCGGGCTTCTGACTTCAAGCTTCTGGACCGGAAAGCGGTGGATGCCATGCTTTCGATGCCGGAGCGTAATACCTTTTTCCGTGCCCTTTCTTCCTGGGTGGGATTCAAAACTGTTTCGGTAGAATTTGATGTGCAGGAACGCACGGAGGGAGAATCCAAGTGGTCTACCTGGTCACTCATTAAATATGCGGTACAGAATATCGTGGCATTTTCCACGGTACCTATGCAGTGTGTGACTGTGGCGGGAGTGCTGGTATTTCTGATGGCTGTTATTCTGGGGATCCAGTCTCTGGTCAAATATTTCAGCGGACATGCGATGGAAGGATTCACGATGGTGATTCTTCTGATCCTCATCATCGGAAGCATTATCATGATCAGCCTCGGGATTATCGGCTATTATATCGCGAAGATCTATGAAGAAGTGAAGGCAAGGCCACGATATCTGATCTCGAAGAGGATCGGAACGGAGAAAAAATAAAACCGGAAGAACTGAACAGTATTTCGGAATATAAGAGGGAAAGAAAGAGAAAATAAAATCATGGAGAATTTGAATGTAGCTGTCACCGCCGTTTTGCCGTTTTTATGTTATATCGGATTTGGCTATATGGCGCAGCGGTTTCACTGGGTGGATGAACCGTTCATGAAAAAACTGAATCAGATGATCTTTCAGCTGTTTTTTCCTTTTATGATGTTTTATAATATCTACAATACAGATGATGGCATGCAGTTCGATATGAAATTCATGGTGATCGGTGTGGTATCCGTCCTGGTTCTGGTGGCGCTGCTGATGATGTTCGTGCCGCAGATTGAAAAAGAGAATCCCAAAAGGGGAGTGCTCGTACAGGCTGTATACCGCAGCAATTTTGTCCTGTTTGCAATTCCGCTGACAGAGAGTGTTTTCGGAACCGAGGGTGTGGCAGCGGCAGCCTCTATGGTGGCTGTGATCGTTCCACTTTATAATGTTCTGGCGGTCGTTATCCTGGAATATTTCCGCGGCGGGAATGTCTCGGCGAGGGAACTGATAAAAAAGATTTTGAAAAATCCGCTGATCAGAGGTGCGATCGTCGGAATGCTGTTTGTGGTTTTCAAACTGAAGCTTCCGGCAGGAATCGAAAAGCCGGTTTCCCAGTTCGCAGGACTCACTACGCCAATGGCATTGTTTGTGCTGGGTTCTACCCTGCATTTTGATTCTTTGAAAAAACATATGAAATATGTGACTGGCGTGATAGGAGTAAAAATGATCTTTATTCCTGTCATTGCAATGGTGGTATCTGTGATTTTTAACCTGACAGAAGTACAGAGATTTATTTATCTGACTGTTTTTGCCACTCCGGTGGCGGCGTCTTCCTACGCCATGGCTGAAAATATGGGAGGAGACGGAGAACTGGCAGGAGAACTGGTAGTCACTACTACGGCAGCTTCTATTGTTACCATTTTCTTATGGATCTTTATTTTGAAAACGATAGGGTTGATATAAACGAATAGTCAGGCGCACTGCATCCATATAGTGACCCGCCGTCAGGCATCTTTTGACCTGAACATCATATAATACATAAAAGCGGCTGTACGGTCAGGAGGTCATCTGTGAATTATCTCTGGGCAGGTATGATTTTGATCGGGGTTATTTACGGGACAGTGACGGGGAACATTGATGCAGTGTCGGAGGCATTTCTGTCCTCTGCAAAAGAGGCGGTGACACTTTGTATCACTATGCTGGGCGTGATGGCGCTCTGGACAGGAATCATGGAAATTGCAAAAGAAGCGGGGCTGATCCGGTCGATCTCAGGACGGATCCAGCCCCTGATTCATTTTCTGTTTCCGGGACTCCCGGAGGGGCACGAGGCCCAGACGCACATCACGACCAATTTTATCTCCAATTTTCTGGGCCTGGGCTGGGCGGCGACCCCGGCGGGACTGAAGGCCATGGAAAGCCTGGCGGAGCTGGAAGAGGAGAGGAGGAAGACTATTGGTAAAGATTCGGGAGGGATGGTGATTCGGGGGAAGGAAAAGCCCCGAAGCAGAAGCGCCATGCCCCGTGGCGTTGCCAGCAATGAGATGTGTACTTTCCTGATATTAAATATTTCCTCGCTGCAGCTTATTCCGGTCAATGTGATCGCCTATCGTGCGCAGTACGGGAGCGTAAACCCGACGGCCATTGTCGGGCCGGGAATTGTGGCTACTCTGGTGAGTACCGGAGTGGCAGTACTGTTTTGTAAAGCGATGGAGGGAAAGTAAAGCGTATTCATCCTTCAGACAAAAGAATTTTAGAAGCACTAAAATTTTCATTGATAAAACGCGAAATTTGCGCTAGTATATAAAGAGAAAAATTTGAACCGGGAGGTCAGAAAATGAAGATAGAATTTGATAACAGCTTAGTAACAGGAAATGAGATGATCGACGGACAGCACAAGGAGCTGATCACCAAGATCGCAGAGTTCGTAGACAGCTGTGAACACTGGGCAGGCAAGATCAAGGCAGTGAAGATGCTGGATTACCTGGTTGAGTACACAGATTTCCACTTTGCAGCAGAGGAGAAGCTTCAGGAAGAGGTTTCCTATCCTGCCATCGAGGGACACAAAGCTCAGCATGCCGAGTTCAGGACGGCTGTAAATGAGCTGTATGATATGCTGACAGAGGAAGAGGGACCGTCAGACGCATTTGTAGCAGCAGTAAATAAGAATGTAGTTGACTGGCTGTTCAATCACATCAAGAATATGGATCAGGCGCTGGCTGCTTACGTTCAGAAAGAATCTAAATAATTTCTACATAGAAAAAGGAAATGATTCCCGGGAATACAGGCACAGCCTCCCGGGATTTTTTCACTTATGGGGTGACAGGAGGAGATATATACAGATGTTCAGAAGTACTGCAGTTTTAAAGGAAGGTTTTAAAAATGACCAGTATCGTCAGCGTCTCAGAGATATTTATGTGGATGAGGCAGTACTGGAGTATCAGAAAGAGCGTTATATCAAGGCTCTGGAGAATTTTGAGCAGATCTACGGGGAAAAGGAAGTTGAGCTCTACAGTGCGCCCGGAAGAAGTGAGGTAGGGGGAAATCATACCGATCATCAGCACGGCAAGGTGCTCGCCACTTCCCTCAACCTGGATGCGATCGCCGTGGTGGCAAAGACGGAGAATCAGATCATCACGATGAAATCCGAGGGTTATCGTGCACTGGAAGTCGATCTGTCTGATCTGGAGCCGCAGAAGTCTGAGGAGGGCGGTTCCAAGGGACTGATCCGGGGTGTAGCAGCAGGTCTGAAGCAGCATGGTTACCAGATCGGAGGATTTCAGGCCTATGTGTGCAGCGATGTACTGAGTGGTTCCGGCATGTCCTCTTCTGCTGCTTATGAGGTGCTGGTGGGAAATATTCTTTCCGGACTCTACAATGACATGAAGATCGATCCGGTGCTGATCGCCCAGGTGAGCCAGTATGCGGAGAATGTATATTTCGGGAAGCCCTGCGGACTGATGGATCAGATGGCATGCTCTGTGGGAGGACTCATCAATATCGATTTTGCAGATCCGGCCGCACCGGTGGTGAAGCGGGTCCATGTGGATTTTGGAGCCTATGGCTACAGCCTGTGCCTGGTAGATACGAAGGGGTCTCATGCTGACCTTACGCCGGATTATGCGGCAGTTCCGGCGGAGATGAAGAGTGTGGCAGCTTATTTTGGAAAGGCTGTGCTCAGAGAAGTGGACGAAAAGGAATTTTACCGTGAGATTCCGAAGCTGAGAGCGCAGGTGGGAGACCGTGCCGTGCTGAGAGCCATTCACCTTTTTGAGGAGAATAAGAGAGTGGACGGCCAGGTGGCTGCTCTGGAGGCAGGAGATTTTGAACAGTTCAAGAAGCTGATCCGTGCATCAGGGGATTCTTCTTTTAAGTATCTGCAGAATGTATATTCCAACCACAAGCTGCAGGAGCAGGGCGTATCTCTGGGTTTGGCAGTCAGTGAGATCGTGCTGGGAGACAGAGGCGTGTGCCGTGTCCATGGCGGCGGCTTTGCCGGGACGATCCAGGCATTTGTGCCGGATGACATGGTGAAGGAGTACAAAGAGGCACTGGACGGTGTTTTCGGAGAAGGTTCATGTCTGGTACTGAAGGTGCGCAGCTGCGGCGGAGTGAAGGTCGTAGAGTAAGGAGCAGGAAAAATGAATTTGTATGCGGAAATCAAAAAGCTGACCGAATACGGGCTGCAGAAAAAGCTGATCAGCCCGGAGGACAGGATATTTATCATCAATCAGTATCTGGAGATTTTCAGGCTGGATGAGTATGAAGATACAGAGATCGCCTCAGAAGAGCTCGTGCTGGAAGATATTTTGAATCATCTGACCGATGCGGCGCTGGAGCGCGGGATCATTGACAGTGATGATATTGTGACCCGTGATCTGTTTGATACGAGGCTGATGGGGGTTATGGTGGACCGGCCCTCCAATGTGATCGCCAGATTTCAGAAGCTTTACGAGGAAAGTCCGGAGACGGCTACCGACTATTTTTATGAGTTCAGTCAGGACACCAATTACATCCGCCGGGACCGTGTCAAAAAGGATATGAAATGGACGGTGGACAGCCCCTATGGAACGATGGACATCACGATCAATCTGTCCAAGCCGGAGAAGGATCCCAAGGCCATCGCAGCAGCCAGGAATGCGAAGCAGAGTGCTTATCCGAAGTGTCAGCTCTGCATGGAAAACGAGGGCTATGCAGGCAGGATGAATCATCCGGCCCGCCAGAATCACCGGATCATCCCGCTGACGATCAATGACAGCAAATGGGGATTCCAGTATTCTCCTTACGTATATTATAATGAGCACTGTATCGTGTTCAACGGCGAGCATACCCCGATGAAGATTGACCGGAATGCTTTTATCAAGCTGTTTGACTTTGTAAAGCAGTTCCCCCATTACTTCCTGGGATCCAACGCCGATCTGCCGATCGTGGGCGGTTCGATTCTTACCCATGACCATTTTCAGGGAGGACATTATGAGTTCGCCATGGCCAGGGCGCCTTATGAGAAGCATTTTACAGTTCCGGGTTATGAAGATGTGGAGGCAGGCATCGTGCACTGGCCGCTGTCTGTGATCCGTATCCGCCATAAGGATGAAAAGCGCCTGATCGATCTGGCAGATTACATTCTCGGAAAATGGCGCGGCTACACCGATGAAGCGGCTTATATATTTGCGGAGACTGACGGGGAACCTCATAATACCATCACGCCGATCGCGCGGAAAAAGGGTGATATTTACGAGCTGGATCTGACGCTGCGCAACAATATCACGACAGAGGAATGCCCTCTGGGATTATATCACCCGCACAGTGAGTATCATCACATCAAGAAGGAGAACATCGGTCTGATCGAAGTCATGGGCCTGGCAGTGCTGCCCTCCCGTCTGAAACAGGAGATGGAGATGCTGGCTGACTGCCTCGTGCATCAGAAGCCGCTGGCAGAGCATGAATCACTGCTGAAGCATCAGGAGTGGGCAGATGAGATCGTTCGTAAGTATCATGGCATCAATGAAGACAATGTGATGGATATCCTGAAAGAGGAGATCGGTCAGGTCTTCGTGAAGGTGCTGGAGGATGCAGGCGTCTACAAGACCGATGCAGCAGGCCGGGAGGCATTTGACCGGTTTATTGCAGTGCTGTAAATCAATGTAAGAGATAAAGATACCCTGTGTAGGCATATACACAGGGCATCTTTTAGTAAAGAGGAAGAAAGACATTATGAGCAGAGTTTATCTGCCGCATGGAAAGGACTGAGCACAAAAATATGAAAACATTATCGATTCTTCTGTACTTTGATACGACAGAAGAGAAAACAGTACGAAAGTGTTTTGACAGTATTTTCAGGACATCCGGCCTGTCAGAGGATGAGCTGCAGGTGATTCTGCTGGATCTGGAAGAACAGGCCGGAATCAGCTGTCTGTCTGACCTGAAAAAAGAGCATCCGGACAGTGTGCTGTCTGTTGCTGTATCCGGCGTGGAGATGGCTCGGGCGTATAATCAGGGCCTGAAGCTGGCTGAGGGTGAGTATGTGTCATTTATGCGAACCTCTTCTTTCTATGGAGCGAATGCATGGAAGGATCTGCTCCACGCTTCTGACCTGGGAGAGAAAACGAAAGCTTCTTCGAATGCAGAAAAGAATCTTCTGAGCCTCTGCCCTGTTTTTTATGATGGGAAAAAGACAGAGCAGATTTATCCTGTGGTACCTTCCGGAGATGGAGTCATAGATCTGCACCACATGACTGCCGGGGCAAAGGGCGTGCAGCTTGTACTTCCGGCCTATGCGGTCCGCAGGGCATGGATGGGCGATCTGCGCCTTCGTGAGGAGCTGCATGAGGAAGCGTTGACGGCCATGCTGCTGGAGCTGTTGGTGAAAAATGAAGGCAGATTTTTTTATGACAGCAAGGCACAGTATGTATACACCGTTCCTCTTGAGAATGATCCGGAGGGCTGTGGTCTGGCAGAGAAGAAATGGTGGTATCTGGATTCTGTCCGGAATTTCCTTCTGGATCTTGTCAGAAGAATGGAGGGAAAATATCCGGAGGGACTGCCAGGGTATCTTCAGCAGGTGATTTTCTATCTGATCTGTGTGAAGCTTCGGTGCAATCTGCAGGGAAAGGACAAGCAGATGATGACGCCTCAGGAAGTGAAGATTTTCTGGAATGTCTGCCAGGAGATATTTGCTGCCATGGATGATGATCTGCTGTACCAGTGCGGAGAAAAGCAGTTTGTTCTGCCCAGAGCGCTGCGGGTGGCTTTTCTGCGTATGAAAGCGGAACAACTGGGATGCAGGATGCAGGTGGATGTGCGGGACGGGATGGCCGTGTGCAGCCGTCTTGATGCACGGAACGGAGAGAAAGCGGCATCAGAGGAAATGGTGCTGGCAGATCTTTCGAAGGAAGCACTGGATATCCGGGTAATCAATTACAGAGCCGGGAAGCTGGAAATCGACGGATTTTTTGAGGGTACTGACTTTTTATGCGAGGATTCTTTTGAACTGTATGGGGAGATTTCAGGAAAGTCCGTGAAACGGGTGGAGATGAAGCCTGTACAGGTCTATGGACTTTTGAAGTGCTTTGGCGTCACTTATGCAAAAAAATATGGTGTGCATATTGAGGTGCCTGTGGAGGAACTGGCAGGGCAGGGAAGAAAGCTCACCTTTTATCTGGAATGCGGGGATTCTCTGAACCGGTTGAATCTGACCTTCTCTGGTATGAATTCCAGGCTGCTGACTTACAGTCAGAAGGCCTACTGGCGGTTTGACCATGACCGGTACGTGCTGACCAGGACAGGAAAATGTCTGCAGATATCCGAGAGCACGGCCATCGGCACACTGCGCCATGAGCTTCTTTTTGACGCCGCGATGCTGGCACAGAAAAATCGCCGCGGGGAGGCAGTTACCTGTGTCCTGGTGAGGCTTCTGTACTGGATGATCCGGCCGTTTATGAAAAAAAGAAGGATCTGGATCACCTTTGACAAGCTGTTTAAGGGCGGAGACAATGGAGAGTATATGTTCCGGTACTGCAGGGACAGACAGGAAGAGATCGACTGCTATTATGTGATCAACAAGGATGCGCCGGACCGGAAAGAGCTGGAGAAAAGGTATCCGGGACGTATTTTGTATGCAAATACCTGGAAAGAGAGGCTGGTGGTGCTGCATGCAGAGGTGATTCTTGCTACTCATGCGGGAGCTTCTACTTATCTGGGCTTTCCCGGAAGACTGCATAAATACTTTAAAAATCTGTATCAGTCAGATAATGTATGCATTCAGCATGGTCTGTCCATTCAGAAAATTGCCCATTTCCAGAATCGTCTGTATGCCAATACGAAGCTGTACTGCTGTGCATCTCCGTTTGAGATTCAGAACATCAGCCATCCTGTTTACGGATATGAGCCGGAGATGCTGAAATTGACAGGACTTGCCAGGTATGACGGTCTGAAGAACCGGGAGCAGAAGCAGATCCTGATCACACCGACGTGGAGGAAGAATGCGGTGCACACCAAAGGGGTGGGCATGACCAACAGCCATAATGACCATTTTAAGGAAATGCCTTATTTTCGGATCTATAATACGCTGATTAATGATCCGAAGCTGATCGCCTGTGCCAGAGAGACGGGATACAGGATCGTATTTCTGCTGCATCCGGCCATGAGCGCCCAGATGGAGGATTATGATCGGAATGATTTTGTGCAGATCATTCCGGCCACCGGTAATATGAGCTACGAAAAGATCCTGACGGAGTCCAGCCTGATGGTGACAGATTATTCGGGAGTTCAGTTTGATTTTGCCTACCAGAGAAAGCCGCTGCTGTACTATCATCCGGCGGAGCTGCCGCCGCACTACACGGAGGGCGGCCTGATCTATGATACGATGGGATTCGGCCCGATCTGCACGACTCATGAGCAGATCGTCGAGGCTTTGTGTGAGTACATGAAAGATGGATGTCAGATGAAGGACGAATACAAAAAGCGGGCGGATCAGTTTTTTGCCTATGATGATTTTCACAATGCGGAACGGATCTGTCAGGCAGTCCTGGAATTTGAGCGGGAATACCGGTCATAAAAGCATCTAAGGAGAGACGGAAAAATGAGTGAAAAAAACAAAGGAAACTTGTATATACTGGCTACAGCCATTCTCTGGTCCACCGGAGGCCTTCTGATCAAATTTATCCCGGGGAACGCGGTGGCAATCAACGGAGGGCGGTCTCTGATCGCATTTCTGTTTTTCTGCATTTACAGGAGAAGCATCAAAGTAAAAGTGAACCGCTATGTTTTGCTGGCCGCCTTCTGTCTGACCATGACGAACCTGCTGTTTGTCATTGCCAATAAGATGACGACAGCGGCCAATGCCATCGTCATTCAGTATATGGCTCCCATCTATGTGCTGATCTGGGACTGCATTTACAGGAAACGGGCGCCCCGAAAGCAGCAGTGCCTGATCGTGCTGATGGCTTTCGCAGGAATGATACTGTTTTTCCTGGACAAGCTGGAAGGCGGACAGATGGTGGGAAATCTGGTGGCCCTGGCTTCCGGCGTGACCTTTTCCGGTGTGTATTTTGTGAATTCCCTGCCGGAGGCCAGCAGTGAGGACGCCAGTATGATCGCCTTTTTTATGTCATTCCTGATCTCCATTCCCTTCCTGGGAGATATGAGGATGATGGATGGTACAGCCATCGCGGCGCTGCTTGCCCTCGGTATCTTTCAGGTGGGACTGCCCTATGTACTGTTTGCAAAAGGCACAAAGCTGACCAGTCCTGTAAGCGCCTCCCTCATCGGGCTTCTGGAAGCAATCCTGAATCCGGTGTGGGTATTCCTGTTTTACGGAGAGCAGCCGGGGAAATATGCGCTGGCTGGTGCGGCTATTATTCTGCTGGCGGTAGGCCTGAACGTGGTAACTGGAGTGAAGGACCTTGATTAAACCTTGCTATCTC
This sequence comes from Lachnospiraceae bacterium, assembly GCA_029225485.1. Taxonomy (GTDB): domain Bacteria; phylum Bacillota; class Clostridia; order Lachnospirales; family Lachnospiraceae; genus Choladousia. Next base: position 15,491 of record JAQXWO010000140.1, read on the forward strand.
GGGGAAAAACGGCTATAATACTGGAAAAGGAAAAAGAATGAAATTTACAAGGAGAAATGTGAGATGAATTTTACTACTGTAAGAGAGCTGTATCATGATCGTGCAGCTTTTGTCGGAAAAGAGATCAAGGTAGGCGGATGGGTGCGCAGCAACCGCGATTCCAAAGCCTTCGGCTTTATCGTACTTCACGACGGTACATTTTTTGAGACGCTGCAGATCGTGTATTCTGACAAGCTGGAGAACTTCGCTGAGGTATGCAAGCTGAATGTAGGTACTTCCGTTGTAGTGACCGGCACTCTGGTAGAGACCCCGAATGCCAAGCAGCCTTTTGAGATCCAGGCTGAATCTGTGGAGGTGGAGGGAACATCCACACCGGATTACCCGATGCAGAAAAAGCGTCATTCTCTGGAATACCTTCGTACAGTACCCCATCTGCGTCCCAGGACCAATACCTTCCAGGCGGTGTTCCGCGTGCGTTCTCTGATTGCCTATGCGATCCATACCTTCTTCCAGGAGAGAGGATTTGTATATGTACACACGCCGCTGATCACAGGAAGCGACTGTGAGGGTGCCGGCGAGATGTTTCAGGTGACGACACTGGATATGGCCAATCCGCCGAAGGATGACAAGGGAAATATTGACTATTCTCAGGACTTCTTTGGAAAGATGACCAACCTGACGGTCAGCGGACAGCTGGATGTGGAGACCTTTGCCCAGGCATTCCGCAATGTATATACCTTTGGACCCACCTTCCGTGCGGAGAATTCCAATACGACCCGTCATGCGGCAGAGTTCTGGATGATTGAGCCGGAGATTTCCTTCGCAGATCTGGAAGATGATATGAGACTTGCGGAGGATATGCTGAAATTTGTCATTTCCTACGTACTTGAGCATGCGCCGGAGGAGATGAATTTCTTCAATTCCTTTGTGGATAAGGGGCTTCTGGAGCGCCTGAATCATGTGATGAATTCCGATTTTGCCCGTGTGACCTACACAGAGGCGATCGAGATTCTGGAGAAACACAATGATAAATTCGAATACAAGGTATCCTGGGGCTGTGATCTGCAGACTGAGCATGAGCGTTATCTGACCGAGCAGGTCTACAAGCGCCCGCTGTTTGTGACAGATTATCCGAAGGAGATCAAGGCATTCTACATGAAGCTGAATGAGGACGGAAAGACCGTTGCAGCCATGGACTGTCTGGTACCGGGCATCGGAGAGATCATCGGAGGAAGCCAGAGAGAGGATGACTATGACAAGCTGGCAGCCCGTATTGCAGAGCTGGGTATGGATGCGGATCAGTACCGCTATTATATGGATCTTCGCAAATACGGTTCCACAAGCCACGCAGGATTCGGACTCGGCTTTGAGCGCTGCGTGATGTACCTGACCGGTATGTCCAACATCCGTGACGTCATCCCCTACCCGCGCACAGTAGGAAACTGCGAGTAACCAGTTCAGAACAGCATCAAAATGTCAAGGCAGGCCGTGCAGATTTATCTGCAAAGGACTGAGTTGACATATTGGGATGGGCAGAATGCCCATCGAGCCACAGGGAGGAGCTGCGAAGCAGCGGAAAGCCTTCGAAGAAGGCGGCCTGTGGCATGCGTTCTGAACGAGGGGAGGGAAGCCCGGAACAGCATCAAAATAACAAGGCGGAGTATACATGAATGATAAGATACTGGTTTTAGATGATGAGAAGGAAATCGCGGATGTCATAGCCCTCTACCTCAAAAATGAGGGCTATGAGGTCCGTACTGTGGGTACAGGAAAGGAAGCTCTGGAACAGATCGAGAAAGAGGCGCCGGATCTGGCGCTGCTGGATGTGATGCTGCCGGATATTGACGGGTTCCGGGTGCTCCGTAAGATTCGTGAGACCTATAAGTTCCCTGTAATTATGCTGACAGCGAAGACGGAGTATACGGATAAGATCGCAGGACTGACACTGGGAGCGGATGATTACATTCCCAAGCCATTCAATCCGCTGGAGCTGGTGGCCCGGGTAAAGGCACAGCTTCGCAGATATACCAAGTATAATGAGAAAACGAAGCCGCAGGAGAATATCATTGATTTTTCCGGTCTGTTCATGAATCGCGATACCCACGAATGTACTTACAATGAAAAAGAACTGACACTGACGCCGATTGAGTTTGATATTTTATGGCTGCTGGCCGAAAACCGGGGAAAGGTGATCAGCTCGGAGCAGCTGTTTGAACAGATCTGGAAAGAAAAATATTTCAAAAACAGCAATAATACAGTGATGGTGCATATCCGGCATCTGCGGGAGAAGATGGGAGATACCAGAAGAAAGAGTGATTTCATCAAGACCGTATGGGGAGTCGGATATAAAGTAGAAGGGTGAAGAATGTGAAAAGCAGTTACACAAAGCTGAGACGCATGCTTCTGGTACGGACACTTCTTTTCACGGGCCTTGCAGGGCTGACCGGATATGGAATCCTGACGATTCTCTTTGACGGGATCCTGAAAGATGCTTTTGCGCAGCTGATCGTATCTTTACTTACGTGTTTGGGATTGAGTGATGTCAGTGCCCGGGCATGGTATGCCAGAATTTTTGTATCCAACAAAATACTGTTTCTGGCTGTCGAAATGACGGTGCTGTTTGCTGTTTTCTTTTATCTGTCCATTCGCCGTATGATCCGGTATCTGAATGAGATCAGTGAGGAGATCCATGGAGTGCTCAGTGATTCAGAAGCATCTGTGATGCTTCCGCCGGAGCTGGAACCCATGGCGCAGGAGCTCTCTGAGCTAAAGGCCAAGCTGGCAAGCAGGAAACGGGAAGCAGCTGAGAGTGAGGAGAAGAAAAATGAGCTGGTAGTCTATCTGGCTCATGATCTGAAGACTCCGCTGACATCGGTGATCGCCTATCTGACCATGCTGGACGAGCATCCGGATATGGCGCCGGGGGAGCGGATCAAGTATACACATATCACACTTGAGAAAGCAGACCGTCTCGGTGAGCTGATCAATGAATTTTTTGAGATTACACGTTTTAATCTGCAGGATATCGTACTGGAACGGGAGCAGCTGAATTTATCCATTCTTCTGGAACAGCTGGCAGATGAGAGCTATGGAATGCTGAGTGAGAAAAAAATGACCTGTGCGGTAGATGTGGAAGACAGCCTGATGATTTACGGCGATCCGGATAAACTTGCACGGGTTTTTGATAATCTGCTGAAAAATGCGGCAGCATACAGTTATGAGGGTACAGAGATACTGATCCAGGCCAGAAGCGGAGGAGGAAGGATCACGATTGTATTTACCAATTCCGGTCCACAGATTCCCCAGAAAAAACTGGAGATGATCTTTGAAAAATTTTATCGTGTGGATGATGCCAGATCCAGCAGAACCGGCGGTTCGGGGCTGGGACTTGCCATCGCAAAGCAGATCGTGGAGCTTCATGGAGGCGTGATCACGGCCACCAGTGACAGCATGCATACGAGATTTATCGTGTCGCTGCCGGTTCAGGCCGTGCAGGAAAAGAGGTGACAGATATGAGAGATGAGACAGGACGTCCCCGGGGGAAGGACGGCTATGGAGGAAGCCGTAATGTGAATGGTTACGGTGATTATGATGAGAACCGGAGCAGTCGGGGATACGGAGGAAGCCGCAATGTGAACGGCTATGGCGATTACGATGACGGGCGGAGCCGCAATGTGAATGGCGGCGATTATGATGACAGCCGGAGAAATCCGGACTACAGGAACAGCAGACCGGAAGAAAGCAGAGAAACAAACGGCAGCGGCAGAAAAAAACGGAAGCATACTTTCGGCGATTTCATCCGTCTGCTTCTGATGCTGATCGCTCTGGCAGTATTCTGTTATTCGGCATATATGCTTTATACTTTTTACAGAGAATATAAAAAGGGTTCCGATGAGTATGACAACCTGGAGCTCAATTATACGCTGGAAGATACAGATGAATCCGAAAATATGGATGCGCTGGAGGATGACCAGGCGGTGCAGTCGGTCAGCGGAGAGCGGAAGATGGTCACTGTGACGGTGGACGGTGAGGATGTGCTTCTGCCGGTGATGAATAATCCCATTGATTTTAAGGAACTGCAGGCGATCAATACGGATATCTGCGGATGGCTGAGGATCCGTGCGATCGATATTTCCTATCCGCTGGTGCAGGGAGAGGACAACGACTTTTATCTGCACAGGACCTTTGAAAAGGAAGATAATTTTGCCGGATGTCTGTTTTTAAATTGTGACAATGAATCAGATTTTTCGGATACGAATACCATTATATACGGTCACAATATGAAGAATGGCTCCATGTTCGGAAAATTAAAGCAGTTCCGGGAGGAAGAGGTATTTGACAAGAGCAAATATTTCTGGATCTTCACACCGGATTTTATTTATCAGTACCGTATCTTCTCTGCAATGGTGGTGAACAAGACGGGCCTGACCTATCAGGTGGATTTCACAGAACAGGAGTATCAGGAATTTCTGGATACAGCCTTTGAAAAATCCGAAGTAGACAATAAAAACGTGGAAGTGACGAAGGATGACAAAGTGGTTACTCTTTCCACCTGTACCGGTGACGATGCCACACGGTTTGTGGTGATCGGAAAACTGGCTCAGACGTATGTATCGAAGCAGTCAGCGTTAAACGAAAAATAACAGTGACAGACAGGGGGTAAGATTCATGGAAGACAGTGTAAAGAAACTGCAGGAAATCATTTCGGAAAGCAATAATATTGTATTTTTCGGCGGCGCCGGGGTATCCACGGAGAGCGGGATCCCGGATTTCAGAAGTGTGGACGGATTGTACCATCAGAAATATGATTACCCGCCGGAGACCATACTGAGCCATACTTTTTTTGTGAAGAATACGAAGGAATTTTACCGGTTCTACCATGACAAAATGCTCTGCCTCGATGCGAAGCCGAATGCCGCGCACCGGAAGCTGGCCGAGATGGAGGAAAAAGGAAAGCTGAAGGCAGTCATTACCCAGAATATTGACGGACTCCACCAGATGGCAGGCAGCAGGCGGGTGCTGGAACTGCACGGAAGTGTTCACCGCAATTATTGCCAGAGGTGTCATAAAGAATATGATGCCCTGTATATGAAGGAGGCGGAGGGTGTGCCCTGCTGTGTCTGCGGCGGCATCATCAAGCCGGATGTGGTTCTGTATGAGGAAGGGCTGGATATGCAGACGATGCAGGATTCCATTTCCTATATCTCAGCGGCGGAAGTACTGATCATCGGAGGCACTTCTCTGGCGGTATATCCGGCAGCGGGCCTGATCGATTATTTCAGGGGAAAACATCTGGTGGTGATCAATAAGGCGCCTACACCGAGGGACAAATATGCGGATCTGCTGGTGCAGGGAAGCATCGGGGAGATTCTGGGACAGATACAGATTTAGAAGCGTTTGTGTGACTACAATGCGACGCCATCCGCTGCCCAATATCCGCGTGTGCTGCCTCCGTCCCGGACAGTCATGACAAAAATCTGCCGGTGCAGGACATAGGATGTTCTTTCCAGGCAGACATTTGCCATGACTGTCCGTTACGAGGTCAGACGCGTCGGATATGGGGCAGTGGATGGCTGTGTGTCGAATGCGGGAAAATAATTGCAGGAGTGCTGCAGAAAAGAAGTGATCCGTTTTAAGACAGAACGAGGTATGGATAGTGAGTGCAGATATATTGTTGCCATGTGATATGTGAATTTATTTCGGATGCAGAAGGAAGAGGAATGTATGGAGTATCAGGTAGGGGATATTGTGAAGTTGAAGAAGAAGCATCCCTGCGGCAGCCAGGAGTGGGAGATCCTCCGGGTGGGAGCGGATTTCCGGCTTAAGTGTACGGGGTGCGGGCATCAGATCATGACTCCGCGGAAAATGGTTGAAAAAAATACGCGGGGATTGCGGAAAAAGCTTGAAAATCCTGAAAATGTATGATAAAGTATATCTTCGTGATATATTGATTTCCTTGCTCCTTCCAGTGAGGAGGGGCCAGAGACCACAAGGAGGTGCGAAAGCATGAACAAGTATGAATTAGCAGTAGTTGTCAGCGCAAAGATTGAAGATGAGGACAGAGCCGCTACGATCGAGAAGGTAAAAGAGTACATTACCCGTTTCGGTGGCACTGTTACAGAAGTAGACGAGTGGGGTAAGAGAAGACTCGCTTACGAGATTCAGAAGATGCGTGAAGGTTTTTACTACTTCGTTCGTTTTGAAGCTGATGCAACATGCCCGGCTGAAGTCGAGAGACGTGTCCGTATCATGGAGAATGTCATCAGATATTTATGCGTTAGACAGGATGCATAGATAGAAAAGAGGAGATAGAATGAATAAAGTCATCTTAATGGGACGTCTGACAAGAGATCCCGAAGTACGTTACTCCGCAGGAGACAATTCTATGGCGATCGCGAGATATACGCTTGCCGTAGACCGCAGATTCCATCGTGACGGTGAAGCGACTGCCGATTTTATCAGCTGCACCGTATTTGGAAAGGGAGCAGAGTTCGCAGAGAGATATCTGCATCAGGGGACCAAGATTGCAGTTACCGGACGTATTCAGACCGGCAGCTACACCAACAGAGATGGCCAGAGGGTCTATACGACCGATGTGATCGTAGAGGACCAGGAGTTTGCAGAGAGTAAGGCTGCCAGCGAAGGCAGCGGCATGTCACGCCCGTCAGCGCCCAGCCCGAGAGCAGCAGCTCCGATGCCGGCACCGAACCAGGCATCTGCAGGGGACGGATTCATGAATATTCCGGATGGAATTGATGAGGAGCTCCCGTTCAACTAAACAACAGATTCAGACTTCAAAACTGAGATAGTGCGTAAAAGGAGGAAAAACCAAATGGCATTCAATAAAGATAGAGCCGATGCCCCGATGAAGAGAAGAGGAGGCATCCGCAGAAGAAAGAAAGTTTGCGTATTCTGTGGCAAAGAGAACAACGAGATCGATTACAAGGATGTAAACAAGCTGAAAAGATACGTATCTGAGAGAGGCAAGATCCTTCCGAGAAGAATCACAGGCAACTGTGCAAAGCATCAGAGAGCTCTTACAGTAGCAATCAAGCGTGCCCGTCACGTTGCACTTATGCCGTACGTACAGGATTGATTTCCTGCGGCAGAAAACTGAATGTATCAAAGCCCTTAAAGGCGGATGATTTCGGCATTTAAGGGCTTTTTTCTGAAAAAATATTGCGGAAATTCTGATGATAAAGTATAATAAATGAAAATATAACGAATGGTTATAAGAACAGGGAGGTAAGGTATGAAATCTTTGAAACGCACGGCTGAAATTCTTGTGTTGCTTTTCGTCCTTGTTGTATCTGTGAATATGATTCATCCTTCATATGCCGGTGCAGCAACAAATGGAAAGACACAAAGTGATGCAGTCAACTGGGCATGTGCCCGTGGGAATGAAGGCTGGAATCAGGATGTGGACGGAGTGTATGGTTGCCAGTGTGTGGATCTTATCCTGGCATATTATGATTATCTTCTTGGATATCATCAGAGTGGAAATGCAAAGGATTACAGCAATAATACACCGCCTGCCGGATGGACAAAGGTATACAGCAACCCACAGCCGGGAGATGTTGTGGTATGGGGGGCCGGTGCGCAGATGGGCTGGTATCCGCTTGAGACAAGTTATGCAAATAGTGATTTTGGACATATTGGAATTGTATGGCGTGTGAATGCGAGCGGAACGCTCTCGACGATTGAGACAAATGCTTCGCAGGGGCAGAAAGCTGCTTATTATGAGCGCTATCCGAATAATGCAGCGTGTTTTATTCGTCCGGATTTTGCTTCAGGCAGCAGTACACCGACTCCGGTGCCGGGAGATGGTATTACCTGGTCGACCCAGACTCCGGTGGTTACTGAGACAAATGCAATCGTAAAAACACATGTGGTACCGCCAAGTCGTGTATATGTACAATGGTCCGGCTGCAATTTTTTTGATGCAAACGGAACAGAGATAGCAAAGGCCGGAGAAACAGCAGGGTTTCATGCATCCTATATCGATATGACCTGGAATGTGAATGAAGAAACATGGACTCATTATTCTCTCCAGCCAGGTACCACCTATAAGTATCAGTTTTATGTGACATGGGGTGGTGTAGATCATTTTAGTCCAATGTATTCTTTTACAACGCCTCAGACTGTGACAGTGCCCCCGGTGCATAATCACAATTATAGTCAGAGTGTGACAAAAGCGGCTACATGCAGTTCCAAAGGCATAATGACGTACACTTGCGCATGTGGAAGCAAATATACAAAAGAGATTGCCCGAAAAGCTCATTCGAATACAGTTATCAAAAACAAAAAGACGGCGACTTGTAAGGCAGAAGGATATACCGGAGATTCCTGCTGCAGTGTGTGCGGCACTGTGGTAAAGAAAGGCACTGTTATTGCTAAAAAGGCCCATACGTGGGATGCCGGCAAGGTTAAGGTAAAAGCGACAGCCACTAAGGACGGAATAAAAGAATATAAATGTAAGGTGTGTGCGGATGTACGTCAGGAAAAAATCAAAGCCACAGGCGTCAAACAGAAACCTGCAAAAGCAGGAGCGATACTGAAAGTTTCATCTGCAGAATACAAAGTATGTGCAGACAGAAAAAGTGTGGAATATCGTAAATGCAAAAAGGGTGCGAAGAGTGTGACGATTCCGTCAACTATAAAAGTCAAAGGCATTACGTATAAGGTGATTGGTATTTCAGAAAATGCTTTTAAAAATAACAAGGCAGTGACCAGAGTTACAATCGGTGCAAATGTAAAATATATTAAAAAATATGCATTTTACAAGTGTAAAAACCTGAAGAAAATTGTAGTAAAGACAAAATTACTCAAGAAAGGCAAGATTGGAACAAAAGCATTTTACGGAATCAATGCCAGAGCAACAATTGCAGTACCGAAAAGTAAATTTTTCTATTATGCATTGTCAGTATTTCGTTCAAGTGCAGGTTCAAAAACAGAGTTTGATATCATATAGTATGAGTCAAGGAATCTGTCCCCTTGACTCATGTTAAAGCCCTTAAATACCGGATTTCCCGGTGTTTGAGGGCTTTTTCTTATTTTAGTGTTGATACAGATAGTTCAACAGCGTATAATTATACCGATGCGATTGAGTCTAATGAAACCCTTTTGTATAGTTTTATGCAGATTACAGTGATAAGAAAAGTGGTGAAAAAGATATGAGCCAAAGTAATATCAATGAAAAAACGCAGTATTCTCGAAAAATATGGAATTTGAGACAGCAGGGAAAACTGACAGAGGCAATAAAAGTTTGCGGGGATGCTGTTCATGAATTTGCTGATTCTAACTTTTTCTATAAGATTCATGGAGATTTGTTTTTTGAGAATGGTCAATTGGACGAAGCACTGGATTCTTATTTGAAATATTTGGATAAAATAAAAAAAGAACCCGAATATTTTACAAATTTCACAAAGTTTTTTCAACGTTTAAATTACAGAAAATCCATAGATGAGAGGGTATTTAATCATCTTGCGAAAATAGTGGTTTGTGAAGGATATCCATATGTTTTACGAAATGGTATGGTCAGACTTTTGATGGATACGTTTGGAGTGCCGGAGGAACTGGAACAGGCCATATCCCGGGCTATGGGAAAGATTCAGTTTGAAATAGTCAAGGCGGATTATGAAGACATATGTAGAAAAGGAAAATGCAGAGAAATCATTTATTTAGTGAGAATTTCAGAGAAAACATGTATTAGAGAAGAGGATAGTTTCAATCGTTATATTCTGAAAAGGCTTGAAGGGAATAAATTATATGAGCAGGCTGTCAGATGGACAAAGAAGATCTTAAATTACAGCAGCGATGCAGTTATAATTCGGACCCTGTTTCGTTTATGCAGGGAAAGCTCTGATTACAGTGTGGCGGAAGAATATCTGGAAAAAAACGATATTGTCGATTGGGAAGAGTTCAACATCCAGTATGAGCTTGTAATGTATTTTGATTCGATTGGAGATGAAGTAAGCAGAAACCGGGCACTGGAATATATTGAAAAATCATCTGTGAACAGCCTGCCGATTCTCAGAACACTGTTCAAATTTTATGTTAAATTCAATAAGCTGGACAAGGCAAAAGCGGTTCAGGAAAAAATCGCAAATTTTAAAAAAAGCAGGACTACGCAAAAAGCAAAGAAAGAGACGGAAAATATTGTATGGGATCGACTCAGGACACTGGTGACAGAACAGGAACATAACAGACAGCTTCTTGCAATGTCTGAACTGATCAAAGGATTTTCCCATGAGTTGGGACAGCCTATAACAAATATTCGGTATGCGGTACAGCTGTTTTATATGAAAAATAAAAAAACAAATCAGAAAATCAGTGCGGAAGAGCAGGAATTATTTGATGGCATACTACGGCAGACAGAAAGAGTGGGAAAATTGCTGGATCGTTTTTCTCCTATTGTATCGAGTAAAAGTATAAAAGAATTTTTTAATGTTTATGAAGCAATATGTAGTATCTTTGATGAACTGTCATCTCGTCTTCATAATGAAGGGATCCGTTACAGCGTAGGTGGAGATAAGAATTGCAGAATTTATGGCGAAAAATTACAGTTTGGACAGGTATTTTATAATCTGATTATTAATTCTATCTATGCAATCAGGCACCGGAGAACGGAAGGAAAAATCGAGGTAAGGATTGAAAGCAGAGAAAATATCCTGAAAATAGAATTCAGTGATAATGGTATCGGAATACCTCCGGAATTAAGCAGAAAGATTTTTAACCCGTTTTTTTCTACCAAGGACAAAGAGGTGGAAGAAGGTGGAGAAGGACTTGGATTATTTATTGTATGGAATATTTTAAAAATTTTTTCCGGCAAAATCTATGTTGATGAAAAATACGGTCAGGGAGCAAAGTTTGTAATAGAAATAAATGAAAAGGAGAATAAAAATGTTTCACATTTTAGTTGTTGAGGATGAAAAAGACACTGCAGAATATGTAAAACAGGCGTTGGAACTGGAAGGAATGCAGGCTGATATTGCCTATGACGGACAGGAAGGTTTGGCGATGTTTCGGAGTAAGGAATATGATTTGCTTTTGCTGGATTTACAGATGCCTAAAATGACAGGAGAAGAACTTCTAAAAGAAATAAGGAAAGAAAATCCGTATATAGATATTATAGTATATACGAATTTTGAGAGATTTGGGGACATAAAAAAACTTGTTAATATGGGAATTAATGGATATGTGAATAAAGGACCAAATGCGGATCTTGGAGAATTAGTGGATATGATAAAGGGAAAACTGGAGCCGCTGGATGAGGAGGATATGATTCGTCTGATAAAAAGTACGGACGAGATAAAGTAAAAAAGGGGTTTCTATGGCAAAGTATTTATTAGATACGAATGCGTATTTTGAAATTTTAAAATATGTTGTTGGTCAGGAAGATAATGAAATAATCCGCAGAATTATAAATGAAAAGTGTTACATTTCCAAGTTGACTAAAATAGAAATCATTTCTGTGATAGGAAAATACTCCCGCGGGCAGAGTAAGCAGATCCAGATATGTGACAGAGTGCATGAAGATTCAGCAGATAAATGTGGCAGACGTTATGTTATTGCAGAACGCAGAAAGTGGAATTCCAGAAAATTGAGGGACTGGATGAAACTGGAAAAAGAAATTACGAATGGAACCAATGAAAAGATTAAAATTGAAGTTCTGGAAATAAATCCGAAGGTGGTAAGCGAAGCAGAACGTTTTATACAGCATGCACTGAAGCAAAATTTTAAGTCTATGGATGCGATGATTCTTGGAACAGCCAGTGCATATTCAGAACAGGGAAATGAAATGATAGTTGTAACTGCCGATAAAGGTTTGAAGGCAGGGATGAATCGTATAGGTTTTTCGTATTTATCATTAGTTTAGCAGACATTATCAGTGTTTGTTTTATTTTACTATGATATGGTAATAAATATTATATTTTGACAACAGGAAGTGCATACAATGAACAGCAATTCAGAAATCTACCGTATTTTTATTATAAATCCCGGTTCTACCTCAACCAAGCTTTCCATGTTTGAGAATGAGGACAATTTATTTACCACGGATGTGTTTCATGATTCTTCGGTTCTGAAAGAATTCCCAACGATCAACGACCAGCTGGACTACCGCATGCAGGTGGTGGAGGATTTTCTGAAGGAGCATCAGATTGATCTGACCGGTTTGGATGCCATTGTGGGCCGGGGAGGCGGATGTTATCCGGTAGAAGGAGGTATCTACCAGATTGATGACCGTCTGATCCAGGATACCCGGGAAGCAAAGGGAGGTCTGTACCATGCCTCCATGCTGGGTGTACAGATGGCCAGTGAGCTTCAGAAAGAGTATGGAGGAATCATGCTGATGATGGATCCGCCTGTGGTGGATGAACTGTGTGATCTGGCCCGCATTACCGGTGTCAAAGGGATTTACCGCAGGACTGCGGCCCATGTATTGAATCTGAAAGAGACGGCGAGACGTCACGCGGTGTCCATGGGAAGACGGTATGAGGACTGCAATTTCATTGTCTGCCATATCGACGGAGGCATTACGGTGACAGCGCATGAAAAGGGAAGGATGATCGATGCCAATGACGGAGGCGGAGGCGAAGGTCCGTTTACGCCGACCCGTATGGGCTCAATGGCAGTGACGGATGTGATCCGGCAGCTGAAGGACAGGACGCCGGAGGAGATGCGGTCGCTGTGCAGCCAGACAGGAGGGCTGTCCAGCCATTTCGGTACTTCCAATTCTGACACGATCCATCGTATGGTGGAAGCAGGTGATCCGGAGGCTGTCCGTGTGTGGAATGCCATGATCTATCAGGTCAGCAAGTGGATCGGTTCCATGAGTACAGTTTTGAAAGGACAGGTGGATGGAATCCTTCTGACCGGGGGACTGGTGCGCTTCCGGGATGTGGTGGACCAGATCCGGGAGAACTGCGGATGGATCGCTCCGGTCAGCGTCTACCCGGGAGAATTCGAGCAGGAGGCCATGGCGGCGGGAGCATTGCGCATCCTGCGGGGAGAAGAAGAAGCGAAGATCTATTCCGGAAGGCCGGTGTGGGAAGGATTTCAGGATTGACAGGTTTTGACTGTTTCACGACAGAAAGATACATCAGGAGGATGATTTATGATAAACCGGACGATGATCCGACATATGGCAGGATCCGCTGCTTTTTCGAAAGGAGAAGACCTGTATCTGAGCAATAAGATCTATAATTTTTCTATAGAGGTGGACGAGGAAGATGATCCGGTAGACTGTATCGAGGCTCAGGTAAAAGGCAGCGGCCGCAATCGGTATGATGTCATGCTGAAGTATGACTATGAAACGGGCAGCCTGGAGGAATCCTACTGTGACTGTCCTGCTTTTTACAGTTACAGCGGGATCTGTAAACATTGTGTGGCGGTGGCGCTGAAATATCTGGACTATCAGAAAAGCCATCAAAAAGAACGTCAGGAAACGGCTGCCGGAGACAGTGTGCCGGAGGAGCTCCGCAGGCTGATGCAGGCGTTGGGCATACCGACGGATGATGAGGATTCTGAGGAGAGCCAGCGGGATGTTTTTTCGGACGGATTCGGGCAGGATAAGGCACGTACGAATACCAGAGGCAGGGGAGGAAAAGCTTCCCGCGCAGCGCAGGCCATGCAGACCACTCCGTCGATCCAGCGTCTGCTGACAAATCAGGTCAGCCAGAGGATGTCCAGGCTGCAAAGCAGCGTACACGAAGAGGTATCTCTGGATCCGTATCTGACGTATTCATACGGGGAAATGCATCTGGAATTTAAACTGGGAATTAAGCAGAAATACGTCCTGAAGGATGTCTTTGCCCTGACCCGCCGGATCCGGAATCAGGAGGAGTATGCTTATGGGCAGAAACTGAAATTTCTGCATACGATAGATGCATTTACACCGGAATCGCAGAAGCTGGTGAAATTTTTGATGGACTGGACGGAAAAGAACCGGCAGCGGTTCCTGCAGACTACATATTATGGATATTCTTACAGCTCCACTCCCCAGGAGCTTCGCCATATGCCTCTTTCGCCCTCTGATCTGGAGGATTTTCTGGAGGCCGTGGAGGATCGGGAGTTTACGGCGCAGATCGGGAATACACCGGAACAGATGTGGCATGTGACCGGGGAGCCGGTGCCGAGGACCATGGAGATCTGCGGAAAGAAGGACGGCATTGAAGTTTCCGTCAATTATCTTTCCGGAATTGCGGGAAACCGGTATTATATTTATTTTCAGGAGCCTCTGATCCACCTGATACCCAGAGAGACGCTGGAGCCCATCAGCGGATTTCTGAATTGTATGGCTGATATTCCGGACCGGAAGATCCGGATCGCGAAGGAAGATGTGCCTCTGTTCTGCCGGGAACTGCTGCCGGCTCTGGAGCAGACCTATGAGTGTACGAAGAAAAACTTTGATGCGGAGGCCTATGGAGTATTTCCGGTATCCTTTGAGATCTATCTGGATGCGCCTCAGAAGCAGTTTGTGACCTGCAAAGTGCTGGCAGTCTACGGAGAGAAGAAATACAATGTTTATGCTCCGACGGTATCCATGGCGTCCCGGGATATGATAAAAGAGGAAGAGGTAAAGAAAGTCGTTTCCTCTTACTGCAATGCGTACGATGACAAAGAGCATATGATGGTGCTGGCGGAGAATGAGGATCTGCTGTACGAGCTGCTGGTTCACGGGATTCCCAGGTTTCAGGAGCTGGGTGAGGTGTTCGTATCGGATGCCATCAAACGGATCCGCGTCTCATCCGCGCCGAAGGTATCCGTGGGACTGTCGGTGAACGGAGACTGGCTGGAGTTGCAGATGACCTCCGAGGACATGTCCAGGGAGGAGCTGATCGAGATCCTGTCCCGCTACAACAGAAAGAAGAAATTTTATCGCCTGAAAAACGGTGATTTTGTCAATATGGAAGATGAGGGGATGGCGGCGCTTCTGGAAATGCAGAAAGGCCTGAATCTGACGCCGTCCCAGCTGAAAAAGGAAAAGGTGGAACTGCCCAGATACCGTGCGCTGTATCTGGACGGAGAGCTTTGCCAGAGCCAGTCCCTGCCGGTGAACCGGAACCGGGCATTCCGCTCCCTGATCCGGAATATGAAGACGGTGGAGGACAATGATTTTGAGATTCCGCCGGAGCTGGAACCGGTTCTCAGGGAGTATCAGAAAAGAGGATTTCTCTGGATCAAGACCCTCTGTCACAACGGTTTTGGAGGGATCCTGGCAGACGATATGGGACTGGGGAAGACGCTGCAGGTGATCGCGTTTCTGGTGTCGGAGTTAAGCGGATCCGGCAGTTCAGATGAAGTCTCTTGTGGTAAAGAGCCGGATGGCAGACAGGAGCTGCGCCGTACTCTGATCGTGTGTCCGGCTTCTCTTGTGTTCAACTGGCATGCAGAGTTTGAAAAGTTTGCGCCTCAGCTGTCGGTTAAGATGGTCACCGGCACGGCGGCGGAGCGGAAGGAGATCGTGGAGCAGGCGGGAGAACAGGAGATTCTGGTGACCTCCTATGATCTGCTGAAGCGTGATCTGGCCAATTATGAAGGAATAAAGTTTTTCTGCGAAGTCATTGACGAGGCGCAGTACATCAAGAATCATAATACACAGGCAGCAAAGGCAGTCAAGGAGATCAGTGCAGGCTTTCGTCTGGCGCTGACCGGCACGCCTATTGAAAACAGACTGAGTGAACTGTGGAGTATTTTTGATTATCTGATGCCGGGATTTCTCTACGGATATCAGAAATTCCGGGAAGAGATCGAGACACCGGTGCTGCAGCACCAGGATGAGGCGGCCATGAACCGCCTGCAGAAAATGATCCGTCCATTTGTGCTGCGCCGTCTGAAAAAGGAAGTGCTGACAGACCTGCCGGACAAGCTGGAGGAGTGCATTTATGCGAAGATGGAGGGCGAGCAGCAGTCCCTCTATGATGCCCATGTGAAACGGCTGCGCATGATGCTGGACAAAGACAGTGAGGAGGAATTCAACCGTTCCAAAATCCAGATATTGTCAGAACTGACCAGGCTGCGTCAGATCTGCTGCGATCCGGCGCTTTTGTTTGAAGGATATCAGGGAAATTCCTCCAAGACAGAGGTGTGCATCGACCTGATCAAAAATGCAGTCAGCGGCGGCCACAAGATCCTGCTGTTTTCCCAGTTTACCTCCATGCTGGAGCGGCTGCAGCAGCGCATGGAGGAGGAAAAGATCTCGTATTATGTGCTGACCGGATCCACCAGCAAGGAGAAACGTCGGGCTCTTGTGGAAGCCTTTCAGAAGGATGATACTTCGGTATTCTGTATTTCCCTGAAGGCCGGAGGCACCGGGCTGAACCTGACGGCGGCGGATATCGTGATCCATTACGACCCCTGGTGGAATCTGGCAGTTCAGAATCAGGCCACGGACCGGGCTCACCGGATCGGTCAGGAGAATGTGGTCAGCGTCTATAAGCTGATCACCAAGGGAACTATTGAGGAGAGCATTACAAAGCTTCAGGAGAAGAAACATGAGCTGGCTGACCAGGTGCTGGGAAGCGGCGGGCTGGACGGCGGCAGCTTCACGAAGGAAGAGCTGCTGGAGCTGCTGAAGTAAATGAGAGGGGTATTTCACAATGGGACGCCCTGTACTGCCGCATATCCGCGTGTGCTGCCTCCGTCCCGGACATTTGCAGAATTTGTCTGCCGGTGCAGGACGGAGATCGTCCTTCGCCGGTCAGACAGATTCTGCAGATGTCCGTTCCGAGGTCAGACACGCCGGATATGCGGCAGTGCAGGGCTGTGTATCAAATGGGGAAAAGATGCCAGGAGTGTGCAACACGGAACATTCCGTCAAGTATCTTTGCATCTTAATAGCATATCAATGGTTGAGGTACGGAAAGGAGATTTGATTATGACACCGAAGCAGAAATATTATGAGAATATTGCGAAAACAGTGATTAAAAATTTAGAGAAACGCCAGATGGAGGGATATTATTGTCCTGACAGGGCGTCGGCGGTGGAGAAGGCGCTTTCCCTGATGCCGGAGGGTTCCAGTATTGGATGGGGCGGTTCCATGACCTTGGGTGAATCGGGGCTGATGGATGCCATTGCCGGAGGTCAGTATGAGCTGATCGACCGGAATACGGCAAAGACTCCGGAGGAGAAGCGGGCGATGGGAGGACGGCTCTGCTGTTCGGATTATTTTCTGATGAGTACCAATGCGATCACCGTTAAGGGCGAACTGGTCAATATGGACGGGTTTGGAAATCGTGTGGCCTTTCTCTGCTACGGACCGCAGAATGTGATCGTTCTGGCAGGCATCAATAAGGTGGTCCGTGATGTGGAGAGCGGGATCCAGCGGATCCGCACCGCAGCTGCGCCGCCAAATACGGTGCGTCTGGACAAGAAAACGCCCTGCGCGCTGACCGGAGTGTGCGGAGACTGTCATGCGCCGGACTGCATCTGCAGCCAGCTGGTGATTACGAGACATTCCAGCGTGCCGGGACGGATCAAGGTGATCCTGGTCGGGGAGGAACTGGGATATTAAGGGAGGAAAACTGTTTTGGAAAAGCTGTTTGAAGATATCAATGAGTATCAGTTTATAAAAATGATGGAGACAGGCAAAAAGTATATGGCTCTGATGAGCCGTTACCGCTGCGCCATCATGGAGGTAGAGACGAAGCTTCGCGTATTAAATGAAGAATTTTCCAGTCAGTATGACAGGAATCCCTTTGAGTCCATCAAAAGCCGTCTGAAAAGTCCCATCAGCATTCTGGAGAAGCTGCAGAGGCGGGGCGTCAAGCTCACAGAGGACAATATGGCAGCCGCAATTGAGCAGAATCTGAACGATGTGGCCGGGCTCCGGGTAGTATGTTCGTTCCAGGAGGACATTTACCGGCTGGCGGATCTGCTGGCCTGTCAGGATGATGTGAAGGTACTGCGGGTGAAGGACTATATTAAAAATCCAAAGCCCAATGGATACCGCAGCCTTCATCTGATTCTGGAGGTTCCTGTATTTCTGGAGGAAGGAAAGACGCCCATCAAGGTCGAGGTGCAGTTCCGCACCATAGCCATGGACTTCTGGGCCAGTCTGGATCACAAGCTGAGGTATAAGAAGAATATTGAAAATGAAGAAGAGATCATGGAGAAGCTGCGCCAGAGTGCCGAGACTATCGCAGCGCTGGACAGCGAGATGCAGTCGATCAGAAACATGATCGAGAGAAGTAGCATTTAGGGCTTTCCCAAACCTCTGTTTTATGGTAAAATAATTATATTTTACTGGACAGAGGTTTTTCTGTCCGACAAGCCGGGGTGACCTTCCGGGGGGAGAGAAAGGTTAAAAGGATGAAAGATAAGAAAAAGCTGAACAGGCAGCAGGCAAAATACGGCGGCAATATTATGCGCCACTGGTATTGGTGTGTATGGATGATGATCTTGCTTCTGGTACTGACCGTGGTGATTTTTTCTATCGATACGCTGGCCGGATGTGTGACAGCGGGGTTTTCAGTGGTGATCTATCTGCTTTTGATTGGGCTGGATCTGTATTTTAAGCCCAAGGTGCTGCAGGAGCTGATCGATTTTGCCAATCATTATGAGGGGATCCAGAGAGACATGCTGCAGGAGTTTGCTATTCCCTTCGGACTCACGGAGCCGGACGGCAAAGTACTCTGGATGAACGAGCGCCTCATGGAGCTCACCGGGAAAAATGCGCATTTTCATAAAAATATCAGTCTTGTGATGCCGGAGCTGGATGTATCTGCTTTTCCGGAGGATCTGGACGAGTATATGATCGAGACTGCATATAAAGATCAGACCTTCCGGGTAACGATGCGCAGGATCCGGATGGATGAGCTGCTGGATGCTTCTGCAGTGGCGCAGCGGATGCAGGAGAACAGCTGTATTGTGGCTGTGAATTTCCTGGACATTACGGAGCTGAGCCATCTTCGTAAGGAGAATCATGACCAGAAGCAGGTAGTGGGACTTTTGTACATGGACAATTATGACGAGGTCATGGAGAGCGTGGAGGATATCCGCAGATCCATGCTGGAGGCCCTTGTGGACCGGAGAATCACAAAGTACGTCACTACGCTGGGCGGTATCTGCAAGAAGCTGGAAAAGGATAAATATCTTCTTGTGACGAACCGCAGAGGTCTGGAGCAGATGGAGGCAGACCGTTTTTCTGTGCTGGAGGATGTGAAGACGGTCAATATCGGAAATGCGATCCATGTGACGATCAGCATCGGTCTCGGACTGGAGAGCGGCGGTTACTGTCAGGATTATGAGGCGGCCAGAGGAGCTATGGAAATGGCTCTGGCCCGGGGCGGCGACCAGGTGGTAGTCAAAGAAGGGGACAAGATCCAGTTCTTTGGAGGTAAGACACAGCGGGCGGAGAAGAATACAAAGGTTCGCGCCCGTGTCAAGGCACAGGCGCTGCATGAACTGATCAGTACCCGTGAGCGTGTGATCGTCATGGGGCACAAGATCACCGATATCGATTCCCTGGGAGCAGCGGTGGGCGTCTGCCGCGCCGCGCTTCAGGTGGGCAAGCACGCCCATATCGTGCTGGGAGATGTGAACAGCAGCATCCGCTCGTGGGTCAATATGCTCAAAGAAAAGGGAGAGTACGAGGAGGATCTGTTTATCACCCACAATCAGGCCATTGAGATGACGAATCAGAATACGATCGTGGTGGTGGTAGATACGAACAGACCCAGTATGGCAGAGTGTGAGGAGATCCTGTACCTGACCCGGTCGGTGGTGGTGATCGATCATCACAGACAGACCACGGAGAAGATCGAGCATGCGGCGCTGTCCTACATCGAGCCTTCTGCGTCTTCCGCCTGTGAGATGATTGCGGAGATCCTGCAGTATTATGGGGAAGGCATACGGCTGAGGTCCTTCGAGGCTGACTGCATGTATGCGGGTATCGTCATCGATACGAATAATTTTGTGGCGAAGACTGGCAGCCGTACCTTTGAGGCGGCGGCCTATCTGAGAAAGAACGGCGCGGATGTCACGAGAGTCCGCAAAGCGTTCCGGAATGATATGGATACTTACAAGGCACGGGCAGAGGCAGTGCGCCACGCAGAGACTTATATGGGAGTTTATGCCATCAGTATCTGCCCGGCTCAGGGGCTGGAAAGCCCTAATGTGGTGGGAGCCCAGGCGGCCAATGAGCTGCTGAATATCATAGGGGTAAAAGCCTCTTTTGTGCTTACAGAATATAATGGCAAGATATTTATCAGCGCCCGGGCCATCGATGAGGTCAATGTACAGATCATCATGGAGCGGATGGGCGGCGGCGGTCATATGAACATCGCCGGAGCACAGCTGGCGGGAGTTACAGTGGAGCAGGCCCGGGATCAGCTGAAGGAAGTATTAAAACAGATGACAGAAGAAGGAGCGATTTGAGATGAAAGTAATCTTATTACAGGATGTAAAATCAGTAGGTAAAAAAGGAGAGATCGTGGAGGTCAGCGACGGATACGCAAGAAATGTGCTGCTGCGCAAGGGGCAGGGCAAGGAAGCCACCGGGAAAAATATGAATGACCTGAAGCTGCAGAAGGCAAATGCCGAGAAGATTGCCCAGGAGCAGCTGGAGGCGGCGAAGGCACTGGCTGAGGAGATGAAGGATAAGAAGATCACGGTGGCAGTCAAGGTCGGAGAGGGCGGACGTGTCTTTGGTTCTGTATCCTCCAAGGAGATCGCAGAGGCGCTGAAAGCACAGCTTGGCTACGATGTAGATAAGAAGAAGATCCTGCTGGATGGCCCGATCAAGACTCTGGGCGTGACTAATGTGGGCATCAAGCTCCACACGAAGGTGACAGCAGAGATCGGTGTGCATGTGACGGAGGCATAGCTTCTGTTTCATTGAGAGGACGCCGTAGTCAGGGGCAGGGAGCCCTGTGGAAAACAGAGGGGCAGGACTCCGACGAACTAACTGCCAACTGCGACCAGCGCCGCTCAGGAGAGCCTTCGCGCCGGGTCTGCGTAAGCAGTGGATTTCGTCTCCGTCCTGAACGCCCCTGCGGAGAATATTTTCCACCGGGTTCCCTGCCCCTGACTGCGGCTGTATTTCGATGAAGCGGAGTCAATACTGCTTAATATGGACGCCTCTGTATCCGGATGAAGGATATCTGCTTGTTTTGCAGATTGGCTCTGAACAATTACGATTATTCTATTATATCAAAGGAGGTCTTCCTCATGGATGAGGCCGTAATTAAGAGGACGATGCCTCACAGTGTGGAGGCGGAGCAGTCGGTGATCGGTGCCATGATCATGGATCGGGATGCGATCACGGTGGCGTCGGAGATCCTGACGTCGGAAGATTTTTATCAGAAGCAGTACGGCATCCTGTTTGATGCCATGACGGAATTGTATACAGAGGGCAAGCCTGTAGATCTGATCACACTGCAGAACCGGCTGAGGGAGAAGGATGTGCCGCCGGAGGTCAGCAGTCTTGAGTTTGTCCGGGATATCCTGTCTGCAGTATCTACATCTGCCAATGTCAAATATTATGCGGAGATCGTATCGGAGAAGGCGCTGCTGCGCCGGCTGATCCGTGTAACGGAAGAGATCGCGGAGGCCTGTTATGCAGGTAAGGATAAAGTGGAAGACATCATGGAGGACACGGAGAAGAAGGTCTTTCAGGTGCTCCAGCGCAGGACCAACGATGAGTTTGTTCCGATCAAGGAAGTCGTGCTGAATGCTCTGGACAAGATCGAGGCGGCCAGCCGTATGAAAGGCAGCGTCACAGGTCTTGCCACCGGTTTTATAGATCTGGATTACAAGACTTCCGGCATGCAGCCCTCGGATCTGGTGCTGATCGCGGCCCGTCCGTCCATGGGAAAGACGGCGTTTGTGCTGAATATCGCGGAGTATATGGCATTCCGCAATGAAAAGCATGTAGCAGTCTTCAGTCTCGAGATGTCCAAGGAGCAGCTGATCAACCGTATGTTTTCCCTGGAATCCAGGGTGGATGCCCAGGTGCTGAGGACCGGAAATCTGAGTGACAATGACTGGGCCAGCCTGATCGAGGCCGCCGGGATCATCGGCCGTTCCAATCTCATGATCGATGATACGCCGGGTATCTCCGTCAGCGAGCTGCGCAGCAAATGCAGGAAGCTGAAGCTGGAGCATGGACTTGATATTATTATGATCGACTACCTGCAGCTGATGCAGGGCAGCAGGCGGGCAGAATCCAGACAGCAGGAGATCTCGGAGATTTCCCGTTCTCTCAAGGAGATCGCCAGAGAATTGCAGGTGCCGGTGATCGCGCTGTCCCAGCTGTCCCGTGCCGTAGAGCAGAGACCGGATCACCGCCCCATGCTTTCCGACCTGCGAGAGTCGGGGGCCATCGAGCAGGATGCGGACGTGGTCATGTTTCTGTACCGTGACGATTACTACAATCATGACACCGAGAAAAAGGATGTGGCGGAGGTTATCATCGCCAAACAGAGAAACGGCCCGATCGGTACAGTGGAACTGGCATGGCTGCCCAGATTTACCAAGTTTGCGAATATGCAGAAGTAAGTGTGAATCAGGATTTTTGCCGCAGTTCAGAGCCACTTTTTCTGCCCAGGGCTACGCGGAGGTTTTTACAACTGTGCTATCGGGAAAGCAGACCAGCGAAACAATGCGGTATTTAAGGTGGATCATACTAAGGCTTGTCTTCGTGTGCTGCATCCATGAAGAGTCAGATGTCCTGGATACGTCTGGGGCAGTCAGCTGTGTATTAAATGAATGCAAATCGTAATGATTCAATATTGCAGGGGATGTCTGAGACTGGCTGCAGACTCTGGATCACTCAGAGAGGGGGATGTACGTGGATTTTTCGGTATGGGATAAAAAACATCCGACAGATTTGGGTAATGTACCTACGGACGAGATCATTCAACGGATTCGTCAGGACCCTCAGCATTTTCAGGAGAATTATCTTGATATGGTCGGTGAGGCGCGGTTTGAGGAGTATCTGAGTGAGCTGATGGAGAAGTACCATTTCACTCCGGGGAAGCTGATTATCCGTTCCTGTCTGAGCAAGCCGTTTGTTTATCAGATATTGAAGGGTGAACGGGTGCCCGGCAGAGATATGGTGATCCGTATGGGACTGGCCATGGGCGCGGATCAGGATGAGATTCAGAGCCTTCTGACCCGTGCAGGAAAAGGAATCCTTTATCCGAAGGTCAGACGGGACGCAGCGATTCTATGCTGCATTGAGATGAAAAAATCTCTGGAGGATACGAATCTTTTTCTCAAGGAGCACGGGGAGAAGGAACTTGTATAAATGAAAAGTGATATATTATACTGACTGTCTGTTGGAAGTTACGGCAGCAGGGAATGATAAATATGGATAGAAAAAACACTCGGAAAAATGCTCCTGCGCCAGTAGACGGGGAGCAGCTGTTTGAAAAGATCTACAGGCGGGAGACAGGACTTCCGGAAGAACTGGAGGGTACGCTTCACATTGTCTCCTGTATTGCCTTTCGCGAGGAACAGCAGGTATATCTTGTGGAAGATGAAGTGGGGCGGAGATCCATTCTGAAAAGGGCAGAGGGCAGCCAGAAACAGCTTCTGAAAAGAGAGGCTGACAGTCTGGAGCATCTCCGCTTTTCTTTTTTACCTGCTTTTTTGTCATGGGCAGAATCGGAAGGGTCTGTCTGGCTTCAGAGAGAATACATTCCCGGAGATACCCTGTGGGAACTGGTGGAAAAAAACGGGCCCTTTTCACCGGAACAGGCAGGGGCGCTTATGTGCCGTCTGTGCATTATGACAGCTCAGCTGCACGAATCACAGCCGCCGATCATACACAGGGATCTGAAGCCTCAGAACATCATTCTGACGCCGGAGGAGAACCTGTTTCTGATTGATCTGGGGACCGTGCGGGAATACCGCAGCGACGCACAGCATGATACGGTATTTGTGGGGACGAGAAGCACGGCGGCGCCGGAGCAGTACGGATATCATCAGACAGACTGCCGTACGGATATTTATGCGCTGGGAGTCATTTACCTGTATCTTCTTACCGGCAGCATGGAATTTCAAAAGCCGGAGACACGGAAACTGGCGCCGGAAGCATGCATACAGATCATAGATACATGTACCAGCTTTAATCCGGAGAACCGGTATCAGAGCTGTGATGC
>JAQXWO010000141.1 GCA_029225485.1 Lachnospiraceae bacterium
TCCCTGAATACGGATTTCGCAACCCTCAACTGAAATTTTGTTAAATTTTTATCAAAAATCAGGCGCGATCGGATTTATTTTTATCTATGTCGCAGACATTTTTTTTCGACAAAGCCGATCATCGCATATAATGCCATGGCAATGACACAGAGAATCACGATCGACATAAGTACAAGATCCAGTTTGAATACCTGACTTCCGTATATGATCAGATATCCCAGCCCCTGTCTGGCGCCGATGAATTCGCCGATGACGACTCCCACAAGGCAAAGTCCGATGTTGACTTTCATGACGCTGATCAGAAGCGGTATGGTGCCGGGAAGGATCACCTTTTTCAGTACATCTTTCTTTGTCCCTTTCAGCGTATAGATCAGCTTGATCTCATCGGGATCCACCTCGCAGAAACCGGTATACAGATTCAGGATGGATCCGAAAACCGCAACGGAAATGCCGGAAACGATGATCGATTTCATATTGGCGCCCAGCCACACGATCAGAAGGGGCGCCAGTGCCGATTTCGGAAGACTGTTCAGGACCACCAGATATGGCTCCAGTATGGCTGACAGCTCCGTGTGATACCACAGAAGCAGTGCACAGCCGGTCCCGATCAGGATCACCAGTGCAAAACTGACAAAAGTTTCCAGTATCGTGGTTCCCGTATGAAGAAAAATCGATCTGTCTTCCCACATGCGTAAAAAGGTAAGCATGACTCTGGAAGGACTGCTGAAAATAAAACCATCGATCCATTTCATACGGACAGCCATCTCCCATAGCACCAGAAACAGGAGAAAAATCGTCCAGCGCAGGGTCATGACACGGCGTCTGCTGCGCATCATCTGTCTCAGATAATCCTGATGAGCCTCCGAGACACGAATATCATTCATGAGTATTCAGCTCCTTCCACAACAGATTAAAATAATCCCGGAATTCCGGCGCGTTTCTTTTGGCAAGCGGCGTAAGCTCCGGCTGTTCAAAGGTGATGTCCAGTATGCGCCGGATCCTGGCCGGCCGCCTGGTCAGCACCAGTATCCTGTCCGCCATGCTGACTGCCTCTGAAAGATCGTGAGTCACCAGGATTGCTGTTTTTCTTTCTTTTTTCAGGATACCTGCCACATCATCACAGACGGAAAGGCGGGTCTGAAAATCCAGAGCAGAGAAAGGCTCATCCAACAGCAGCAGCTCCGGATCCAGGGCCAGCGTGCGGATCAGGGCAGCCCTCTGCCGCATACCGCCTGAGAGTTCGGAGGGACGGGCATCGCGGAAACGGGACAGTCCGTAATCATACAGCATTTTTTCTACGTGGCTGATGGTTTCTTCATTCAGCTTATGCTGAATTTCAAGTCCCAGGATCACATTCTGATAAACGGTTCTCCATTCAAACAGATGATCTTTCTGCAACATGTAGCCTATGTTGGCATCGGAGCAGCTGGTGCAGGGCAGAAGGATCCTCCCATTGTCCGGAGTCAGAAGTCCTGAAATCAAAGAAAGCAGCGTGGATTTGCCACAGCCGCTCGGTCCTGTGATCGCGATAAATTCTCCCTTCCTGACCTGAAAGGAAATATCAGAAACAGCATATGTCTCACCGGTTTTGCTGTGATAGGCATAGCTTACATGGTCAAGCTCAAGCAATGGATTCACACATGATACCTCCTGTAGTAACTGTCTGATATATCATATGAAACAGAGGGTGTGACGTGCCGGAGAGGGGCTGTTAATTTACGTTGTACAGGCCTGAAAAGTATGGTATAGTGTATCTGTTCAGAGCAGGATGCGGGGCCTTTGGAAGATTGGCTCTGAGCAGATACGTTATTATATTTCAGGAGTTTGCAAATGATGCAGCAGAATAAAATCAATTATCAAAAAGAGCTGGACCGTATACTTGAAAAGCAGTCAGGAACGCTTCCGTCGCTGCTTCTCCACAGCTGCTGTGCACCCTGCAGCAGTTATGTCCTCGAGTATCTGTCAGAATATTTTAATATTACTGTTTTTTATTATAATCCCAATATTTATCCGGAAGAAGAATATCACCACCGGGTAGAAGAACAGAGACGGCTGATCTCTGAGATGCCGCTGGCTCATCCGGTACAATTTCTGGAAGGTCATTTTGATCCGGCGGAATATTATGATGCGGTGAGAGGGCTGGAACAAATCCCAGAGGGCGGCGAGCGATGTCATGCCTGTTTCCGGCTGCGGCTGGAGGAGACGGCACGGATCGCCGCTGAAAAAGGATTCGACTGTTTCACCACGACGCTGACCATCAGCCCATTGAAGAATGCATCTGTGCTGAATCAGATCGGCTGCGAAGCCGCAGAAAAATATCACACGGTCTGGCTGCCCTCGGATTTTAAGAAAAAAGGCGGTTACCAGAGATCTGTATGTCTGTCACGGGAGTACGGACTGT
>JAQXWO010000142.1 GCA_029225485.1 Lachnospiraceae bacterium
GCCCCATCACATCCCCATGCTGTTTATGCTGGATGTGATCCATGGCATGAAAACGGTCTTCCCCATGCCTCTTGCCCAGGGAGCGGCTTTTGACCCGGAGATGTCTGAAAAATGTGCGGCTGCCGCGGCGCTGGAAGCGGCTGTCTCCGGTCTGCATGTCACCTTTTCACCAATGGCAGATCTGGTTCGGGATGCCAGATGGGGGCGTGTTATGGAATCAAACGGAGAGGATCCTTATCTGAATTCCCTGTTGACAGCGGCCCAGGTGAAGGGATTTCAGGGGGAGGATATGGGAAGCTACGGAAAAGTATGTTCCTGCGTGAAGCATTTCGCAGGGTATGGCGCCGCAGAAGCAGGCAGAGACTATAATACGACCCAGATTTCCGAGCGTACCTTCCGTGAATTCTATCTGAAGGCATACCAGGCGGGAATCGATGCGGGAGCCGGTATGGTGATGACTTCCTTTAATACGGTAAATGACATTCCGGCGTCCACCAATCAGTGGCTGATGCGTGATGTGCTGAGGGGTGAAATGGGATTTGACGGTGTGCTGATCTCTGATTATGCGGCGATCCTGGAAACAGTGGCTCACGGCTACAGCGAGGATGAGAAGCACGCGGCTGAAAATGGTCTGAAAGCGGGCGTGGACATTGACATGATGACGAATGTATATGCCGCGAATCTGGCAGATCTGGTGCGGGAAGGCACTGTTTCTGAAGAAATGCTGGACGAAAGCGTATGGCGTGTACTGGAGCTGAAAAACAAGCTGGGCCTGTTTGAGAATCCCTACAAGGATGCAGATCCGGAGGCGGAAAAGAAAGTGATCCTCTGCCAGGAGCACCGGGCACTGGCCAGAGAAGCTGCCGCCAGATCTTTCGTGCTTCTGAAAAATGACGGTGTGCTTCCTGTTGATCCCTCTGCCGGTCAGAAGGTGGCATTTATCGGGCCCTACGTGAATCGGAAACAGATCATCAGCAGCTGGTCCGTGGCCGGAGATACCGATGCATGTGTGACGATTCAGGAAGCCGCCATGGAACTTTTTGATCCGTCCCGTACCGTGTATCTTCAGGGATCTCCGGTGCTGGATCCGGATTATGAGATGGAAGGTTTCTTTGACTATCAGCCGGAAGAGTTCAATGAGGAACAGCGCAGAGAGATGCTGCAGCAGGCCGCAGAGGCTGCAGAAGATGCAGATCTTGTCATTCTGGCGATGGGCGAGCATTATCTGCAGAGCGGGGAGGCTACCAGCCGCAGTGCCCTGGATCTGCCTCAGGTTCAGATGGAGCTGCTGCGCGAAGTGGCGAAGGTCAATAAAAATATTGCAGTGGTTCTGTTTAACGGACGCCCGCTGGATTTGCGTGAGATCAGTCAGACAGCCGGAGCCGTGCTGGAAGTATGGCTTCCGGGCACAGAGGGCGGACATGCGGTGATCGATGTACTGACAGGCCGGGTAAATCCTTCCGGAAAGCTTTCCATGAGTTTCCCTTATTGTGTGGGACAGGTACCGGTATACTACAACCGTTTCACTACGGGAAGACCCTGCATCCCGGGGGTGAAAGAGCGTTTTAAATCAAAATATCTGGATATCCCCAACGAGCCGCTGTATCCGTTCGGATATGGTCTCAGCTATACCGAATTTGAGTTTTCACCGGTGGCACTGGATAGTGCGGTTTTGAAGGAGGATTCCGTAATCCGGGCCAGTGTGACAGTAAAGAATACAGGAGATAAGGCCGGCACAGAAGTGGTGCAGCTCTATCTGCAGGATGTCTGCGGAAGTGTCGTCCGTCCGAAGAAAGAATTAAAAGGCTTCCGGAAGGTGACACTCGCGCCGGGAGAGAGTGAAATGGTAGAGTTTGTGATCGATGAGCCCATGCTGCGGTTCCTCCGTGCAGACGGCACGGTGGGAAGTGAACCGGGACAGTTCAGGGTATGGATCGCAGACAGCAGCGCTTCAGGAGAGAGTTTGAGCTTTTGCCTGGAATAATAAGGACTGACATAATAACAGCCGGGGAGTCAGGTGTGAGGATGCACCTGATATCCCCGGTTTTTTGTTATCCTTCGATGCGGTTTTCTTTTGCGTAATTCTGATATTTCGGAGCCTTGTGAGGTCTGCTGTTCCAGATCTCATCTGCTTCCTTTGCCCAGTCGGCAGCGTATTTTGTACATTTTCCGCAGAGATGCTCTGCGGATTCCGGTGATTCCAGATCTGTACTGTGGGCGCCTGTCTCCTGCACCATTTTCTGCAGCAGCTCCGGATTTTCCAGCATCGGACAGGGACGCAAATAGTTGTGGTTAAAGGGCTGCCCCTGGTGGTATGCCATAAACAGCGGACTCTGCAGGATCTCCAGAAGGGAGCTGTCGTGTATATTTGCGTTGGAGTAGTGGATAAATACGCAGGGTTCCGCGTCTCCGGCAGAATTGATGTGGAAATAATTCCTGCCTCCTGCAATGCAGCCGCCCACATACTCTCCGTCATTCTGGAAATCCATGGGATAGAAAGGAATACTGCATTCGCCGGAGCGGATGAAACGGATGCGCCGTATCATGTATTTGCGCTGCTCCATTGTAGGAAGGAGGTCGGGAACCGCATTGTTGCCGACCGGCATATAGTGGAAATAGAAACCGTACCGGGCTCCTTTTTCCGCGATCATATTCAGAAAATCATCACTGGTGACTGCTTCTGCATTTGCTCTGGTGTAGCAGATGGAAGTACCAAAGAGGATTCCGTATTTTTTCAGCAGATCCATAGCGTTCATGACAGCTGCATAATGTCCGTCTCCCCGGCGGGCATCGTTTGTATCCGGTGTTCCTTCGATGGAAAGAAGGAAGGTCAGATTGCCAAGACGCACCACTTCCTGACAGAATGCATCGTCGATCAGTGTGGAATTGGTAAAAATGGCAAATTCCACATCGTTATGTTTTTCAGCCAGGCGGAGAATATCCTTTTTCCGTACCAGTGGTTCCCCGCCGGTCAGCATATACAGATAGACGCCAAGCTCTTTTCCCTGAGTGATGATCCGATCCATATCGTCAAAGCTCAGATTGTTTTTATTGCCGTATGTACCTGCCCAGCAGCCTGCGCAGTGCATGTTGCAGGCAGAAGTAGGATCAAACAGAATGAGCCATGGAATATTGCAGTTGTAAATTTCGCGGTTTTTCCGGATGGTCTTTGTACCGCGGAAGAAAGCTTCGAATCCCAGATTCAGAGCAGCCGTTTTTGCCACATGGGGATCTGTCTCATCCAATACCTTGTTGATGAAGCGGACCCATCGGTTATCCGGATCTTTAATCGCTTCACGGACAGAATCAAACTGTTCTTTTGTGATGCCGTCTCCCAGAAACTGTTCGGCCACGTCTACGATCTGGAGAAAGCCCTTCTCTCTGTCTTTGTCAATTTTGTTCAGAATAAGATCGAGAATCGTACTGACTGTTTTCCGCTGTACCGAGTGTGAAATTGACTGAAATGTTGTATTCATAGATACTACCTGCTTTCTTTACTGTTTCTAATTTTATGAAGGTTTTTCTGGAATTATAGATGGAAAACAGAAAGAATTCATCAGACAGCAGGGCGGGGATGTCGGGATTTTTCGCAAAACGGGAGTACTGTACTGTTTTTCGACAAAATTCGTGATTTGTCCATTGATAAAATATTATCTGGCTCTGAGCATATTCGAAAATTTAAGAAATCCTTTCGTGACAAATGGTATATTTGCTATTATACTAGATTCAGATATGGCTGTCAGCGTCCGGTAGTGTGAATGTCCCGGAGGGACACTGACAGCGGAAGAGAGGAAGATACTATGAGAAAACGAGCATGCATTCGTCGGAGAAAAACGGCGGCATTATTCATGATGGGACTCCTGACAGTGATGAGCCCGGTTTCTTTTGTGGGGGCGGAGCAGGAGACTTCCGCAGATATGCTGGTCACCGGGACTTACCAGGTGCCGGAGGGATGGAGTGAAGTGGAGACTGCATCCTCAGAGATGACGAAGGTATACCGGAAGGCTGAGGCTTTGGAGGTGGATGCGGCATCTGAGATCACCTGCAGCTATATGGCGACGAATTATTCTTTGCAGGAGTACGAGCAGCTTCGTGATATGCTGACAAATGATATGGTCTACAGTAAAGTAGGAGCGGAGATCAGTTCCACCTGCACCTATACGGAGAAAAAGGACAATCTCTTTATCCTGACTGCGGATGATGACTCAAAGGATTATCGGGAGATCGTTTATTATGTAGCGGGAGAGAAAGAGTGTTTCTGTGTGGAGGTGAAGGAATACCGCACGGAGGCTGAAAGTGCTTCAGCAGCAAAAGAAAAGACGCCGGAGGAGACCGGTA
This sequence comes from Lachnospiraceae bacterium, assembly GCA_029225485.1. GTDB lineage: Bacteria > Bacillota > Clostridia > Lachnospirales > Lachnospiraceae > Choladousia. Next base: position 4,339 of record JAQXWO010000142.1, read on the forward strand.
AGGAAATTGCTGTAAAGTTCAGCTGGTAAAGGATACAATGACAGAATGAAGGAGAACATATGATACAGGACATTGGACAGGGTGTGTACCACAATGAATATCGGCCCGTTCCGCCGTCACCGGAGAGCAGAGTGCTTTCCTACCGGGGAAGGGAGCTTCTGCTGCGCTGGGAGGGCAGCCATATTTCATTTCTTACCTATGAAGAAGTGGCTTTGGAAGTGCCAGAGATGAGTGAGTGCTGGATCTATCTTTTTTCTATGGAGGATACCTCCTATTATCTGCTTCCGGAGCTTCCGGCAGAAGCTTTCGAGGGCGCGTCATGGGAGGGGATCCAGACGCTTCGGAGTGCAGTCCCCAGGGTGGAGGCTTTCGCGGGAGTGACGGGACTTCAGCTTCATGGATGGTACAGGAGCAGGCGTTTCTGTCCGGCCTGCGGCAGACCGATGGTGCATGCGGACAAAGAGCGTATGATGCACTGCACCGTGTGCGGGCAGATCGAGTATCCGAAGATTTGCCCTGCCGTGATCGTCGGCATAGTAAATGGAGACCGGCTGCTGCTCACGAAGTATGCGGACCGGGACTTTAAAAGATACGCGCTGGTGGCCGGATATGCAGAGGTGGGAGAGACCATCGAGGAGACCGTGCACCGGGAAGTGATGGAGGAAACGGGACTGAAGGTGAAGAATCTTCATTATTATAAGAGCCAGCCCTGGTCTTTCTCCGATACCCTTCTGTTTGGATTTTTTGCTGAGCTGGACGGAGATCCGGAAGTCCATCTGGACGATCATGAGCTGGCACTGGCCAGGTGGTGTACCAGAGATGAGATCCCTGAGGATGACGGCATCAGCCTGACCCGTGAGATGATGCGTGTATTTAAAAATTACCGGCCGGCATCTGAGCGGGCTGACTGCGACGGAGAGATACGATGACACTGGCACAACTGAAATATGTGATCACGATAGCTGACACCGGTTCCATGAATGAAGCGGCGCATCTGTTGTTTCTTTCACAGCCCAGTCTGTCTGCGGCTGTCCGTGACCTGGAGGAGGAGACTGGCGTTACGATCTTCAAACGGACGAACCGCGGCGTGATCGTTACTCCTGAGGGCAAGGAGTTTCTCGGATATGCCAGACAGGTATCGGAGCAGTACCGCCTGCTGGAAGAAAAATACATAGAAAAAAAGAATGAAAAGAAGAAGTTCAGTGTCTCCATGCAGCACTATACCTTTGCGGTCAATGCATTCGTACGGCTGGTCCGCCAGTTCGGGATGGACGAATATGAATTTGCGGTACATGAGACCAGGACCTATGAGGTGATTGAAGATGTCCGGGATTTCAAGAGCGAGATCGGGATCTTGTATCTGAATGATTTTAACCGGAAAGTGCTGACGAAGCTCTTTCAGGAATACAATCTGGAGTTCCATGAGCTCTTCTCCTGCGGTATATTTGTATATATGTGGAAGGGCAATCCTCTGGCATCAAAAGACGAGATCACCCTGGAGGAACTGGCAGAGTATCCCTGCCTGGCCTTTGATCAGGGGAGCAGCAATTCTTTTTACTTTGCGGAGGAGGTTCTGAGTACTTACGAGTATAAGCAGCTGATTCGTGCCAATGACCGTGCCACGATGCTGAACCTGATGGTAGGACTGAACGGCTATACGCTCTGCTCCGGCATTATCTGTGAGGATCTGAACGGTTCCGACTACTGTGCCGTTCCGCTGAAATCTGACGAAGAAATGACGATCGGATATCTGATGCATAAGGGGACTACTTTAAGTATGCTGGGACGAAAATATCTGGAAGAGCTGAAACTCAGTTTTGAACAGTAAAAGGAATCAACAGAGACTGATAAAAAATGGGATGTCGCAGTATCGTCTGATTTGATGGTTTTGCAACATCCCATTTTATCCTGTTGATTTCTTTTCAGCGGTTTTCCATATGCAGATATTTTTCCCGGGTAGCAAGTCCTCCACGGATATGACGCTCCTGCTTGTTGATATCCAGTACTTTCCTGGTTTCCAGAGCAAGGGAGGGATTGATCTGGCTTAGACGTTCCGTGACATCCTTATGCACGGTCGATTTGCTGATTCCGAATTTTTTAGCTGCCTGACGGACAGTCGCTTTTGTCATAACAATATAGTCTGCGATCCCCAGTACACGTTCTTCTATGTAATCTTTCAAGGATAAGCCTCCGAAGACGCTGTTTTTACAGTGTATGCGGAAGATGCATAAGGTATGAGTGGCAGCGTTTTTTATCCTTCCGAAGTTTGTTTATATCAACCCAAATTATAATTCTAAAGTTACTGTTCACAGGTATTTGAAATACAGCTGTCTGTTTTAGGTATATCCGACTCGTCTGAC
>JAQXWO010000143.1 GCA_029225485.1 Lachnospiraceae bacterium
TTCTCGCATGGAGACCACGAGGAACAAAGGCAGAGAATGGATTTACTGAAAAGAATACGTAAGGACATGAAACCGCCGATTGCGATTCTTCTTGATACCAAAGGTCCGGAGATCCGTACAGGACTTCTGGAGAACGGTCAGAAGGTCATGCTGGAAGAGGGCAATGTCTTTACGCTCACCAGCAGAGATATTATTGGAAATAGTTCCATCTGTCATCAGACGTATGAAGGACTGGAGAAAGATGTGAAACCGGGCAATACGATCCTGATCGATGATGGTCTGATTCAGCTTACGGTAGAAGAGATTAAAGATAAAGATATCATCTGCCGGATCGTCAACGGCGGAGAACTGGGACAGAGAAAAGGAATCAATGTCCCGAATGTTAACGTGAAGCTTCCGGCGATTACGGAACAGGATAAAAAAGATATCCTTTTTGGTATTGAACAGGGAATCGACTTTATTGCAGCATCCTTTGTGCGCCATAGTGATGCAATTAAAGAAATCAAAGAGCTGCTTCATGAACATGGCGGGGACGGTATTGATGTCATTGCCAAAATAGAGAATGCAGAAGGTGTAAAAAATATTGACAAGATCATCAAGGCGGCTGACGGCATCATGGTAGCCAGAGGTGACCTGGGTGTGGAGATTCCCGCTCATGAAGTGCCTCATATACAGAAAATGATCATTCAGAAATGTAATGAATGTTATAAACCGGTTATTACCGCAACACAGATGCTGGATTCTATGATCCGCAATCCGCGTCCTACCCGTGCAGAGGTGACAGACGTTGCCAATGCGATTTATGACGGTACAGACTGTATTATGCTGTCCGGTGAGACTGCCATGGGAAAATATCCTCTGGAAGCAGTCCGCATGATGGTGCAGATTGCAGAATCTACAGAACCGTATCTTGATTATAAACGTCACATGGATTATCGTGCGCTGCGCGGCAACCGTAATGTATCCAGCTCTGTGGGAATGGCTGCTGTTCAGACGACGGAAAATCTGGGAGCGGATTGTATTATTACCCCTACAATCTCAGGTCAGACAGCCCGTCTGATTTCCAATTTCCGCCCGAAAGTGCCGATTTATGCAGTAAGCCCCAATGAATGGGCAAGAAGAAAGATGCAGATATACTGGGGAGTAACTTCGATCGCCGGATATCAGGAGGACAGCACAGAAAATATTATTTCTCATGCCATGTATGTGGTAAAAAGAGAAAAACTGGTCAAAAAAGGAGACCTGGTTGTATTTACAGCCGGAGATCCGGCTACCAATCTGGTTACCGGAGAAGGTGCCATGACCAATATTATGCAGGTGATTCAGGCCAAATAATATTGAATCTAAAGAGGAGATTATGAAAAAATGAACAAACTTCCATTTGTCACAAAAGAAAAAATCGAGGAAATTACCGCACAGTTTCCTACCCCTTATCATCTGTATGACGAGAAGGGAATCCGGGAGAATGCTAAGGCAGTTAAAGAAGCATTTTCCTGGAATCCGGGATTCCGTGAGTATTTTGCAGTAAAGGCATGTCCCAACCCTGCCCTGATTCAGATTATGAGAGAGTACGGCTGCGGCTGCGACTGTTCTTCTATGACAGAACTGATGCTTTCCAATGCACTGGGATGTCAGGGAGAAGATATTATGTTCTCTTCCAATGCCACACCGGCGGAAGAGTATGCATATGCGGATAAGATTGGTGCCATCATTAATTTGGATGACATTACCCATATTGATTTTCTGGAAAAAGCCATCGGACATATTCCGGAAACCATCAGCTGCCGTTTCAATCCGGGCGGACTGTTCAAGATGAGTAATGGAATTATGGACAACCCGGGAGATGCCAAATACGGTATGACTACCGAGCAGCTTTTCGAGGCGTTCCGTGTCCTGAAAGCGAAAGGTGCCAAACGTTTCGGTATCCATGCATTCCTTGCCAGTAACACCGTGACCAATGAGTATTATCCGATGCTGGCAAAAGTATTGTTCGAGCTGGCAGTGAAACTGGAGAAAGAAACAGGCGCAGATATCCAGTTTATCAACCTTTCCGGTGGTGTGGGAATCCCTTACAGACCGGAGCAGGAGCCAAATGATATCCGTGTGATCGGTGCGGGTGTCAAAGAAGTGTATGACGAAGTACTGGTTCCGGCAGGTATGGGCGATGTGGCTATTTATACAGAGATGGGCCGTTTCATGACAGGCCCTTATGGCTGTCTGGTAACAAAAGCCATTCACGAGAAACATACGTATAAAGAATATATCGGATGTGACGCCTGTGCAGTCAATTTGATGCGTCCGGCCATGTACGGTGCATACCATCACATCACCGTTATGGGTAAAGAAAATGAACCATGCGATCACAAATACGATGTAACCGGTTCTCTCTGTGAGAA
>JAQXWO010000144.1 GCA_029225485.1 Lachnospiraceae bacterium
GCCTCGATTCTCCGGTAGGCCCTCCGGATCTGATCCGTTTTCACCATATACCAACGGAATCCCTTTTTCCAGAATACATAAGTATCTCCAAATCTGATACTGCCATTGGATTTTTCTCTCTGAAACTCCTGATCCGTCTCCGGCACTTCGCCTTTCCGATAGATATATTTTTTGATTCCGTCTGCCATAATCCACTCTCCCTTCTGTCAATACTTCTCCCTGAGGATTCCCAAATGAAATTTCAGGTACATCCCGATTGTGAATAATTCCACCCCGATCATACATAAGATCATAGTATTGCTTACATCAGCCGGCAGCTTTGGCAAAAACAAAAGAATCAGAATGCAGCTGTCCACCACTGCCGTACACAGTTTTCCGTACCACCGGGCTCCGTTCAATGAGTTTTTTACTCTGAGCAGATACATTCCCATCACACTCATGTATACTTCTTTGATCAGAAATACGGCAAAAAACACTTTCATCCAGGAATGCCGGAACGAAACAGCCAGAGTCAGCGTCCCCTGTACCAGCTTGTCTGCCACAGGATCCAGTATTTTACCAAAGCCAGTAACCATGTGAAATCTTCTCGCTACAAATCCATCCAAAGCATCTGACAGAAAAATCACAGCAAGAAGCGCAAATGCCGCCCCAAACTCTTCCGGCGTCTCTGCCCGATGATACCACACCAGAAATACCGGCAGCATCAGGATCCGAAAATATCCCATAAGATTGGGAATGGAAAACAGTTCTTTTTTCATAGTACCTCATTCTCTTTTCTGATTACAGTAACAGACTTTCTGAATTATATTATTTTCTTTCAGAAAACAATTGCCGGGCGGTCGTTACCGCTCACGTACTTGTGCCGCCCCATGTGCTATCATTCAAGACGCATTTCTGTGTCTTTCTTTACTTCTAAAACGCCATTCACACTGGTTTTTTCTCTGTTTTTTTTGAATTTATGTATTCCCTTTTTCAATATCAGGAATTCACCTGCAGGCGGGATATTTATATTTATTCCGAGTATAAATTTAACTGCCCAAAGCATAAACATCAAAACCAGAACCGGAATCAGGCAAGTCGTTACGATCATTACTGCAATCGCTTCAATCAGATTGTTCAGGGATGTTTTCGCTCTGTCTAAAATATCTGTTACTCCATCCGTTATTCCGTTCACAAAGCCACTGACTGTGTTCCCCAGTTTCGCTGTCCAGCTTTCTTCCTCATCCGTCGTTTCATCTTCCACTATATCTTCCGTCTCCATTGCAAAGTCTAAGACTTCTTCAATGGATGATTCATAGGTTTTATTTATCAGTAAAGACACCTGTTCGCTTAACGGAATTACAAACGAAAGCATTAATCCAATTAACACTGCTTTTCTTACAATTATTCTGATTGTTTCACTCCTCAGCCATACATTGAAAATGAGCAAAACACACGCAGCCGGGATTATGGCTTTAAATGTCACATAACCGAAAATTGTCAGTAAATATTTTTCCAGATAAATTGCAGAAAGAACGACCAGCAGGCAGGAACATAAATCTGCAAGCTGATCTGCCACAGGGCTGGCTGTGTCATCCGGCAATGCTGAGATCAACAATGAAGTAGCCGTTGCAGCAGTCGTCAGCGCCGTGACCGTTGTTTTTTCCCATCCAGAGATTCAATCGTTTTTTATGAAACTCAGGCGAAGATGCATATTGCGCTACAATAAAAAACGATAACAATCCCACAATTAAAGGTAACAGAATTCTCAGGTAATTCATTTTTTTATTATTCATACAACAGTTTCCTCTCTTTTTTTATTATACTACAAATTTCGACAAAATAGAACAGAACATTTCGCATTTGCAAAATTTTTCATTGTAAACTGTGTATGAATGAAAAACGGTCTGCAAGAAGCAGACCACATTCTGGAGAATCACAAACAAAGAGTCACAAGGGACAGGTTCCCTGTGACTCTCCTGTGACTCTTTGTCTCTCCCTATGTCTCTACGCTGTCAGTATCTCCATCACACATCCTGTCAGATTCGGATCCAACTCCATCGCCTGCAGTTCGCTGATCATCGCCAGGCGGTCCATGCCGCCGCGTACCAGTGCTATGATCCTTGATTTTGTCTCGAAAGCGATCTCTGCCTGATCCAGGAATGCAAACAGTACTTCTTCCAGATCGTTTTCTGCCAGTTCCAGACGTTCGCCAAAGGCAATGACTGTCTCACTGGAAACGGATACTTCCGGAAGCATCAGCTTCAGACATTTCATGGAAGCATCGTATGTAATCTCTGCGGCAGCCGGTTTGCCATCCACAGTGACGGTGACTGTACCGTCCTCCGGTCTGCGGCAGCCGTACAGCTCCACGGTATAGCTGCGGTTCTGCGGAATCAGGGACAGCTCCCCCTGGGCCGAGTGCAGGACGATACTCTGCTGCTGTGCCTTCCAGTTCAGTGAAAACTCAGTCCGTACACAGATTCCCTTTTCATAACCGCAGGTATCATTCTCATCCTCATACATCAGGAAGCTTCCGTCATCTCCGCCGTAGAACTTCACTGTCAGAGAAGCCGGATTCTGCTCTGCCTCCGCGCCGGATATCTCATCCGTAAAGGGCAGGATGCTGCCTGCTTTTGCCAGTACCGGAATCGTATCGATATCGCGGTACATCTCAATATTGCGCCCGCCACGGTAGGTCATGCCGGTGAAAATATCAAAGTAAACTCCCTCCGGGATCCACACTTTGATCTTGGAACGGTTGATATTCGGAATCCTTGGGGTCGTGATAGCCGCCACCATCAGCTCCGTGCCGAAGAAATACTGATTCTTCACTTCATAAGCCGCATTCTCTTCCGGATAACGGTAATACATCGGCTCTGTGATCGGACGGTTCTCACTGTATGCTCTGTAATTCATCGTATACAGGTACGGCATCATCCTGTGGCGCAGACGCAGGAACTCGCCCATCATATGGCGCACCTCCGGCTTATAGCGCCAGGGTTCTTTTCCATTGAACTCATTGCAGGTAGAATGAAGACGCGTAACAGGGGAAAATACACCAAACTGCAGCCATCTGCCTGCCATCTCATCGTTCTTTTCTCCAAACATGTGGCCGCCGATATCATGGCTCCACCAGCCGTATCCGATGTTGGAAGCCGTGCTGGTAAAGTAAGGCTGGAAGTCCAGAGAAGCCCAGGTCACATGGGTATCTCCGGAAAAGCCCACCGGATACCTGTGGGAGCCGGGACCTGCGTACCTTGAGAAGGTCATGGGCCGCTTTCCGTCGCGTCCCTTATCCAGATAATGAAAATGATTCAGCATCCACAGAGGATCCAGACCTTCCATTTTCGTATTGCCGCCCTGCTGCCAGTCGATCCACCAGAAGTCCACGCCCTGCTCTTCCAGAGGATGATGCACCACATCAAAGTATGCATCCAGGAACTTCCTGTCTGTAATGTCAAAATTCACCGGTTCTTCCGTAGCCGGATCGATACCCATCGCTTCCGCCATCTGCGGATACATCTCTTCGTGACCGCGCACACCGTCCGCAGGGTGCACGTTCAGAGTGATCTTCATTCCTCTGTCATGCAGCCATTTCATGAAACGCTCCGGATCCGGGAAAAATTCTTTGTTCCAGGTATATCCGGTCCATCCCGTACCGTACTTCGGATCGATATCCACCAAATGCCAGTCCATATCCACCACAGCTACTGTAAAGGGAATGCCTTCCTCGTCGAAACGCTCCATCAGCTCCATGTAGCTCTGCTCAGTATATTTATAATAACGGCTCCACCAGTTGCCCAGCGCATACCGGGGCAGCATCGGAGTCTTCCCGCACAGATAATAAAAATCATTCAGGCAGTCGGTGTAATCATGTCCGTAACCGAAGAAATACAGGTCACAGATCCCCTTCTTTCTCGGCTGTACCCATCCATCCTCATCGATCAGAAGCGATCTGCTGTCATCCAGTACTGCGGCTCCCCGCCTGGACATCAGACCAGTCCCCAGCTCGCAGGCGCCATCTACCTCATCCAGTGTCCGGGCCGTACCGCCAAGGTTTCTCATCGGCTCACCGTAATGCCAGGTATCCCCACATCCTGCATAGCCCTGAAGCTGAATACTCAGTCCTCTGGGAGAAAATGCCTTCCGGTTGTAAATGATATGAAGATGCTTCGTAAAGATCTCCAGCTGATCCTCCAGCTCTCTCACAGAATACTCCACCTTCGGAAAATCTCTGTTCAAAACTGTCTGTGTGGCATGATCCTCAAAGATACCGTCCTCGCTGTACTCCAGACGCACCAGCCGGTCTGTCAGCATCGTGATCCGGTAACAGTCTCCCTGGATCACATTTTCCGGCCTGGCAGCCGGAGCTGTATGTAATTTATAAAGTTCCTTCATGTCGTCTCCTTTCGTTTTCACGATTCTGTTTTTTCATCATACTTCTTTCCCCTAAGAATTGTCAACACACAGAATGCGTTTTTGAGACATGATTCACTGTACGAGAAGCATCGGCATGAAAATACCGCCCTGCACGGTTCTCCCCTTGAAATGGCAGTATTCCCCGGTCTTCGCGTCATACCAGTCAGAAAACGGCACCCGGCTCTTGGTCTCCCGCAGAAAATCTGCCACCGGACGAATCAGTTTTCTTCTCACTTCCTGATCGTCCGTCATAGCGCTGCACCACAGGATCCAGTCACTCTTGGTGTATGTTTTCCGATTATCCAGGGGCGTTCCGTAACACTCACATTTCTGTATATAATACTTCACTTCCCGCTCAAATACATCTGCCCCAAAGAGTCCGCTGTCAAAGAACTTATCCCAGATAATATTATATTTCAGGCTCCAGCTGCCCGGTCTGTCATAAGCCAGCAGAGTATGATCGTCCTCAGCTGCATGAGCCTCCCAGTACGCTGCATAGTCCCTGGCAGTCTCATGATAACGGATATATTCTTTTTCCTTCCCCTGCATCTTCAAAATCTGCGCATAGGCCTCTATACCCATGATCGCTTTCGCCGAGAGATTCACATTATGGCAGAGATGGCCCGCAAAATCATCCGTGCAGAGCTGTTCCTCCGGATCCTTTCCGTACTGGATCAGATAATTGACCCATTTTTCCAGAAGAGGCATGTACGGCTCCGCAAAAGAAGCGCTGTTCTCCATCCGGCATACAGCCGCCGTCATGAGCAGCATATTTCCACTCTCCTCCACCGGCATCTGCATTGCAAAATCATATACCTCTTTTCCGTCCGGATAAGCGGCATAGAAGGGATAGATCATCTCTGATTCCTGCGTGTATTCTGTCCCCTGATTTTTTTCGAGCAGCCCGTACACCTGTCCGGTGGCATAGGGATAACGGCCCAGATCGTGAGGTGCAAAATCAAAATGCCATACCGGCAGATTCGAAAATTCAAAGATGGGGCGGAGCAGCCCCTTGGCCAGCTCTGTGTTAAAACACAGAAACATGGGAATCGACGGATAACTCACGTCCACCGTACCGATACATCCGTTGGAATCGCATTCCTTGGACAAAAAGACCGGCCTGCCCTCATTGTCCGCGATCAGCTTATGCCCCGCCATGACCTGGCGGTAGCTGAAATCGCAGAGCAGCACATAGTCCGGACCTGCGACCTTTTCTGCCTTTTCTTCCATCGCCCGATCAAAAGCTGCGCACTTTTCCATGACCTCCGCTTCTTCCCGGAAGCATGCCCCGATCACTTCCGGCAGATTCCGGTAGAATTTTTTCCAGTAGCCGCCCTTTGCGTCTCCCAGATAATTGATGGACAGAATATCATCAAAGGCTGCGATCAGAGTCTTCTTCTGCCCCTCCTCCAGCGGGAGTCTGGCGGTCAGAAGTTCCCTGTCCTTCCAGAATGCAAGCTCACCTTCATCTTCCCGGACTGCCAGATAAGCATTACCCCAGTCAATGGTGATATTGTCACCGCTGTGACCCAGAATGTGCTGATTTCCTTTATACATATAAGTATAGCGGAATCTCTCATCCTCTGAAATACTCCAGCCCTGCTCACCTCCGAATACCGGTCCCGGCGTCCGTTTCACAAAGTCTGAAGTAAGCTCCACGCGCACCGCTGTACTGACCTCCTGCTTTTTCGTCACCTGAAACTGCAGATACGTACACGGCCTGGAAAAAACGTCCAGATCATCCGGAAGCAGCGGCGAGATGAAGGAAACCTCCAGCTTCACCTGCTCATTTTCAAATACATATCTGGTGACAGTCGCCGTCACATCCAACGAGACCTGAGGCAGATATTCCCGGTCTGCATGTCTGCCCATAAAGCAGTAATCCTTTCCGTCAATCTCCAGAAAACCAAACATCCGCAGAGGCTCCTGAGACCAGTGTCTCGTATCATCCTCATACAAACAGTCCGCCTGGGACCATACAGAAAAATACGAATCGTGTGTGATTAATGGGATACTTGCTGCTCTTGTTACTTTCATGGTGTGTTTTGTCTCCTTTCTTTTTTGATCTGTTTTCCTTTATTTATTGTTTTTATTTCCAGATACTTTATATAATTCAGGACAAACATCCTTTTCGATTCCCAAAGCACTGTCTGTCGTAATCCTTTTCTCTCTTTTACTGATCTTATGTAATCCCCTTTTCAACACCA
>JAQXWO010000145.1 GCA_029225485.1 Lachnospiraceae bacterium
CATCTGGCTTGACTGGGAGACACAGGGTACCAGGATCAGCAGCAATCTGCTCTGTGAGAATGTGCGGGATCTGATGGTGGAGGTTTCCCATGGACCGTATCTGGTGGACAACAATATTTTTGCATCTCCCTACAGCTTTGAAAATGCTTCTCAGGGCGGAGCTTATCTGCACAATCTGGTGCTTGGCAATATGAAACACTGGGATGTACTGACCCGTTCCACACCGTATCATTTCCCGCACACGACAGCGATCATGGCATCTTCCTTTATCTACGGAGGAGATGACCGGTTTTATCAGAATATTTTCGTCGGAGGAGCGGATCTGCTGGGCGAGGAAGAGCACGTATCCTGCGGCACCGCAGCTTTTGATGTGCATCCTGCTTCCTATGAGGAGTATATTGACCTGATTGAAAAAGCTTATCCGGGAGACGAAGATCTCTATGTGAAAGTGAAGCAGCCGGTATATATCAATCGCAACGTGTATCTGCAGGGGGCGGAGGGTTATGCCCGGGAAGAAGACAGCTATCACGGTGAGGCAGGACTGAAAGCCGTGATCCGTGTGGAAGAGACAGCAGAAGGCAGGGCCGTATACCTGGAAGCAGATGTGCATGAGGAAGTTCTGCAGCAGCGTGCAGTGATTATGGCAACGAAGGATCTGGGCTGCAGCCGTGCGGCAGAGGAACTTTTTGAGAATCCTGACGGCACGCCAATTACCTTTGATGTGGATTACTGCGGACTGAAGAGGACAGAAACGAATGTGATCGTCGGGCCGCTGAACAGCCTGAAGGCAGGTCATAACAGAATCAGAGTGTGGTAAGCCGGGAAATCCGGAAAGAAATAACTTATAAGTTTAATGTCAAAAATGACAGAAATGGAGGGTTTTATGAAAGCAACGAAAGCGTATCGTCTTTCACTGACAGAGGAAGCGAAAAAGATCGTGGATGGTCTGTCCCTGGAAGAAAAAGTGAATCTGATGGGAGCCAACATTTATCTGGATCAGCTTCAGGAAGTGCTGGACAGCCTGAGCAGTGATGACAGTCATTATAATATTACGCCGTATCCGGCGGGAGGAATTGAAGGAGTGATTCCTCCCATGCAGTTCTGTGATGGACCCAGGGGGGTTGTATGCGGCTTTGGAAAGACGACCTGTTTCCCGGTATCCATGGCGAGAGGTGCATCCTTTGACCCGGAGCTGGAGGAAGAGATCGGTCATGCTATCGGAAAAGAGACCCGGGCCTTCGGAGGCAACCTGTTCGCCGGTGTCTGCATCAACCTTCCCTACAATCCGGGATGGGGCCGCAGCCAGGAGACTTACGGCGAAGAATCCTTTGCCATCGGTCAGATGGGAGCCGCTCTGGTAAGAGGCGTGCAGGATGAGGATGTCATGGCCTGTGTGAAGCATTTTGCTTTCAACCAGATGGAAAATGCCAGATTCAAGGTAAGCGTATATGCGGACAAGAGAACAGAGCGGGAGGTATTTCTGCCTCATTTCAAGGACTGTATCGACGCCGGTGCAGCTTCCATCATGAGTTCCTACAATCTGTACAATCAGGTACAGTGCGGCCACAACAAATATCTGCTGAGCACTGTTCTGAAAGGAGAATGGGATTTCGACGGTTTTGTCATGAGTGACTTCATCTATGGCGTGAAGGATACGGTGGAGGCAGCTAACGGCGGACAGGACATGGAAATGTGCATTACACAGTATTTCGGAAAGAATCTGGTAAAAGCAGTGGAAGACGGATTTGTGCCGGAGAGCAAGGTGGATGAGGCGGCGCTGCGCATTGTCCGTACGATCCTTGCCTTTGACCGGGGACATAAGGAGTACGATATGTCGGTCGTAGGCTGCCCGGAGCATATTGCACTGGCAAAGCGGGCTGCAGAGGAATCTATTACTCTGATTAAAAATGAAGGAGTGCTCCCGCTTGATAAAAAGCAGGTGAAAAAGCTTGCGGTGCTCGGAAAGCTGGCTGATTATGAGAATATCGGTGACCATGGTTCCAGCTGTGTTTATCCGAAGTATGTCGTGACACCGCTGCAGGGTATTGCTGCGGTGGCTCCTGACGTACAGGTGCTCTATGAGGACGGCTCTGATGTGGAAGCGGCAAAGAAGGCTGCTGCAGAGGCAGATGCTGTTGTATTTGTGGTAGGCTATAATTTTGACGATGAAGGCGAATATATCTCCGGTGATGATTTCGGAAGCATGTCCGGAGCTGCCGAAAGCGTAGGCGGTGACCGCAAACCGGGACTGGGTCTTCACAAGGATGAAGAAGATCTGATCCTGCAGGTTGGGCCTGTGAATCCGAAGTCTGCAGTAGTCATGATCGGTGGAAATACCATCACCATGAAGGAATGGCAGGACAATGTGGGTGCTGCTCTGATGGCTTACTATCCCGGACAGGAGGGCGGTACGGTGATCGCCGAGATCCTGTTTGGAGATGTGAACCCCAGTGGCAAGCTTCCCTATGTGGTTCCGGCAGATGAAAAGGATCTTCCGCAGGTAGACTGGGAAGCAACCGAGCAGTATTATGAGTATTATCATGGATATACCAGGCTGGAAAAGGAAGGAATCGCTCCTCTGTATCCTTATGGACATGGATTGTCCTATACTACATTCGAAGTATCCGGTGCAGCTTTCGCAGCAGATGAAGAGAAAGTGAGCGCCACCTGTAAAGTAAAGAATATAGGAACGGCAGCCGGTACGGAAGTAGTACAGATGTATGTCGGCTTCAGCCATTCAAAGGTGGACCGTCCGGTGAAGATCCTGAGAGGCTTCACCCGTGTGGCACTGCAGCCGGGAGAAGAAAAAGAAGTGACGATCACCTGTCCGGTGGAAAAGCTTGCTTACTACAATCCTTCCACACGTCAGATGGAAGTGGAGAAAATGGAATATGAGATGTACATCGGTACGAGCTCCGCGGACAAAGACCTGCTGAAAGGAAGCATCCTTCTGTAATTCAGAGCATTCTTTGCTGCTGCTTATCCGTGTTCGGAGTTTCAGATCCCGGACAGGCATTCATTAGAAAATGTAACTCCACTCAGCGTGTGGACATGCCGGATATGCAGTAGAAAAACAGAGGTACAAATTATCATTAACAAATATTTGAGGAGAACAATCATGAAAATTGCATTGGTTAATGAGAACAGCCAAGCTGCGAAGAACGGAATGATTGAAAAAGCGCTGCGCAAGATCGTTGAGCCTATGGGGCATGAAGTATATAATTACGGAATGTATGCGGCGGATGACGCGGCACAGCTGACCTATGTGCAGGTGGGGATCCTGGCAGCTGTGCTGCTGAATTCCGGAGCGGCAGATTATGTGATCACCGGATGCGGAACGGGTGAGGGAGCCATGCTTGCATGCAATTCCTTCCCGGGTGTCATCTGCGGTCACGTGGAAGATCCGCTGGATGCCTACACCTTCGCCCAGATCAATGACGGCAATGCCATTGCCATTCCTTTTGCGAAAGGATTCGGCTGGGGCGGAGACCTGAACCTGGAATATATCTTTGAGAAGCTGTTTGTGGAGGAGAGCGGTCAGGGCTATCCCCGGGAGAGAGCCGTGCCTGAGAAGCGAAATAAGAAGATTCTTGACGAAGTAAAGCTGCATACCTACCGTGATATGGCAGAGATTCTCCTTTCCATTGACCGGGAACTGGCAAAGGGAGCCCTTTCCACAGAAGGATTCGGCAAATACTTTGAGGCGAACTGCAAAGACGAAAAGCTGAAAGAAGCAGTACAGGAAGTACTGGCTTAAGAATGTGGGAGGTTATCCATGAAAAAAGATGGTATTTTTGTAACACAGGAACAGTTTCAGCCGGAAGTACTGGAAAACGGCGTGGTGAGAACCATCAAAGGTCATATCAATGACCTGATGGTGGCAGAACTGGTCTGGAAAAAGGGCCAGGAAGGAGCAGTACATTCTCATCCCCACCGTCAGTGCGACTACATCATAAAGGGAAGATTTGAAGCCAATCTGAACGGGGAGAAAAAGATTCTCGGCCCGGGAGAGTGCTTCTACATTGAAGCAGATGTGCCTCACGGACTGATCGCACTGGAGGATGACGGGGTCATCCTGGATATCTTTACACCGATGCGGGAGGATTTCGTGAAGTAGAAGATTTAAAAGTTATTTATTATGCGACGCCGCAGGCAGGAACGTCATACCTCACGCAAACGCAGGCGACGCTCCGGCAAGCTAACTGCTAACTCCGACTAACGACGCTCAGCAATGGCTTCGCGCCGAGTCTGCGTAAGCAGTGGATCTTGCCTTTGCTAAAACCGCCTGCAGAATGTTTGCTTAGAGGCATGATGTCCCTGCCTGCGGCTGTGTTTCGAATAAGGGTGGATTGGAACAATATACTTTGTGTCAACAAAGATCACGCTCCGCAAACTGCTGCTAATTCTGATTAACTATGTTCAGCAATGGATTCTACTATTTACATTTTTCGAAGCACAGCAATCTGCCCCGGGTATATCCAATGCGTCTGACCTCGAAACGGACTGCCCTGGAATCTGTCTGACCGGAAAGGACACCTTGTGTCCTGCACCGGCAGACAGATTCCATGACTGTCCGGGGCGGAGGCAGCACGCATGGATATACCCGGGGCAGATTGCGTCACGTGAATGATACCAAAAATAATACTTGCCTGTGCTGTATTATTTCTGATATCATGGGATGAGAATAAATCAGCGCTCTCTTCGGGATTTGAGAGAGTGAAATGGAAATATATGAAACGACAGGAAAAAGGAGGTACTTATGAACACATTAAACAAGTTTTCTCTGGAAGGTAAAATAGCTCTGGTGACGGGAGCGGCTTACGGGATTGGATTTGCCATTGCGGAGGCTCTGGCAGATGCGGGGGCGAAGATTGCGTTCAACTGCCGGGGGCAGGTGCATATGGATGCGGCTTTGAAGGCATATGAGGAAAAGGGCATTGATGCGAAGGGATATTTCTGCGATGTGACGGATGAGGCGCAGGTGAAAAAAATGGTGGCACAGATCGAGGAGGAGCTGGGAGTGATCGATATTCTGGTGAATAATGCCGGAATTATCAAGAGGATCCCCATGACAGAGATGAGTGTGGATGAATTCCGTCAGGTGGTGGATATCGACCTGAATGCACCGTTTATCATGTCAAAGGCTGTGATTCCGGGCATGATCAAAAAAGGACACGGGAAGATCATCAATATCTGTTCTATGATGAGTGAGCTGGGACGTGAGACGGTGTCTGCCTATGCGGCAGCCAAAGGCGGACTGAAAATGCTCACGAAGAATATTGCTTCTGAGTATGGAAAGTATAACATCCAGTGCAACGGCATCGGACCGGGCTACATTGCCACACCTCAGACAGCACCTTTGAGAGAGCCGCAGGCAGATGGTTCAAAGCATCCGTTTGACAGCTTTATTATCAGTAAGACTCCTGCAGAGCGCTGGGGTGATCCGGAGGATCTGATGGGCCCCGCTGTTTTTCTGGCATCTGATGCTTCTGATTTTGTGAATGGTCATATTTTGTATGTGGATGGCGGTATTCTTGCTTACATTGGGAAGCAGCCGTGAGTACACCAACGGAAGGGTAAGAAGAGACTGGCTCTGGACAGTTACATAAAGAAAGCGTGAATGTATGAGAGACATGACGGAAGGTTCGGCGCACAGTCATCTATGGAGATACGCATTGCCGCTGCTGCTGGGCAACTGTCTGCAGCTGGCTTATAATGCAGTGGATTCCATGATTGCCGGACGTTTTATCGGAAAAAATGCGCTGGCGGCGGAGGGAATCGCCAGTCCCGTGATGAATCTGGTGATCCTGGCGATCACGGGACTGTGTATCGGCGCCGGCGTCCTGATGAGTGAATATTTTGGAAAGAAAGATTTTCAGAATCTCAGGCAGTCCGTGGCGACCATGCTGCTTTCCGGCATGGTGGTCAGTGTGGCTGTCTCAATTTTATGTGTGATTTTGCCTGTATTCCGGAGCAGGGAATTGCTTCGGCGATTTCTACCTATATTGCCCAGAATCGGG
>JAQXWO010000146.1 GCA_029225485.1 Lachnospiraceae bacterium
GTAAAGCCGTTGATTCTTGCGATGATCTGAGCTGCGTCTTTTCCAAGACCGTTCAGGATGACACGGAGCGGTTTCTGACGAACCTTGTTTGCCTTCTCTGCGATACCGATGGCACCCTCTGCTGCTGCGAAGGACTCATGGCCTGCCAGGAATGCGAAACACTCGGTCTCTTCTTCCAGAAGCATCTTGCCAAGGTTACCATGGCCAAGACCTACCTTACGTGTATCAGCTACAGAACCCGGGATACAGAAAGCCTGAAGACCTTCACCGATTGCTGCTGCTGCGTCAGCTGCTCTCTTGCAGCCCTTCTTGATCGCAATAGCTGCACCTACGATGTATGCCCAGCATGCGTTCTCAAAACAGATCGGCTGAATGCCCTTGATCTGATTGTATACGTCAAGACCTGCATCTTTTGTGATCTTTTCTGCTTCTTCGATGGAAGCAATGCCGTAACTATTCAAAACAGAATTGATCTTGTCAATTCTTCTCTCATATGATTCAAATAAAGCCATCTTTCATTACCTCCCTAATCACTCTTTTCTCGGATCAATAATCTTCACTGCATCAGCTACACGGCCGTACTGACCTTTCGCCTTTTCCCATGCAGTATTCGGGTCGTCGCCCTTCTTGATGAAGTCTGTCATCTTTCCAAGGCTTACGAACTGATATCCGATAATCTGATTCTCTTCGTCAAGAGCGATTCCTGTCACATAACCTTCTGCCATCTCAAGGTAACGCGGTCCCTTCTTCAGTGTACCGTACATGGTACCTACCTGTGAACGAAGTCCCTTTCCAAGGTCCTCAAGACCTGCACCTACCGGAAGTCCATCCTCAGAGAATGCGGACTGTGAACGTCCGTAAACGATCTGAAGGAAGAGCTCTCTCATAGCGGTATTGATCGCATCACATACAAGGTCAGTATTCAGAGCTTCCATAACAGTAAGGCCCGGAAGAATCTCAGATGCCATAGCTGCGGAATGAGTCATACCTGAACATCCGATGGTCTCCACCAGTGCTTCCTGGATGATGCCTTCTTTTACATTCAGAGTCAGCTTGCAGGCACCCTGCTGCGGAGCACACCAGCCCACGCCGTGTGTAAGACCGGAAATATCCTTTACTTCTTTCGCCTGTACCCATTTTGCTTCTTCCGGAATCGGAGCAGCGCCATGATGAACGCCCTGTGCTACCGGGCACATTTCTTCTACTTCACGTGAATAAATCATGTTAAAACTCCTTTCGATAGTAAAATCTTTACTCTTTATTTTCTCATAAATCGACGGATTCGTCCAGTATTTTTTTTGAAAAGACAGGAAGAATTATCGATCTACATGCTTAATCATTGTATCCGTTGGGATTCATGGACTGCCAGCGCCAGGTATCCGCACACATCTCATCGATGCCGTACTGTGCTTCCCAGCCAAGTTCTGCTTTCGCCTTTGCCGGATCTGCATAGCAGGTGGCAATGTCTCCCGCACGGCGGGGCTTGATCTCATAAGGAAGTGTCTTGCCGCATGCCTTCTCAAATGCATGAAGTACCTGAAGCACACTGTATCCGTTGCCTGTGCCGAGATTATAAATATAAACGTCCGGCTTGTCCTCAAATTTCTTCATGGCCTTGACATGGCCCTGGGCCAGATCCACCACATGTATGTAATCACGGACTCCTGTACCGTCCGGAGTATCGTAGTCATCTCCGAATACACCCAGCTTCTCCAGCTTGCCCACGGCCACCTGAGCGATGTACGGCACAAGATTGTTGGGGATACCCTTGGGATCCTCACCGATGATGCCTGCCTTGTGGGCGCCGATAGGATTGAAATAACGAAGCAGGATCACATTCCACTCAGGATCTGAGACATGAAGGTCTGTCAGGATCTGCTCCAGCATGCCCTTGGTCTGTCCATAGGGATTGGTGATCTTGCCCTTCGGACACTCCTCTGTGATCGGAACGAAAGCCGGATCTCCGTACACCGTAGCCGATGAACTGAAGATGATCTTCTTCACGCCGTGATTTCTCATGACATCGCAGAGGATCAGTGTACCTGTAATATTATTGTGGTAATACTCCAGGGGCTTTCTGACTGACTCCCCAACTGCTTTATAACCTGCAAAATGAATCACGGAATCGATCGTTTCCTTTTCAAATATTTCATTTACCGCATCCCGGTCCAGCATATCTGCCTTGTAAAATTTCAGTGTCTTCCCGGTGATCTGCTGAACACGCTCAAGAGCCTTCTCGTTGGAATTGTAAAGATTATCCATTACCACTACATCATAACCGCTGTTGAGCAGCTCTACGCATGTATGGCTTCCGATATATCCGGCTCCTCCTGTCACCAATACTGCCATGATAAACTCCTCCTGTTTTCACGAATCTCTCTGCCGTCAGAAGTCTGATCTCTTCCTTCTTCCCGCAATCAGCTTTATTATACGCAATCCATGACTGTTTGTAAAGAAGTCAATTCTGCGGTATTGACGAATCCGGGCAAAAATGCTATGGTTCATGCGGCGAGACTACAAAGCGACGCGGTCTGTCCCATACATATCCACCCGTGCTGCCTCCGTCCCGGACAGTCATGGAGTATGTCCGCCGGTGCAGGACATGGTATGTCCTTCCCGGTCAGACATATTCCATGGCAGTCCGTTACGAGGTCAGACGTGTTGGATATGTATGAGACGGACCGCTGTGTTTCGAATGAGCATGAACAAATAGTAAAATGTATATAGCATTGATGACCTCTTTTATAATTCACTGTTTTCCTGGTATATGATTCGAAGCTATTAAAATGATCAGAAAAACAACCTTTTTTATTTCGGGAGATATGTATGATTAAGATAAGACGAAAAATACCTGATTTTGCCGCCTGGTCTCATATTCTTTCTTATATTCCGGAGCGCAGTCTGTTTTTTGATATTGAAACGACAGGGCTTTCTGCCGCTTCATCCTCTCTTTATCTGATTGGAAGCATAGGGCTTGATGGGTCGGACTGGATGCTGTGCCAGTGGCTGGCAGACGATCCTTCGGAGGAGGAGATGGTTCTGACTTCTTTTCTGGAGTATGCTTCCGGGTATGACACGATGATCCATTTCAACGGGAGTACGTTTGATCTGCCGTTTCTAAGCAAAAAATGCAGTCACTATCATCTGGCTGATGGGTTGGCTGAGAAAGGATCTCTGGATCTTTATCTGAAATTCCGCCCGCTGAAGGCGCTGCTGGGACTGGAGCATATGAATCAGACTGCACTTCAGGCTTTTCTGGGGCTAAAAAGAGCTGACACGATGGATGGCAAAGAGTTGATTCCTGTTTATAAAAAATATGTATCCGGCACAGCACCTGAACTGTCGGAGCCTCTGCTGCTGCACAATGAGGAAGACCTTCTCGGTATGACACAGATTCTTCCTATGGCCGCATACCTGGCTCTGATGAACGGGGATATCCGGATGGAAAGCTGCCGTATGACAGAGGATATTTGCAGCCACATGCAGACTGCAGTCCTTTCTTTCCGTCCTGCAAATGTCCTTCCTCAGCCGGTCAGCATTCAGATCTGTAATTCCTGCCTGTTAGAGTGTGACGCCTCCAGAGGATCTCTGCGCATCCCGGTGTTTCAGGGGACGCTTCTCTATTTTTTTGAGAATTACCGGGATTATTATTATCTGCCTCTGGAAGACCAGGCGGTACACAAGAGTGTGGCTGCCTTTGTGGACCGGCAGCACCGGCAGCCGGCCAGACCGGCCAACTGCTATACCAGAAAATCCGGCTGTTTCCTTCCTCAGCCGGAAGCGATCCTCGTTCCCTCTTTCCGGTCATCCTGGAAGTCAAGACAACTCTATGCAGAATATGATCCTGTATGGGAAACAGATGCCGGTCCGCTGCTAAAATACGTCCGGGCCATGTTACGCTGCATCAAAAAATAACAGAAGTTCACAGCCTGCTTCCAAAAAACTGCACACTGATGTAATACGACATATCCGCCAAGTCAAAAAAGACCTCATGCTACGATCTGAATCGATCTGTAACATGAGGTCTGCTGTATTCATTTCATAATATCGGGAGCATCAATTACTCAGCGTCCTCTGCTTCCGGTGCCGGCTGTGCGGACTCGAGAGCCTTCATGCTGAGGCTGATCTTCTTGCCTTCCTCGTTGAAATCAACAACCTTGGCTTCGATCATCTGATTTACACTCAGAACGTCTGACGGCTTATCTACATGATCATGAGAGATCTGTGATACATGAAGCAGTGCGTCAATACCCGGCTCAAGCTCTACGAATGCACCGAAGTCAGTCATTCTGGCAACACGTCCGCTGACTACATTGCCTACTGCGTACTTCTCAGCTGCGTTCAGCCACGGATTCTGCTCCGGGAACTTCAGGCTGAGTGCGATCTTGTCACCGCTGATATCCTTGATCAGGACTGTCAGCTTCTCGCCTACTTTAAATACCTTGCGCGGATTCTCGACGTGTCCCCAGGACATCTCGGAAATATGAAGCAGACCGTCTGCTCCGCCCAGATCTACGAATGCGCCGAAATCAGTCACATTCTTAACAACACCTTCAACCACATCACCTGCATGGATACGCTCAAAGAGTGCCTTCTGCATCTCTGCTTTTCTGGCAACAAGGAGCTGCTTGCGGTCACCGATGATGCGGCGTCTTCTCGGATTAAACTCAGTGATCACGAATTCGATCTCCTGACCGTTGTACTTCTCAAGATTCTTCTCGTATGTATCGGAAACAAGGCTTGCCGGGATGAATACTCTCGCCTCATCCACCAGTACGCTGAGACCGCCGCCAAGTACCTGTACAACCGGAGCTTTCAGGACTTCCTGGGTGTTGAATGCTTCCTCAAGTCTCTTGTTACCCTTTTCTGCTGCAAGACGCTTGTAGGTAAGAAGTACCTGTCCGTCTCCATCATTAACCTTCAGAACCTTTGCTTCCATCTTGTCATTCACATGAACAAGCTCACGAAGGTCAGCATTTGAATCATTGGTATACTCGCTTCTGGTAATAATGCCATCAGCCTTATATCCGATGTTCAAGATGATTTCGTCTTCTTTGACATCAATGACAGTGCCTTCGACTACCTCTCCATTATGAATTGTTTTAAATGATTCTTCCAGCATTTGTTCAAAACTCAAATCTGACATTGTTTTGAAACCTCCTCAATCAAATTTTTTGGGGTCGATGCCCCTGCTGTAATACCTACGCAACCCCTGGATGGCAATCGCCGGATATCCAAATCTTTTAGTGTCTGTATATAGTAAGTATTTGCACATTCTTTTTTGCATATCTCGAACAGCTTTCTGGTATTCGAGCTGTGACTGCCTCCGATCACAATCATGCTGTCTGCCTTCTGCGCAATCTCACGGGCTTCCGATTGCCGCTCCTCCGTGGCACTGCACACCGTATTCAAGATATCTATCCCATCATACCGCACTTTTTCAATAATTTCAACTAATTTATCAAATTTCTTGTAATTAAATGTCGTCTGAGATACGATACAGAGCCTTTTTCCGCCCAGACCGGTGAATGCCTGCGCCTCTTCTTCCGTACCGATCACCTGTACCGGCCCCCGGCACCAGCCTTTGATCCCTTCTACCTCCGGATGTCCTTCATTTCCAATGATCACTATGTCCTCTCCCCGGCGGCTGTGCTCGTCCACAATTCGGTGGATCTTCTTCACAAAAGGGCAGGTGGCATCTACCAGGGTCAGTCCCTGAGACTCAATGATCTGATAGATATCTGCTGCCACACCATGGGATCTGATAATGACAGTACCCTCACGGATCTCTCTTAGTTCTGCCTCAGATTCGATGATCCTTACACCGCGTTCTTCCAGTTCCCGGACAACTTCTTCATTGTGGATGATCGGACCATAGGTATAGATCGGCCTTTTTCCATTTTCGACCTGCCGGTACACCTGATCCACCGCCCGCTGCACTCCAAAACAGAAACCGGCTGTCTTTGCTACGATTACTTCCATCCTTACCTCCGCCTCCATACGGTCTGTGCGGCTTTGCCTGCCCTCAGCCTTCCATTCTCTCCTTCGCCAGACAGATGATCCTGTCTGTCACTTCCCGGATCGTCATATCAGAAGAATCCACAAGCACCGCATCCTCTGCCTGACAGAGCGGGGCCACCTCCCGGTGCATATCGCGATAATCCCGGTCCCGGATGTCCTCTGCGATCTGTTCCAGGCTGTACGTCTCTCCTTTGGCCGTCAGCTCCTGATATCTGCGCATGGCCCTTGTCTCTACGCTGGCTGTCAGATAGATCTTCAGCTGTGCCTCCGGCAGGATCACCGTACCGATGTCACGTCCGTCCATCAGCACATTTTCTCTGCGGGCGATCCCTCTCTGAAGTTCTGTCAGCTTTGCTCTCACCTGAGGTCTGGCTGCCGCGCTGCTGGCCATATTTCCGACCTGCTCCGTACGGATCAGGGAAGACACATTTTCCCCGTTCAGATATACCTGCTGGGCACCGTCTTCATATCCCAGCCCCACTTCTATGTCCGCAAGCGCCGCCTCCAGTGCTCCGTCAGAGGCAAGATCTGTCCCTTTCCGAAGCAGGCCCAGGCCGATGGCCCGGTACATCGCTCCCGTATCCACATATAAAAAACCAAGCTCCTGTGCCGCCGCTCTGGCAATGGTGCTTTTGCCGGCTCCTGCCGGTCCGTCAATAGCAATATTAAAACTCATGTTTTTCCTCCTGATTCACTGTATGACCGTTACCGCTCAATCCCTTCCAGTAACGTATGATCGCTGTACTCTCTCACTCCTGAATGCCTGCGGCTCCCATACCTGCCGCGTATCCCGTACACCAGGCGATCTGCAGATTGTATCCCCCGGTCACTGCATCCAGATCCAGCACCTCTCCTGCGAAAAACAGTCCCTTCACCAGTCTGGACTCCATGGTGGAAGGCTGTATCTCTCTGACATTTACGCCGCCCCGGGTGATAATAGCCTCATTATAATCGCGCAGGGAGGTAATCGTCAATGGAAAAGATTTCGTCAGGTCAGCCAGTCGCTGCCGTTCCTCACGTGTAATATCACGTACCGGTTTCTCGGGGCAGATCTGAGCCCGGTCCATCATGACCGGTACCATCTTTGCCGGATACAGCGATCCCAGAATATTCTTCAGCTGTTTATTTTTGCCGAGTTCAAATTCGCGAAGAATCCTGGCATCCAGCTGCTGTTCATCGAGAGCCGGCTTCAGGTCGATCCTCATCTCCAGCGGATGCTCCCGCAGCCGTTTCTGAATCACGGTACTTGCCGTCAGGATCAAAGGCCCTGTCACACCAAAATGGGTGAACATCATTTCCCCGAATCCGCGGTAAAGCTCCTTTTTTCCATCTCTGATCACGACTTCCACATTGCGCAGGGACAGTCCCTGCATCCTGGCCGGATCATCCTCCGCGGTCTCTATCGGAACAAGAGACGGATAAAGCTCTGTCACCTGATGACCGGCCTCCCGGGCAAACCGGTAGCCGTCTCCGGTAGAGCCGGTCGTCCTGTAGGAAATACCGCCGGTAGCCACGATCACCGCGTCCGCTTCCACAGCTTTTCCTGATTTCAGCCGGATGCCGACGGCTCTGCTCTCTGAAGTAAGCACTTCCGTGACTTCCTGATTCAGATGAACCTGCACCCCGGTCTCTTTTAAGCTGCGATTCAGGGCTGCGATCACATCCGAGGAATGATCAGATACAGGAAATACTCTGCCTCCCCGCTCTGTCTTCAGCGGAAGTCCCTGCTTCTCAAAGAAGTCCATCACTGCCTGACTGTCAAAACCGTATCCGGCGCTGTACAGGAACTTGCGGTTGACACAGACTGCCTGTAGAAATTCTTCCGTATCACAATTGTTTGTGACATTGCATCTGCCTTTTCCTGTGATATAAAGCTTTTTCCCGGTCTTTTCATTTTTCTCCCAGAGACTCACCTCATGTCCCTGACCCGCTGCGGTGACTGCTGCCATCATACCCGCCGGCCCGCCTCCGATCACTGCCACTCTACTCATGCATGTTTCCTTTCATCTGTGCATTTTTCGGCACACTTTTTCCACTTTCCAGTTCGAACCAGAATTCCACTCCGTCTTCACAGTTTTTTACACCAAAGCTCTGATGGAACGATTCCATGATCGCTTTCACGATGGAAAGTCCAATGCCGCTTCCCCCATATTCCCTGGTCCGCGCCTTATCCACCTTATAAAATTTGCCCCAGATCTGGTCGATATCTTTGTCCGGAATCGGCTGTCCTGTGTTATGCACAGAAATTCGCACTTTCGTGTCGGTCTCCTGTGCTTTTACCTCGATCCTGCATTCTCCATCCACATGGTTCACCGCATTGCTGAGATAATTGGTCAGCACCTCTTCCACCTTGAATTCATCTCCCCACACCACCAGTTCCTCCGGGCCGTAATATGTGATCCTGGCCTCTTTCTGCTGGGCGAGAAGGGAGACAGACTGAATCTTATTATGAATGAGGGGCACCATATCAAACCGTTCCATGACAACCTCCTCTCTTCCTTCTTCCAGATGATTCAGTGTCAGTAGCTGCCTTACCAGATGGTTCATCTTTGATGATTCATCCATGATCACATCGCAGTAAAACTCACGGCTCTCTTCATCATCATTGACGCATTCCTTCAGACCTTCTGCATACCCCTGGATCAGAGCAATCGGCGTCTTCAGCTCATGGGATACATTGGAAAGGAACTCCCGCCGCATTTCATCGATCCTGGTCTTCTCCTCGATATCCTTCTGCAGCTCATTATTAGCCGTCATAAGCTGAGAATAGGCCTTCTCCAGCTTCTCCGACATCTGGTTGAAATGCTCACCCAGCTGTCCGATCTCATTTTTTCCTCCGCTGGTATAACGGACACCGAAATCCAGATCTGCCATACGCTTGGAAAGCTCCGTCAGTTCCCGGATAGGTTCTGCCACTTTCCGCGTTACCCACCAGATAATGAAAACGCTGAGAATAATGCCCACCAGACATACATACTTGATAAATTCATTGGAGATATTGACACTGTCCCGGATACTGTCCATGGTGATACGCACAAGGAAATAAAATCCATTGTCCAGCGTCCCCCAGATCTCCATATAATCAAGACCTACCGCACTGTCATATTTTTTCCAGATCGTGTACTTGTCGTTCTGCTCCATGATTTCGGAGCCCGTACCTCCGTCCAGCCCCATCATATATCCGTACAGACGGCCGGCAATGATCCTCAGATATTCCATCTCCATATCGGTCCAGATCTGTTTCCGGAAATTCTGGTCCTCCACCACAAAGGTGATGCTGTTGGCAATACAGAGATCGTTAAACTCCGCCATGCTTTCCTCTGACATGATGCCGGAGTCATCCACGCCCTCATTCAGCTGCCGGTATGCCTCCTGCAGCACGTCCTTTTTCCGGACATAATAAAAATCCTCCAGAAACAGCGAATTCGCCAGCATGCTGACCACGAGGATCGCCGCCATCAGACCGATGAAGATCATGGCCAGCTGCTTTCTGATCGAAATATTCATGTCATTCTACCTCAAATTTGTAGCCCATTCCCCAGATCGTCTTTATGTAATCGCCATGCTTTCCCAGCTTGCTGCGCAACTTTTTCACATGGGTATCGATGGTCCGGGCATCTCCGAAATAATCATAATTCCAGACACTGTTCAGAATCTTCTCTCTGGACAGCGCCAGTCCCTGATTTTCCACAAAATAGGTCAGAAGCTCGAATTCTTTATAGCTCAGATCTACATTTTCGCCGTCGATCACCACCTGATGGGCCGCCTTGCTGATCTCAATGGCTCCCGCCCGCAGAATATCATCCGCAGCCAGGCCGGAGGTCCTGCGCAGGATCGCCTCCACCCGGGCCACCAGGATCTTCGGACTGAAGGGTTTGGAGATATACTCATCCACCCCAAGCTCGAAGCCCAGCAGTTCGTCCCGCTCATCCCCCTTCGCCGTCAGCATGATGATCGGTACTCTGGAATAGGAACGGATCTCCCTGCAGACCTGCCAGCCGTCCATCTTCGGCATCATCACATCCAGAATGACCAGCGCAATATCCTTCTGCTCAAAAAAAATATCCACGGCCTGCGCTCCGTCCTCCGCCTCGATCACTTCAAAATCCTTCTTCACCAGGAAATCCCGCACCAGCTTGCGCATCCTGCTCTCATCATCTACCACAAGTATTTTCAAACTATCCATGTCATAGCCTCCTGCCGCTTTCTATTTTGAATTTATGATTTCTTCGATGTCACAGCCACCATAGAATACACGAACTACTGTGACAATTCCCGCCACGTCATCCACCAGATAATACACAATAAAATTATCTACTGGCAGCTGGTGCATTCCCATAGAATGCCAGGGTTCCCATTCGACCAGTGCATAACGAGCTGGCATGAAATCCAATGAACGAATCTTTTTTCGGATACGCCCCACCTGAGCAGCTGCAGTCTCCGGAACAAGAAGTTCATTTGCAATGTAGGTATAGATATCTCTTAAATCATCAAGCGCCTCCCCGGAGTAGCTGACTATATTGATTTCTGTCATATACCAAACTCCTTCGCAAGAATTACATCGACTTCATCTGCAGAATATACTTTTCCTGCTTTGAAAGAATCAACACCTTTTTTGAGTTCTGCATCAAACTGCTCTCTGGTCATTGCACCGACAGCTAAAGGTTTTGAAGACGGAAGACGCAGATCAAATGGCATGCCCTTCTTCAATACGATCTGACTATAAAGCATCTGAATTGCGCTTGATGGAGAAATTCCAAGCTGAGAAAGGATTCCTTCTGCGCTTTCCTTGAGATTAGTATCTATTCTAGCATATACAGCGGATGTATTTGCCATAATATCGCCTCCTTTTTCTTATATCATATCTTCTTTTGCTTGCAATTGCAAGCGTTTGTGGAAGATATCTTGTGATTAATCTTTGAATTCTATACGCCCATTAAGGCAGAAAGGATTATTTGTGGGATTATTATCTATTACAAAACGGCCGTCTGCCTTCCCTGTATCCGGCGTGTCTGACCTCGCCCTGGACAGCCGTGAAATCTGTCTGACCGGAAAGGACATTTATGTCCTGCACCGGCAGACAGATTTCGCGGCTGTCCAGGGCGGAGGAAGCACACGCGGATACAGGGAAGACAGACGGCGTCGCTTGTATGTGTTATCTCACCTGAGGAACATCCGCACCAGCGCTTCTTTCCAGCCTGTGTAGGGCTGATAGCGCATCGGCAGATCGATCCAGTTGTATTTTTTCACAATGCTTCTGTGGTGGGTGAATAGTTCGAAGCTGTCCCTGCCATGGTAGCTTCCCATACCGCTGTTTCCCACACCGCCGAAGCCCATGGCGCTGGTGGCCAGATGGATCACGGTGTCGTTGATACAGCCTCCTCCGAAGCTGCAGGAGGTGAGGATCCGCCGTTCGGATCTGCGGCTGCGGGTGAAGAGATACAATGCCAGCGGTTTCTCATGACGGTTCACATAGGTGACCACCTCTGACAGATCATGGAAAGTCATGACAGGAAGGATCGGTCCGAAGATTTCCTCCTGCATGATCCTGCTGTCAGGAGTAATGCCTTCCAGTACGGTAGGCTCGATCTGGAGTGTGGATTCTTTTACGGTGCCTCCGATCCGGATCTGCTCACCCCGCATCAGTCCGGTCAGCCGCCGGAAATGTTTCTCATTGATGATTTTTCCGTAATCCGGGTTGTCCAGCGGATTTTTGCCGAACTGGCGGCGGATGCACTTCTCCATCTCTTTTAAGAGCGGTTCTTTTACCTCTTCCTGCACAAACAGATAATCCGGCGCCACACAGGTCTGGCCGAGATTCAGGTATTTTCCAAAAACGATCCTTCTGGCTGCCAGCTTCAGGTTGGCGGTCCTGTCTACAATGCAGGGGCTCTTCCCGCCCAGTTCCAGGCAGACCGGAGTCAGGTTCTTCGATGCCTTCTCCATGACCAGTTTTCCTACGCTCACACTTCCGGTAAAGAAGATGAAATCAAACCGCTGCTCCAGAAGTTTCGTATTCTCTGCCCTGCCGCCTTCCACTACTGCCACAAAATGGGATGCAAAGCATTCCCTGATCAGCTTTGCTGTCACGGCCGAAGTCGCAGGTGCGTAGGCACTTGGCTTGATGATCACACAGTTGCCCGCTGCGATTGCCCCGATAGCCGGTTCGATGGAAAGCATGAAGGGATAATTCCAGGGAGACATCACAAGCACCACGCCGTAAGGCTCCGGAGAGACGAAGCTTTTGGAGTAAAACTGAGCCAGCGGGGTCGGAACTCTTTTTTCTCCTGCAAATTTTCTCAGATGAGAGATCATGTAAGACAGCTCACTTAAAACCATCCCGGTCTCACACATATAGCCTTCCGTCACAGATTTTCCAAGATCTTTTTTCAGGGCTTCCTGAATCTCTTTTTCATGTGTGATAATTCCCTTTCTCAGTGTTTTCAGGGCACTGATCCTCCATCCGACAGACCTGGTCTTTCCCTTTTGATACCAGCTGCGCTGTTCTTTTACAAGACGTTCTATATCCATGCTATCCCTCCTGTTTTCTTATTTTCCTGCTCTTACTCTCCGTAACACATCTCCAGAATTTTCATCACTGCTCCGCAGGTCACTTCCCTCGGATTGGCGATGGTCGATCCGTCATTCAGAGCCGCCTTGGCCACCTCCGGGAATTTTGCCGGATCTACGCCCGCCTCTTTCAGAGTAGATGGAAGCCCGGTCATATCATGCAGCTTTTTTCTGAGACGGATGACTTCGTGGATCGACCGGTTGGCCCGGTCTGCCTTGGGTACCGACTGATATACTTCCGGTCCTGCAAGGTAAAGCAGCAATTCACTGTACGTTTCCCTGCACGCCTTCTTGTTAAAAATCATTCCAGCCGGAAGCAGAATGTTCATGGCATCTCCATGTGGTACCTGGCACACGCCTCCCAGCGCATGGCCGATGGCATGCACCACCCCTACCATGCTGTTGCTGAAAGCTGCGCCCGCCAGATAGCTGGCATTGGCAAGGGACATCCTGGCAGATACAGAGCTGCCGAACCGCACTGCTTTTACCAGATTGTCCCGGACCAGCCGGATCGCTGCCGCAGCATAAGCATCACTGACCGGATTTTTCTGCATACAGCTGTACGCCTCTATGGCATGGCACAAAGTATCCATTCCCGTGGATGCGGTGATCCTGGGCGGCAGCGTCATGGTCATCCTGGGATCAAGGATCGCCGTATCCGGCATGATATGCTGAGAAATATATTCCATCTTGACGTGAAGCGCCGGATTTTTGATCACAGCCACAGCTGTAGCCTCACTGCCGGTCCCTGCTGTGGTCGGTATGGCCAAAAAAGGTACATACCTGCCTCTGGGAAGACATTCGCATCCCATCAGCTCCAGCAGATCATCTGCCTCCTGACTGATCAGCAGCCGCACTCCCTTTGCCGTATCCAGCACACTGCCGCCGCCCAGCGCCACCAGGCCGTCGCAGCCAAACTGCCGGTATTCACCGGCGATCCTGTTCACCACCTCTATACTGCTGTCTCTCGGAATATCGGTAAACACCCGGCCGGTCCGCACCTCATCCAGCACATCCAGCACGATAGAAAGCGTCCCTATTTTTTCCAGGACACGGTCGCTCAGGATCATGGGATGTTTTACCCCCAGTATCTCCAGCTCGTAGGCCAGATTATCTACTGCTCCTTTTCCGGAACAGAGTTTTGTCGGATTCGCAAATTCAAAATAAGATGTCATATGATATTCCTTTCTATTACTTTCCCAGTAATGCCAGTGCGTACACCTGCAGGGAGGACAGCTGCTTGTCCGGTACTTCCTTCAGAATCCTTTCGGACATGATCTTTGGAAACAGATACGCTTCAATGTAATCCACACATCTCACAAAACTCATGGTCTTGTAAATATCACCTTCCAGAAAAAACATGTGGGACGCATAGGCATCCGCCACGCCTTTCTGTCCGGTCAGCACCTGAAAAGCCCCTTTGACTGTCTTAAAGCG
This sequence comes from Lachnospiraceae bacterium, assembly GCA_029225485.1. Classification (GTDB taxonomy): domain Bacteria; phylum Bacillota; class Clostridia; order Lachnospirales; family Lachnospiraceae; genus Choladousia. The sequence continues at coordinate 14,029 of JAQXWO010000146.1, forward strand.
CATGGTAATGTCCGCATGCTGTACACGCTGCAGCTTCACGATCCCCTCGCCTTCCTTTTTCTGCAGCACCAGCACAGGGCCGCCCGGACCGCAGACCAGCTTCAGCATCCTGCCGTCCTCCCAGCCGTCCACCTCTGCCCGGACTCTGCTGTCTCTCTCATATAATACACGAAAACCGCGGTATAATACCTGAAGCACGATTCCATTCACTGTATTCATAAGCTCCTTTGTCATGTCCTGTTCTCCTTTTTCTGCATGATCTGATTTTACTCAATGATACCTTCGGATTTTACCGTTTTTCTGATCCTTGCTTCATAATGTCATGAAAGCATAAAGCAACTTCCTGCATCATTGCTGCAAAATCCGCTGCCTTTTCTTTTCCCAGACGTCCGATCAGCGCCGCCGGAAAGCGAAGGATCTCTCTGTGAGCTTCCACATACTGAGATACTCCGCTCTCTGTCAGACGCAATTCCACATTCCTTTTGTCCACGATGGATCTGGTACGTTCGATCAATCCATTCTTTTCCAGGCGGTTCAGTATGACATTCATCTGGGGCTTCTGGATCTGGAGCTTCCTGCAGAGCTCTGTGGCATTCATAGGCGGCAGATCTTCCCGATCCTGGCGGTACAGCATGTGGCAGACCATGGACTCATTATAAGTCATGGCCGACACCAGACGCTCATTGCTGATGGCCAGCGACATGGCCAGCCAGCCATTCAGCAGTTCCTCACATAAGTTTTCATCAGTCACTGGATGTTATCTCCTTTGCTTCTGCAAATAATTCATTTTATGAACTGTTCATTTCCTGAACTATTTATAAGACCTCATTTCTCTTTTGTCAAGAGAAAAAATGAGCCGGAGATGATACTCCGACTCAAGGATACACACTTATTTTATCTGCGCTTTTTCTTCACAAAGTAATTCAGAATCCCTCCTGCCACGATAATAACCGCCGCAATGACCAGCACTTTCTTTGCCGCCTCCTGGGGGATCAGGCTCCGGTCCCCGATGGAATCCTGGTAAAAGTTCAATGTATAGGCGATCTCCACAGGTTCACCCATGGCAGTCGTATCTGCGATCACCGGCATGGCCTCATCCATGACTGTTATGGGAATTTCAAAAGTAGAATTTCCCCCGTCTGTCGTCAGGTTCCAGTAGGTCTCCCCTTCCACGATCATGTAATCGTAGTAGGCACTGCTCCACAGCAGTTTTGCATAAGCCCTGCCGTCACGGACGATCAGGAGCGTAGGAGAACTGATGCTGGCCCTTCCGCTTCCCCCGGTCATATTCACTTCGATCGAATATTCCCCGTCAGGCTTTGCGACTGTTACCGGTTCCGGAGAGCTCTCCGTCTCAGATTCCTCCTCTGCTGCCTCCGATATCGCAGACTCATCCGTCTCGTACGCTTTCAAAGCGGCTTCTATGGCTTCATAATCAGGAAGTGTGACCTTAAGAGCTTCCTCCGGCAAAGAAGAGGCATCAAAGAGAATTTTTCTGTCATACCACTTCTGCCTTTTTTTGCTGTAGGCCGCGCAGTCTATCGCAGTGTCCAGAGACTCAACAGGTATGGTAAAGTAAGTACAGGAATCGATTTCTTCCCCTTCGATCAGCTTTTCTTCATCTGCCGCCTGAGCTTCCTCCCCGGTCCCCAGAAAAACATACGAATAACTGAGACTGGGAATCATGAAACGAACCTCCATCTGCCCGTCCTTTACCGTCAGGCTGGCTTCCCCGATTTTAAAATAAACAGAACTGGACTCTCCCTCGATCTCATACGTACCGTCAGCAATATCTCTGCCATAAACGGGGAGCATCCCGTACCTGCCCACTTCTGTTTTTTCCGCAGCCTCTTTCGCCTCCCGGATCTGTTTTTCCATGCGGGCGTTGTCTGCCTGGTCCTTCTTTTTAATGACGACTGCCTGTGCCGGCAGATACAGAGTCGTACAAAGGAGCAAAGCGAAACATGCTCCCCATGCCATCCTCTTATTTTTACTGTTTTTTCTCATTTTCATAATTCTTCTGCCTGCTGTGCATGCCGGACAAAGAGCTCATGGATCTGAGGATATTCGCCCAGTCCCTTCAATACGCAGACGGTCTGAAATCCCTCCTGCTCCAGCTGTGATTTCCAGGAATCCTCTTCTGCTCCCGCCATGTCATTCAGGGCATGATCCCCTGCCACGATCATCAGCGGCGCAAGAAGGATCTTCTCCGGTTTTGCCTCTCTGGCCCGTTGTAATATTTCCCCGAACCCAGGCTCATGCTCCACTGTCCCCACACAAATATTGGGATGGCCTTTTTTCCGGAACCAGTCATTGAGGCTCTCGTATATCCCGTCCTGTATATGAGGGCTCCCATGTCCCATCAGCGCCAGCATGTCCTGATCTCTCAGATCTGAAAATACGCTGATAATGGTATCCACCAGATTCTCTTTGTCTCTTTCATCCGTAAGCATCGGTTTTCCGATCCGAACGGACGCAAACTGATCTTTGTAACGGCTGATCTCCTCTATCATCGTCCGGTTTTCCAGACCATCCAGCATATGGGTAGGCTGCACCAGCACATCCGTTACCTGGTCATCTTTCATTCTCTCCAGGGCTTCCTGTATCGTATCGTAATGGATTCCCTTTGTTTCCTTCAGCTTCTTCAAAATCCGTCTGCTGGTCCATGCACGATAAAGTACCCGTTCCGGAAATGCATCTGCCAAAGCTGTCTCGATCCCGTCGATGGTTCGTTTTCTGGTCTCTTCATAAGAAGTTCCAAAGCTGACTGCCAGTATTGCTTTCTTTTCCATTTTATTCTCCCTGATCTGCTACAGATTTTTCTTTTTATAAATAAACCATACGGACAATGCCGAAAAAATCACAAGATAAACGAGTAACACTGCAAAACCAAAGACTCCCGGCTGCCCTCCGTTGGAAATTTCCCGAATCATGCTGCTTGCCTGAGAAAGAGGCAGCAGACCGATCACCTGCCGGAATCCATTTGGCATCTGATCCGTAGAAAAAAAGGTATTGCACAAAAAAGACATGGGGGTAATGATATAAGAGGTAAACCGGGGTGCATCTGAATAGCTCTTGGCCAGAAAAGACAGCACCAGCGCGATGGTGGCAAACACCATTCCGTTCAGAAACATCACAAGCACCGACCATCCGTTAAAGATCAGATCGGTACGAACGGGTGATGTAAGCAGCAGAATAATGGCGCCTGCATACATGCCCCGAAGGCTTCCCCCGATAATCTGACCCACAATAAACTGCCACAGAGGCGTGGGGGATACCATGACCTGATCCAGTGCCTTTTCGTAGAGTCTCTGTACACTCATATTCTGGGCTGTCGCACTGAAGCTTCCCGTCATGGTGGCCATTGCCACAATACCCGGGATCAGAAAATGAAGATACGGTTCCCCATGTGACATGGTCTGGATCCCCATTCCGAAAATCACCAGATACATCAGCGGTGAGATCATGGCCGCAACTGTAATTTTGTAGAAATCCCGTTTAAACTCTGTCCATTTTTCCCATAGAACTGTAATGATTCCCATGATACACTCTCTTTCTCCCGTCCTGTTTTATAACCTGCGCCCCGCACATTCCACAAATACATCCTCCAGGGTCGTCGCGCGAAGGGAAGCCTGACTTCCGACAGAAGAAAGATATGCAATTGCATCGTCACGGTCATGAAAATACCGGGTCGAAAGATTATCCTCATCTACTTCATCCACAGCAAAATTTCCCAGCTCTCCGATCAGATGATCCGGTGTATCCAGCTTTTGAAGCTTCCCCCGGTTCACAAGCGCCACCCGGCTGCACAGGTTCTGGGCTTCTTCAATATAATGGGTCGTAAGTACAATGGTCATATTGCGGCCGTTCAGCTTCCGGAGCAGATTCCACATCTGTCTTCTGGATATGGCATCCATTCCTGCCGTCGGCTCATCGAGTAGCAGGATTTCCGGTTCTACCAGCAAAGCCCTGCAGATCATCAGCTTGCGCTTCATTCCCCCGGACAGATGACGAACCGTTCTCTTCCGGTACTCGGTCAGACCTGCAAATTCCAATAATGCATCGGTACGCTCTCTGATCACTTTTTTTGGCAGAAAATACAGCCGGCCCTGATATTCCATCACTTCATCCATGATCATATCCTGCCGCATGGAGTATTCCTGGGTGATGACGCAGAGCTTTCTTTTCTGCTCTGACGCTTTCCGGTCCAGTCTTTTCCCGTCCAGCAGGATTTCTCCCTCTGTAGGAAGCAATACGGTGGAAAGCATACTGAGTGTCGTGGTCTTCCCGGCGCCGTTGGGACCCAGAAGCCCGAAAAATTCTCCCGTCCGGATCGTAAGATTCAAATGATCCACTGCTGTAAAATCTCCAAATTGTTTTGTCAGATTTCTGATCTCTATCATTCCTGTTTTATGCTTCCTTTGCAATAATTAAAGAAAAATAACCTGCGTCATCAGGAATCTCTTCGATGTTCCGGTAAATCTTCTCATTGTCCATACAGCAGTTTTCCACCATACTGACACTTCTGTTGTTTTTCTGCAGTAATTCCTTTACCTGTTTCATGTGACTGGCTGATTTCATCAGCACATAGGTGCCGTCCTCTTTCAGTTCCATATCAGTTTCATGAACAGCAGGAAGGACATGAAGCTTCTCATCCCACTTTACCAGGGGCATGGACAATCTTGCCGCTGACGCACAGAAAGAAGGTATTCCGCTGACCAGCTCCACCTGATACCCGTCCTTCTCCATAATCTCCTGAAGATAAGAGAAGGTACAGTAAATCGTGGGATCCCCCAGGGTGATATAAACTACATTTCTTCCCTGATCCAGGTAAGATTCCAGGAGCCTGGCTCCCTTTTCATGTTCCAGTGCGATCAGTTCCCGGTCCTTCACCATCGGCATATGCACGGAAACCAGTTCCTTGTGCCCGATCTCCGGCACCATGGCAGCCGCGATCCGGTAAGCGACAGCCTCCTTCGGATCCTTCCCTGCAACGGCGATCACATCATTCTCCTGAATCAGCCGGATTGCCTTCACTGTCATCAGCTCCGGGTCTCCCGGGCCTACTCCTACTCCATAAATGATTCCTCGTCTGTTCATTCTTTTTCTCCTGTTCTGATAATCTGAAATTAAGCTTTATCCTTCCTGGGGAACCCTTTTCCATACAAAAAAGCACCCACATTCTTCTACGGGTGCAAAAATACAGCATAAACAGCTGCCTCTTATCCACCGTAAGAATCAAGCTTCATCTTTTTGCAAGCAGTTCTCCTGACTTCAGTTCTTCATTCCAGGGCGCCTTCCCAAACTGCTTTCTGACGCAGCCCAGTGACATCCATGCTCTGGAACTCCCTGTTACAGTGACGGGATCGTACCGGACTTGCACCGGTTTCTCTTTGAATCCTCGCGGAACTTGCAAAATCTGGCGCCAAGCCAGAAATTTTTCTTATTCAATATACATCGGGATGGGGAAAGAGTCAAGGGCGAGAGTGTGATTCAGGCGACGCTGTCTGTCCCATGCATATCCATGCGTGCTGCCTCCGGCCCGGACAGTCATGAAATCTGTCTGCCTGGACCGGACACAGGATGTCCTTTTCAGGCAGACAGATTTCACGTCGGTCCGTTCCGAGGTCAGACGCATTGGATATGCATGGGGCAGACAGCCGGGTTTCGAATAAATAAATGCAATCATGGGATAGACTTTTAACCCGATGTAATAGAAAACCTAATTGCATGTTTTTTGCGGAAATGATATACTCTGGACGATATTTATTTATGAAAAGGAGTTTCATTTTGAATACACCAGACAGAAAAGATAAAGATGAAGAGGTCCTGGATCTGGCGCTGCAGGCGGGACATATTTTACTGGAAAATGGTGCGGAAATTTTCCGTGTGGAAGAGACTATTTCCCGCATCTGCAGACATTACGGAGTGGAATCCGGCAATGCTTTTGTGCTGAGCAATGGAATCTTTCTGACGGGTGGAAATGTCCGGGAAGAATTTTTTGCGAAGGTTCAGCATATCCCGGTCAGCAGCACACATCTGGACAAGGTGGCCGCTGTGAACCAGCTGTCCCGGGAGATCGAGCAGGGACACTACAGTGTGGAAGAAGCTTCCGGAGAACTGGAACGTATCCGGAGCATGCCCGGGAAACGTCCCTGGGAGCTGATTCTTGCCTCCGGGCTTGGCAGCGGCTGTTTCTGTTACCTCTTCGGCGGAAATCCGGGAGACAGTACTGCAGCTTTCCTGACCGGAGTGGTCCTGTACATGTATATTCTGTAT
>JAQXWO010000147.1 GCA_029225485.1 Lachnospiraceae bacterium
ACTTCCCGGGCGAATCCCATCTCATGGGTCACGATGACTGTCGTCATGCCGGAAAGTGCCAGCCCTTTGATGACTTCCAGGACGCCCTTTACCATTTCCGGGTCAAGGGCACTGGTGGGCTCGTCAAACAAAAGTACTTTGGGATCCATGGCCATGGCACGGACGATTGCCAGACGCTGCTTCTGACCGCCGGACAGTTTCCGTGGATACTCGGAGACTTTGTCGGCAAGTCCCACTTTTTCCAGAAGCTCCATGGCCTTTTTCTCCGCCTCCTGCTTTGTCATCAGCTTGTTGCACACCGGAGCCAAAGTCACATTTTCCAGCACAGAGAGATGAGGGAAGACGTTGAAATGCTGAAATACCATTCCCATCTTTCTTCTGTGCACCGTGGGATTGACGGATTTGTCCGCGATATCCACTCCTTCAAAAATGACTTTTCCTGAGGTGGGCTGCTCCAGAAGGTTCATACAGCGCAGCAGCGTGCTTTTTCCGCAACCGCTGGGACCTATAATGGAAATGACTTCTTTCTCGTGAATCTCTTCGTTGACCCCCTTCAACACATGAAGATGGTCAAAATCTTTATGCAGATCCACAATTTTGATCAATGCTTCCTCAGTCATTTGCTTTCAGCCTCCTCTCAAAAAGTTTCAGGCACTGGGTCAGTATGACAGTAACCACCAGGTAGATCAGGCCGACGATCGTCAGCGGCTCTATGGCAAGGAACATATTGGACTGTACGACCTTGAAGGAGGTCATCAGCTCCCCGATAAAGAATACGGATGCCAGAGAGCTTTCCTTAATCATAACGATAAACTCATTGCCGAGAGCCGGAAGGATATTTTTGATGGCCTGGGGAAAAATGACACGGAACATGATATTCCGCTCGGTCATTCCAAGGCTCATGGCTGCTTCTCTCTGTCCGCTGTCCACCGCCTGAATGCCTGCCCGGATACATTCCGCAATATAGGCGCTGGTATTGATCACCATCGCGATCAGGACACAGGACATATCGGAAATCTTCGGAAACAGAGTCGGAAGCCCCAGCCAGAAAAAGTAGAGCTGCAGCAGAAGCGGTGTTCCCCGCAGTATTTCAATATAGACGGATGCGATCATTCTCGTAAGCCTGTGTTTCGACATCTTGGTAATCGCAACTGCTACTCCCAGAATGGTTCCGAATACAATCGCTACCGCCGATATCCAAAGTGTGCCTTTCAGTCCGTCCAAAAATACCGTTCCATATCTGGACAGGATCTTACCCATGGTTGCTATCATTTCATTTCACTCCTGTTTTGTTTATCCGGATATCTCACAGACCGGCATCTATCTCTGCCCGGAAAGGCAAAAACAGATGCCGGAATACAGAATTTTATTTATCCAGTCCAAGACCCTTTGCCTGCTCTACGGCATCATCCCACCACTGTTCATAGAGACCCTGCTCTGTCACATCTGCGATGATGCGGTTTACTTCTCCGATCAGCTCTGTCTCACCCTTCGGGCAGGCAATCACTGTGGTATCCTTGGTATCTTCAAATACCGCTTCTGCCATGGCAAGGTCATCATTGGCATCCACGAAGAGCTCACCATTGTCATAATATACTGCAACGGCATCACATTTGCCGGACTGCAGAGCCAGGATCGCATTGTTGACACTGTCGAAAGGCTTTGTCACAGGATCCTTGATCTGCGCATTGGTGTACATATCCTGCAGAGATCCATTCTGGTAAGCGATGGTCTTTCCTGCGAGAGAATCCAGATCCGGATACTTGTCCACATCTTCCTTGCGAACCACAAAGCCGTGAACCGCATCGGTCGTCCGGTAGGAATCGGAAAGTTCCACAGACTCTGCACGCTCCGGTGTATAGCCAAGTCCTGAAATCGCCATCGGGTACTTCTCAGCTACGATGCTGGCAAGTACGGCGGAAAACTCCAGCGGTACGATCTCCAGCTCTACGCCCAGGTCGTCTGCAATGTATTTGGCCAGCTCCACATCTGCCCCGCAGTACTGCTCCTGGCCTTCTTTGCTGGTGTCACAGAACTCATAGGGCGCAAAATAGGGCTCCATAACAACCTGAAGCACACCATCCTCTTTGATCTGCTCCAGAAGATTGTCTGCTGCGAATGCCTGTGTGCTGCAGACGATGGATGATACGAGAGCTGCTGCTGTTGCAAGTGCGGTAAGTTTTTTCATTTTCATAATAATTTCCTCCTCATTATACGGCAAAATCTGCCGGATTTATTAGCTCTGCGTCTTCCGGATCACAGATCCTGAAAACAAACTTCAGCTTTTATATGTTCTTCATGGCCTCATGAAGCCCCGTCCGGAACTGCTCATCACAAAGCACGTCCAGCGCCGTGGCAGCCATGGCCCGCGCCCCGATGTGAATGAGACGATCCGAAAAATCAGAACATGCCACATCCAGAAATGCTGCGTCATGTACTTCGGCCGGACTGAAATCCTTTGTGCCAAGATAACCGTAAGCGGTAGGGCAGGAATAGGACACATTTCCGATATCGGTGCTTCCCGAATGGTAAATACTCTCTGTCTCAAATCCGGAAACACCCTGTGCTTCCATATTTTCCCGAAACTTACTCTGCAGAGCGGGAATACGCTTATAATCATAAAAGGTGTTGGGGCATCGTTTCCATTCCAGCCGGGCCCCTGTCATCAGTTCAGCGCCCTTTGCGCAGTTGATCACTTTCTGAATCACCGTCTCCAGATAATCCTTATTGGCTGCCCGGATAAAATACTGCATCTCACATCGATCAGGAACGATATTGCAGGCCCGGCCTCCTTCTTTGATAATGCCGTGGATCCTCACATCAGAGGTCACATGCTGACGGAGCGCATTGACACCCATAAAAGTCAGATTGCAGGCATCCAGCGCATTGATCCCCTCTTCCGGTGAGGAAGAAGCATGAGTCGCTTTGCCGTGGAAGGTAAAGGTCACATCCGTACATGCAAGAGCTACACATTCTACTGCATTGTAGCTTCCCAGATGAATCTGAAAAGCTGCGTCAATATCGTCAAATCCGCCCTTTGCCGCAATATCGATCTTCCTGCCGCAGGTCTCCTCCGCAGGAGTACCGATCAGCACGACCTTTCCCTTGAAATGATCCTTGATCCTGGCCAGTGCTGCCGCCGCCTGAACTGTACTGCCGGCGATCCAGTTGTGTCCGCAGGCGTGACCATTCTGATCATGGTTCGGGCCATACCCGGGCAATGCGTCATACTCCGCCACGAAAGCCACTTTCGGTCCTTCCTTGTCCCCATATTCACACCGGAATGCAGTGGGGACACCACAGTAAGGGTATGCAATTTCAAATCCCAGCTTTTTCATCTCACCGGTCAGATATTCCGCTGAATAAAACTCCTCGTCCCCCAGCTCCGGATGAGCGAATATCTCATGGCTGACCCTCTCGCCCAGCTCTGAAATCTCTTCCTCTGCCTGATACAGCAGCTCTTTTAATTCTGCGATTTCCATTCTGATCTCTCCTGTCATGTTCTGCGTCTGTCTGACACATGCTCTCCTGCCGCTCTCTGCATCTGCTCAGCACCTGTGCTCCCGAAACTCTCCGCAATTGTCTGACAACTGCGCCCACATCTTCTTTAAGTTTCGCTTTTCTACATTATCACGTTGTTCTTTTATCACATTAAAGTGCAGGCGGCAAAAAAGCTGGCGGCATGTCTTCTGCCGGACAGCCAGCCACATCTTCGTATCTGTTGCCTATGAATTCAATATATAAATATATAAAGGATTTTTCTCCGGTTGTCAAGTCCTGAAATCATTACAGCTCCGGCTCTGGGACAGACAGCTGTTTTTCAAATTGCTGCGAACAGCAATGATTACCAATGCCCCGGATGAATATGCACTCTCTGGCACATTCATCCGGGGCATCCTTATATCGTTTATTTTTTCTCTCTGATCAGACTTTCAATCTCTTCCTTCGTCGGCATGACTTTCAGCGCACCTTTACGTGTGGTAATAATGGACGCACCGGCATTTGCAATCGTGAGAAGCTCTGCCAGATTTTCCTCGGTCAAATCCTCCAGTCCATGCTCCAGTACATAATTCAGTGAGCATCCGCCGAAGGTATCTCCGGCTCCTGTCGTCTCGATGGTACCCTCCTGCAGGAACGGCGGTACCTCTACGATCTTGTCCTTGTAATAAGCACGGCTGCCGCTCTTTCCCATGGTAACCAGGATCAGCCTGATATCATAGCTCTCACGCAGGATCTCCACACCCCTGGTGTAATCTGTGGTACCTGTCATGAATTCTATCTCATTGTCAGAAATCTTCAGGATATCACATTTGGAGAGACCGTATTCGATCTCACGTCTCGCATCCTCCAGAGAATCCCACAGAGGTTCGCGGAGATTCGGGTCAAAGGAGATCAGAAGTCCATTTTCTTTTGCCACATCAATAGCATATCTGGTAGCTTCGCGGACACCCTCATGAGTAGATGAAAGTGTACCAAAGTGGAAAATACGGCTGTCTTTGATCAGCTCCTCCGGTACTTCCTCCTTCGTCAGCATCATGTCAGCGCCCGGATTGCGGTAGAAGCTGAACTCACGGTCACCATCCGGCTGTGTGTGTACGAATGCCAGTGTCGTATGTACCTTGTTATCAAACAAAAGCCCGCTCACATCCGTGCCGCTCTCCTGCACCACATCCTTCAGCATCTTGCCAAAGGTATCATTTCCCACCTTACCGATAAAAGCAGTCTTCTTTCCCATGCGGTTCAGCATTGCCAGCAGATTGCAGGGTGCTCCGCCCGGATTCGCCTCCAGCATCGGATTGCCCTGTCCGCTGAGACCATTTTCCGTAAAATCAATCAACAATTCCCCAAGTGCTACTACATCGTATTTTTTCATGTTTGCCTCCTGTCCCAAGGATCATATTTATTTATCTGTCGCTATTCTAGCATGTTTTCTTCCAATATACAAACACCGATTCACAGTGATCCTGAAAAAAATAAGGGCGGGCGGTTACTGTTCCCATGACGCTGTGTGTTTTCTTTGAGGTGACCTTGGTTCGTTCTACTTCACGAATTGGAGAACAGCTGTCTGGCTCAGATATATCCGACGCGTCTGACCTCGGAACGGACAGTCCTGAAATATGTCTGATCGGAAAGGACATGCTATGTCCTGCACCGGCAGACATGTTTCAGAACTGTCCGGGACGGAGGCAGCACGCGCGGATATACCTGAGACAGACAGCATCACTCAAACGAAACCACAAAATCTCTGAAATCCGCACAGCCTCCGTCCGCAGTCTCCTCATTGTATGAAAAAATACCGATGCGGGCACCCACGAAAATGGACAACGAGTAAAACAGCTCCAGAGGCTCTCCCAACTGCCTGTATTCCGTGCCGTCCAGACTGTAGAAAAACTCCGCCGTCTCCTGTTCCGTCTTCCAGCTGTCAAACCGGAACACGATTCTGAGCCATACCTGGCTCTGTCCGAGATCCTCTGCATATTCTTTCATCGGATACCACTTTTTCAGCGCCGCCGGGCCGCCGTCCCATGCCAGATCCGCAGGGGCTCTCTCCCCGTCACGGTGCAGCAGCACGATCTGGCGTTCTCCGTTTTTCTGACGGACACCGATCTGCCCGTATTTCTCCAGAAAGACGCACAATCCGGCGAAATCTCCGTTTTTCATATGGCTGCTGTCGAGGCAGACAGTAAATTCGCTGTAGGGCGCCTGAGTTCTCTGGGTCAGCGTATTTCTCGCCTCCATGAGATCCTCTGCTTTCGTTCTGTTATGCAGCCGCAGGTATCCCTGCCGCTCCGTAAAGGACCAGGCGGTATCATCCGGCATATGATTCCACTGCCATACTTTTTTCAGCTGATTATCCGGATGGTCAAAGCTGTCACTCTGAATCACCTTTTCTGTCACTGCCTCCTCAAAAGGCACTTCCAGACTCTCCGGCACTCTGCCATTCTCACCCAGAACAGGCCATCCGTCCTCCCAGCGCGCCGTCATCAAAAACGGGACTCTGCCGATGGCACCGCTGTCCTGGAACATCATGGCATACCAGTTTCCCTCCGCATCGGAAAACAGAGGACCCTGCGCAACCCCTCTGGCAGGAAGCCACATATCATCACAGAGAATCGTCCTGCATTCGTAGGGTCCTGTCAGGCTGCGGGAGCGGTAGCAGACCTCTCTTCGTTTTCCTGGCTCCGCATCCGTATCTGCCGGCCAGTCTACAAAAAGAAGATAGATCCAGCCATCTTTCACATAGGCACGGCAGCCCTCGCAGCGCAGCCGCATCCCATCCTTCGGAGTGCTGAATAACGGCTGATCCGAGCCCTCCACCACACCGGTCAGTTCTTCATTCAGTTCCACGATCCGGATATCCCCGTTGCCATATACCAGATAGACACGATCCTCCCAGCACAGAAACGACATATCATGATATACCGCATCCAGTTCCACTCTGTCCCAGTCACTCTTTTCAATATCGTCCGTGGAAAACAGATACGTCTTCTTCATGTCATGGCAGACAAAGCAGGCATAAAAACGTCCCTTGTACTGCATCAGGCTGGTAGCCCACTGCCCCTTGCCGTATGCATGTCTGCCGTTTTCCAACCGGTAGATCTCATGATCGGCAATTTTATTGCAGATATAAGATACGATCTCCCAGTGAACCAGATCCCTTGATTTCAGGATCGGTGCCGCAGGCAGATAAAACATGGTCGTGGAGACCATATAAAAATCAGAGCCGACCCGGATCACATCCATATCCGGCATATCGGTACAAACAAGTGGATTTTTCACATTCATATTCTTTCCTCCCATATTCTTTCCTCCGGTCAGTTTGGATTTCATTTGTTCCTGCCATGATTATACGATATTTCCAGCTGTCCGACAAGCATTATAATACCCTTCCGAGCATCCCGTGCTCCGCCGCATTTTTCAGTCTGACAACAATACCATCCACAGCATCTGTGAGATATTCTGTCAATTCACGGCTTCCCTCACAATATGTTTCCGCAAAAGCCCTCACTCTGTTTTTCAGCCTCCTGCGGATATCTCCCGCTGCGGAAGCATTTCCGGACTCTCCCCTGACACTCTCCGGATCTTCCTGCAGCAGTATTTCCCGTATATGCTGATAATCCTCTTCCTGAAAATCAGCCTCGGACCATGGCTTCTTGGCCAGAATATGACCCAGCACCGCAGTAAGAACGATCTCACACAGATTATCGATCATTTCTTCATACTGAGCATTATACCGGGCCAGGATTCTGATCACAGCATCCTCCGGAAATGCTTTCAGAAACTTCTGTTCCAGACCAATGCAGACAATATATTCATAGATTTTATCGATTCCCGTATACCCGGAAAGGTCTTTCAGCAAAGGATAGTCCAGCGTCAGAATCGTATTCTGGGGCTCAAATTGAATGTCGTACCATTTAAAAAATTCCGGCAGTCCTTTTACAACGGTATCATACAGGCACTCATTTCCAAAAGAAACAAACTCCGGCAGAAGTTCATGATACAGCTCCAGTGCTTTCTTTACTTTGTCTTCCACACGAGGCAGCCCCGTCTCATAAGCCTGCCGCGCCGGTATCCGCTCCGCAGAGACCAGAGCATGACACCCGGACTGCTCATTTTCATGAATACAATACAACACCGCCTCCATGAACTGTTCTGCCTTCTCATACGTGACCGACGTGCTTTCATGAGCCGTATACTGCTGGACCAGTTTTCCAACGATCTGCATCAGTTCTTCCATCTCATAATTCATCATCCGTCACCTCCAGCAAAGCTCTTTCAGAGCTTCCAGATATAAGTCATAATCCCAGCGCTTCACTTCATCAAACCGGGAAGCTTCTCCATACCCCTGCGTCTCTTTATATCCTCCATATCCTGCCCGGACCGCCTGAGCAAAGTTGGCCAGACAGGTGCTTTCCAGATAATCCAGATCTCCAAAACAGATCTGCTCGTACTGCTCCTTCATCAGATGCAGCAGCTCCTCATCTGTGATCTCGTCCAGCATCTCATTCTTGTACAGAAAAAATATTTCTTGCAAGCGGATAATGGTATCCACGTAATGACTCTGATCGATATAATCAGAATCACAGAATTCACAGATAATCTTCGGCACGATACTCTCTCCGAACTCGACCCTCTTCTGTTCCTGCAACGTATGTTTCCTCTCTTCCAGAATCAGCCTGGCATCCTGCTCCGTCAGAACGAGTCCATACTGCGCGGAAGCCTGATTGGTCTCGATCACCTTCGCCAGCTGATTCTGCTGCTGAAATAAAACCATCCACTCCAAATCCATAGTCGTTTTCCCCCTCATAATTATGAACTGTCTGTAACTGATTGAAACACAGCCCCGTGGAGGCGGCGGGTAGAACAAAAAAAAAAAATCAGCCGTTGTAGTGGGGGGGGGGTGACCCC
>JAQXWO010000148.1 GCA_029225485.1 Lachnospiraceae bacterium
CTTTTCCTCTATAAACAAGAAACTTTTTCTCATTAATATGGGTGATAAGTGCTGAGAGGAAACAGCTATACGGCACCTTTTCTTCGTAACAACTGTTTGAAGAAGCTGTTTGTGCCATCTGTATCATCTTCTCATAAGGTAGACAGGAGTGACCCATTGACAATGCACGTTCCATGGCGTCAAACAAGAAGGCAGACACACGAGTTTTGTCATAATATGCGGCGTTGCTGATACGATCGCAAAGAAAGATATCCATGCCAGCGTAAGCACCTTCCGTATAGACAGAAGAACAAAATGCATGAAATGCATTGTTACCGTGTCTCTCGAACAATCGTAAGGCATGCTCATACGTTCCACCATAGGGTTCGATAAGCTGCATGATATCCCGGATCACTACTGTAGCACGCAGCTTTTCTATGAGAATATCTGCAATTTTTGCTACCCCTTTCACATGTTCCTTAAGCTGGATGGCAGCATCTTCTTTGGCAGCAAAAGTAAAAATATCCGACCCGGTATAAGCAAGTATCGCATCTGTCTTCTTTTCATTCAGTCCATCAAAAGAAGTGATCAAAAACTGTTTCAGCAATGCATCGTGTGCCACATATTCCTCTATATGTTCCAGTATGAAATAAGTATGTCCCGAAGATGTCTGTCTCCTATTGCACCGAATTTTTAACATAATCAAGCAAGAATTCCCCCACCTCAGCAGGTGGTGGGATGAATTGCTCCTACGCAGTCTGGAATATATAGTTTCCTTTCTGTCTTTGTACCAGCCTTAGTTTTGACAGTGAGATCTGCCTGTATGTTTTTCCTGGCAGGCTGAGGTAGTTTCCCTCAAAGTCGATCACATAGGCACTGATCCCCGTAAAGCCACTGATATAGCCAATCTCTCCTGTTTCGGTTATCATCACCTTGTCATACAGATGGAAACCCCTGACACTGGCCGTATTCTTTGCATTCCTTTTCGCCGTACGGTTTGGCAGCCTGCGTCCCTTCCTTGGATTTGCTTCATGCAGGGAGCGTTTCTTTCTCCGGACCTGCCTGATATACAGGACATCTTCCGCTTGTCCCGCATGTTGCAGACTGGTATCCCTCATTGCTGCCACTGCTGCATCATTCGCATGTGACTTCTCCCATCCCAGGGAATTCCTGTCTGCGTTGGTGATATTCCCATAAGTGAATACCGCATCCGGAAAAGCTTCCCACAGCCTTCTTCGGAGGATGTTCATGAATGCCGGCTCCCGGTATTCTTTTCTCCTGCAAAGTTTCCGCAGATGATCCAGGATATTCCCCGGCTGATGGTTTTCCGGCACATGGCACTTTTCGCAGACCGGTGCATATTCATCCGGATTATCCGTTGCCCCGTGACTCCTGTAAGTGACATGGTGCAGCCGTGCACGGTGGCTATGGTCGAATCTGTGACCGCAGACCGGACAGGTGTAGTCGAATTTCGCCAGGATATACGCTTTCCGGTTTTCGTAGTCATACAGCCTTCCTCTCTGGTATAGTTCGCCATGGATAGACGGGTCTTTCATCCTCTGTACATCAAACCTGGCTACTTCTATCGTGGTGACCAGGGAAGGCGGCAGGGCTCTCTGGTATCGTCTGATCCACCGGATATGGTGATCCACTTTCGACCGGATGGACGGCGGAAGCCAGCCTTCCGGTCTCTCAGAGACGACAGCAGGACCAACCGTCTGCCAGTGGTTCGTTTTCTTTCCTTTCGGCTGCTGGATATATATCCTCCGCCTCTTCATCCGGAACTTCGGATGACGGTAGCGGGTCTTCCGGTATCGCCTGCTCCTCCGGTAGGACTTCCTTGTTTCCATCAGGGTACGCTTTTCCATGGAACTGCGCAGCTTCACTTCTGCTGCGGTCAACACCTGACTGTTGCTGGTAACAGCGATACCGATATGGCATTCCCCTGTATCGATCCCCAGCCGGATGTCCTGGACAGCACTTCCTGTCTGATAGGTGAGCCGGATCGTAAACGGGATCCTTTGTGTAACTTCCGCTTTTCCGGCTTTGAGTAATAAACGGGCTTTTCTTGGGGTTGTGGGCATCAGTCCGATCCCGTTTCGCCCGACCACGAGCACCTTCATACAGATGCCCTCCTTTCCTAATGATTCTGACAGAGACAATACTGCTCTGTCCGCCACAAAAGGGCGTGACTCCCTTCGCCAATATCACAAAGACTTCTTGCATCACGTCAGTCCCGGCAACCCACCCCGGGATCTGTAGCATGAACCCACCCGGATTAGGGAACCGTCCGTTAGGGTATTGATCATTGTGATGTAGTCTGCTGCAAGCACAGACAGACTGAGGCTAGTCAACCGGCTTTTTCAAGCCCCTACTTCAGACCGTTAGGTCAAGTAGTGGGTAATTGACTAATGTTTCAACATGCATCGGACTGTCATGCAGGCTGTTCTCTGAATGACAGTGCAAAATTCCATATCTTACCATTTCAAGTCCTCCTTTATCTTATTGTATATTGAAAGAAATGTGTTCGCAGTTTACATGCGAACCTGGTTCGTTTGATTGTGAAATTTTGTTTTTTCAACAACTGTGTTTACCCATATTACAAGCGTAAACCATTCATAATATGGAGAATCACTTAATCAGAAGGAAAGAAAAATGTTAACAATCAATGAATTTCAGAGAGAAATCGAAAAACACTTTGCAGACTATCTTAAACCTGCATTTCAGGATGTCAAAATCCAGATTTGTCCTGCACACAGAACCAATTGTGTAAAGTCAGGTATTCGGTTGATCCCAAAACAGACGTACAATGGGGCAATTCCATTTATTTATCTGGAAGACATGTATGAGTATTATCTGGACAATGGCAATCTGAATGATACATTTACTGCATTCGCTATGTTTGTAAAGAACTGCCCTCGTCATATGGAAGATTATTCTGCTGTCTTTACATCAGAATATATTCTGGATCATGTATTTGTACAGCTTATTAACCGGAAAAAGAATGAAGCATTACTCACACAAATACCTCATGCAGATTTTCTGGATCTTGCGGCTGTCTTTCGTGTACGGGTTGATTTGGATGGAGATAAGCAGTGTACTTCTTATCTTCTCACATATGAGATAATGAAGTTATTCCATCTGGATCTGATCACCATCACACGGAAAGCATGCCAGAATTATATCAGTATCCTTGGACAGTTTCATATCATCGGTGTAGAAGATATGTTTCTAGCAAGGAGAAATCTGCCTGATACAGATTTCAATAATCCATCCATGCACCTTATGCTTAATGAATCCCAGATATATGGAGCAGCTGCTATGTTTGCTTGTCCTGATCTGTTCCGTACAATAAGTACTCAATTTGATTCGGATCTGATCATCTTACCATCTT
>JAQXWO010000149.1 GCA_029225485.1 Lachnospiraceae bacterium
GTTCTACGGTCTTCATATTCTCTGAAAGAGCTGTCATGGGTTCCACTACCATTGCAGCCATTTTAGCGCCCAGAAAGGTGACCAGGACAGAACTGAAAAGGATCAGCAGTATTGCCGTCTCCACAATATTCCAGACCGCCCTGCGCATTTCCTGCACCGGACGATACAGTACTACCGTCCATTCTGGTGTATCAAGACTGTATTTCTGCATGACATAATCTCCGGGGCAGTCTTCTGAAGCGATCATCTCCACAGGCAGTTCGTCATATTTGTCCGGATCACTGAATTTCGTATACTGATAGATGGGGTGGTCTTCCTTATCCAGCAAAAGGATTCCAAAATTATCGTCATACATGTTGCGCAGAGAACCCAGCGTCATCTTTACGTCTACGGAAAGTACCAGAAGATTCGTGTAATTGCGGCTGGAGGTATACACCTGCCGGGTCACATACAGTGTCTTTCCGTCCTCGGAAAACGTAAACTGTGATTCAAACTCGGATATCGTTTTCTCATACCACGGGAAATTTTTCGCTTTCTCCAGAGACTGAAGATACGTGCCGTGGGGATAGATTCCGGCATTGCTGTAAAATGTGACACAGTTCAGTCCCGGATGAAGGATCCGCACAGTCTCCAGCAGCGGATCGATGGTATCCCGATAGGCAATATACATATCATAATTCTGCTGATAATCCCTGGTCAGAGCGCTTCCAATGTCTTCATCGGCAGCCACAAAATCTATCATGGATAAATAAGTTCTCATATTATAACTGATATGGTCTGCTTCCTGCCGCAGAGATTCCCTGAGGGCTGTTTCTGACCGTTCTATCAGCTGCGAGCTCATCTGCTGACAGAAAAATACTCCCAAAAGCACCATAGGAATCAGGCTGACCAGCAGACAGATTCCTATGATTTTTTTCATGAATGACAGATCTTTGATTATTTGCTGAAAATGCTTCAGTATCTTTCTCCCCTCCTGTTTCCATGGCGAAAAATCTCTAAAACTCCACCGTCATGCCGTCCCAGGCCGTCACGATCCCCTCTTTTTCTGCCACCGGCACCAGTTCATCGTAGATCAGCTGGCCATTGTGGGAGAAATGATTGATCACAGCGATCGTCTTTTCTGATGCGATCCCAAGTGTCACAAATCTTCTGTGAAGCCCCGGGATCTCGTCCAGGCCCATATGTACACTGCAGCTGTCCGTAATTCCCATGGTGCAGTCATAGGAAATCAGATCAGCCTGAATGTGATTTGCAGCCAGCCACCGGATCATTTCCTCTCCCGGAAGTCCTGTGTCATGTAAATAAAGAAGCGTGCTCTTTCCATCCCGGATCAGATAGACAAATGCATCCTCCTGCTCCGCATGTTTCGCCGGAAGAGGCGTCACTTCGTACTGTCCCAGCCTTATGGTTTCATATGCCTGCAGCACGTGCATGGTAATATTGGTGTGTGGATTTTCATTTTTATAGACCTTTAAACAATTCTGATAAATGGCTTCCACCGCCCTGTTCCCATACAGATCCATCTTCTTTTCCGTCATATCATGGGCAAAGGCATACTCATTATGAAAAAAGAGTTCAGACGGCACAAAATGATCCAGATGGGAATGCGTGATCAGACAGTACCTCACCGCAGACAGATCCAGCTGATTCTGTATCACATGCAGATAAGTATCTGCAGGATAATCGATCAGCAGATCCTGATTGATCAGAGCCTGAGACCGGGTACGGATATTTTTCCCTCCGGCTTTTTTTGCCCTTTTACAAGAATCACAGTTGCAATACATGGCCGGCCAGCCTTCTGCCGCCGCTGTTCCCAGATACATCAGTTTCATATTCTTTCCTCCCTCATATCACTTATCAGTTCCGGACTTTCCCTCCATCAGATTCATTCTGTATTTTTCCGGCGTTGTTCCATACATTTCCTGATACTTTTTGATAAAATATGAAGTATTTACATACCCCACTTTTTTTCCTACCTCTGCGATCTTCATGTTTGTGGTGCATAAGAGCTCTTTCGCCTTGGTCAGTCTTACCTGTTTAATATATTTACTGAGGCTGCAGCCTGTATATTTGGTAAACACATTACTCAGATAATTGGGACTTAAAAACACCTGATCAGCCAGCTGATTCAGATTCAGATCCTCTTGAAAATGAAGATCAATATACTGTTTCACCTGATAGACAACATAGTTGGATGAGTTGATCTCCTGCCGGATCTGGTCGATCACACGCTCCAGATAGTCCTGAATCAGTTTTTCAATATCAGAAAAATGCCGGAACATATATATCTTTCCTGCTGCCTCCTCAAACTCTTCCATCGAACAGGGCAGCTGCTGCATCAGCTGCTGAAGAAGACTGGTACAGATATACCGGACATAAATATGAGAACGGGGCTTGGAACCGGCATATCTGGAGAGCAGCTCATTCACCTGATCGCGCAGGACATCTGTATTTTTCATTGTGATCGCAGCTTCGATCTCTCTCATCAGCACCGCGTCTGCCTCTGAGTATTCCTGCCCGTTCTGTACTGCCTTTGAACCATCATCATAGAATCCTCTCTCTATGTATTCCGTGGACTTGACGAACTGCAGATTCCGGGAATTCAGCCGGTCAATGATCTCTGACAGGGACTTTTTCAGTTCCTCCGGATTGACCGGCTTCAGAATATAATTCACCGCCCGCAGAGAAAGTGCGCTCCGCACATACTCAAAATCATCGTATCCGCTGAAAAACAGAATCTCCAGATCCGGATGTGTTTTTCGAATCTGTGCCGCCAACTCGATCCCTGACATGATTCCCATCTGAATATCGCTGAGCAGAATATCGATCTCATACTGATTGATCAGTGCCAGTGCCTCTTTCCCGTTTTTGGCTTCATACAATTCAAAGTCTTCCTGATAATCCCGCAGCAAAAAACGGATCAGCGCACGTTCATCTGCCTCATCATCTGCTACAAGAATTTTGTACACCGTACCTTCTCCTTTCGCAACTGTTCAAAACTCCAAAATGCTTCGAATTTTATGTCTGTTTTATGAATTTTTGCCTGATTCTGAATAGTTGCAAATTTTCAAATATTTTATAATAATAACTGCTATTTATACAATAAAGTATCATATTTGTGCAATTTTGTCACTATTATTTTTCTTTTATGCTTCCAGTTCGATCACACGGATGTGATCCGGATTCTCATAATCCTTTTCATATCCATTATCGTGATAATATTCATATTTCGCGCCATGGATCAAATAGGAAACAAAGCTCAGATTTTCAAAATCCACTTCATCCATATACTGACCGCCGGAGCTTAAGGGGATCAGATGATCCGGACGGATAAAGAATACAACATCCGTAAGTCCTATATGAATATAATGATATCCGGCCGAAATGATTTCTTCCTGCTGCTCTCCTTCTTTTGTAAAACGAACCAGCTTCATCTTTTCCGGGAAATAGACGCATCTTCCCGTGGCATTCTGGGTATATACCGGAGCGATCATCATACCGTCACCCACCATCAGCTGATCCTCCACCTCTGATGCCAGTTCATCCTCCGGATAATCAAACGCAAGAGGACGGAACATCATATCATCATTCAGTACTGCCTTCATATACTCACTGTAAATATAAGGAATGAGGCGGTAGCGCATACGGATGACGTGACGGAATCCTTCTGTATTCTCAAACTGATACACCTCATGTTTTCTGGTTCCCATGGCCGCATGATTGCGCATCAGCGGAGTGTAAATTCCCAGTTCCAGCCAGCGCATCACCAGATCCTCGGTACTGTCCGTCCCAAAGCCTCCGATGTCTGCGCCGGTAAACAAAAAGCCGCACATATTCAGAGAAGGCATCATCTTCAGATTCATCAGAAGGTGTGACCACCATGCTTTGTTATCTCCCTGCCACAATCCGCCATATCGATGCATGCCGATAAAAGAAGAACGAGAATACATCAGGATACGTTTTTCCGGTTCCAGACGTTCGAAAGCATCGTGGGCCGCGCGGGTCATATTGTACCCGTAGAGATTGTGGACTCTGTCATGACGGATTTTCTCTCCGTTCATATTATGATAAAACTTTGTGTAATCATTTTCATTTCCGGACAGTCTCTGGACCAGATCTTTAAAATGCCAGAATTTATCCAGATCCAGATTCTGTCCGCGCATACCGGATATTTCTTCAATTGCAGCTTCCAGACTTTCTTCTGTATAGAATACAGCCGGTTCATTCATATCATTCCAGAATCCCTCGATCCCCTTGTCCAGAAGAAACCGGTACTGATTCCCGAACCAGTCTCTGGCTTCCGGATTCAGCATATCCGGAAACAATGCTTTGCCTGGCCACACAGCGCCCACAAAGGGAGTGCCGTCTTCTCTTGTACAAAAATATCCTTTTTCCAGACCTTCTTCATAGACGGAGTATCCTTCCTCCTGCTTCACTCCCGCATCAATAATCGGGACAAGATGGATATGCTGCTCTTTCATTTCTTCCACAAATTTCTCAAAATCCGGGAAGGTCTCCTCATTGATCGTAAAATCCTTGTATCTCTCCATATAATCGATATCCAGATAGACACTGTCCAGAGGAATGTCCAGTTCACGATGACGTCTGGCCACTTCCCGGACTTCATCCGCTGTCATATAGCTCCAGCGGCACTGACCGTAGCCAAATCCCCATAAGGGAGCTATGTAGCTGCGGCCGATCAGTCTGCGGAACTGTTTTACAATATCCCTGATGTCACTTCCTGTAATCACATAAACATCCAGATTCCAGTCGGATGCAGTGATTTTAAATTCACTGTAGCATGTATAACCCACATCAAAGGTCAGAATACCGGGATAATCGATATAAATACCGAACAGCTCTCTGCCGCTGACTACAAAAAAATTATGGCCTGCATACAGTGCCCGTGTATCCTCATGGTGATTCATCTGATCACTGCATTTGCTCTCATAGATCCAGCCGCGTTTATTGATTCCTCTTACATTTTCTCCGAGTCCGTATACCTTATCTTTCTCGCCCATATCGTAGGAAAAGGTCATTTCAGTCTCATTTACCTTAAAATAAGGAAGTACGCCTTCCGTTTTCTCCGGTTTATTCAAAACGGATTCTGTTTCAATCATTTTTCCATATACATATCTGCTAACCATAAAAACTCCTTTATGACGGGTCTCCCGATTTCAAACTATTGCTGACTGTTCCGAGCCAAACCTCAAAAATGCAGATATTTGCACCTGTTTTGTAAATTTTGTCTGGCTCTGCACAGTAACATTATACCAATTGTAGTTTTGAGGGTAAATAAAAAATCCTACTGATTATTAACACAAATAACGGATGTATTGACGATCCCTTCCGTTTCTTTTACTTGCTCAATCTCCTTATTTTTTGTACAATAGGATGGAAGTTTTTTATGACCACGAACAGAGAAATGAAATACAGCAAATGGAGGAGCTTATATGTATCAGGCAACTGTGACAATCAAAAAAGGCCAGGGACGTACCCTGAAAAGCGGCGGCATGTGGATCTATGACAATGAGATCGATACCATCCGCGGAGCTTTTGAAAACGGCGATCTGGTCAATATCGAGGATTTTGACGGATATTTCCTCGGTTATGGATTTATCAATACAAAATCAAAGCTGACTGTGCGTCTGATGTCAAGACACAAGAATCAGCCGGTGGACCGGGAGCTGCTGCACAAACGTGTGCTGCAGGCCTGGGAGTACCGGAAAGCAACGATGAGCGACACCGGAAGCTGCCGGATGATCTTCGGTGAGGCTGATTTTCTGCCCGGCCTCGTGGTGGACAAGTTTTCGGATGTGCTTGTGGTGGAAAGCCTGGCCCTTGGCATCGACCGTCTGAAAGGCCAGATTCTGGAAGAACTGGTTCAGGTGCTGGAGGCAGACGGTATCCGGATCCGCGGGATCTACGAGCGCAGCGACGCCAAGGTGCGGCTGCAGGAAGGCATGGAGCGCTGCAAGGGCTTCCTCAGCGAACCTTTTGACACCCGGGTGGAGATCGTGGAAAATGGCGTACACTACTACGTGAATGTTGAAGACGGGCAGAAGACCGGATTCTTTCTGGATCAGAAGTACAACCGTCAGGCCATCGGAAGACTCTGCCGGGACAAAAAGGTGCTGGATTGTTTTACCCACACCGGTTCCTTCGCATTGAACGCCGGCATCAATGGAGCCGCCTCTGTCCTCGGCGTGGATGCTTCCATGACTGCCGTGGTCCAGGCGCAGGAAAATGCTGCCCTGAACCATCTGGAAGACCGGGTCACCTTCCAATGCGCTGACGTATTTGAGCTGCTGCCCCAGCTGGAGGCCCGGGGTGAGTCCTACGATGTGGTGATCCTGGATCCGCCGGCCTTCACCAAGTCCCGGAATTCTATCAAAAATGCGGTCAAAGGGTACCGTGAGATCAATCTGCGGGGCCTGCACCTTGTGAGAAACGGCGGTTTTCTCGCCACCTGCTCCTGTTCCCATTTTATGGATCCGGATCTGTTCGCCAAGACCATCGCAGAAGCTGCCCGAGGCGCCCACAGGCGGCTCCGTCAGGTGGAATTCCGTACTCAGGCCTGCGACCATCCCATCCTCTGGGCAGCCGATCAGTCTTATTATCTGAAGTTTTATATCTTCCAGGTACTGGAAGACTAAAGGAGTGAACATAATATGATCACCAGAGTACTTCCTCTGCAGTTTCTGAAAAAATCACCCTTTCACGGAAGCTGCCAGAAAATGCGTTACCGTCTCATCAAACAGGAGGATACGTTAAATCTCTGTATCTATCCCGGTCCCTTCGGCTTTGATGCCACACCGGAAGAGTACAAACAATACTACGACTTTGAATTTTCCGAAGAAGGATACGACCAGGCTATCGCGCTGCTGAATCAGAAATACGAAGAAATTGACTGGAACAAAGAGGAGCTGCCTTTTTCGACAACTCCTCTCGCAAATATGAAATAGATACTTATAGCTTATTCTTCCTCAATATGTTCCTGACCCTGGGCTATGATCGTGCGCACATGATCGTCCGCCAGAGAATAGAATACGGACTTTCCCTCCCTGCGGCTCTTGACCAGCTTGCTCTGTTTCAGGATCCGCAGCTGATGGGATATGGCCGACTGGGTCATATTCAGCGCTTCCGCCAGGTCGCACACACATACCTCAGCTTCAAACAGAACGTATAAGATCCGGATACGGGTAGAATCCCCGAAGACTTTAAACAGTTCTGCCAGATCATACAGTACCTCTTCCTCCGGCATTTTTTCATTTACGATGCCCAGAAGCGCCGGATGAGTTTCCAGCGAATCACAGCATTCGATTTCCCGTACTTTTTTCAAAGCTCCACTTCCTTCCGTATCTGAATTTCCACAGCATTATAATTTGTCCACATAGAGGGCACGGATCGCATTCAGCACAGCGATCACCATCACTCCTACATCAGCAAAGATGGCAGCCCACATATTTGCGATTCCAAAAGCTCCCAGGAGCAGGCAGATCGCTTTGATGCCGATGGCAAAATAAATATTTTCATAAACGATACGCATGCATTTTTTTGCTATCTTAATAGCTTTAACAATTTTCATGGGATCATCATCCATCAGCACAACGTCTGCCGCCTCTATGGCGGCATCGGATCCCAGGGCCCCCATGGCAATTCCGATATCAGCCCGGGAAAGCACCGGTGCATCGTTGATGCCGTCTCCCACAAATGCCAGCTTTTCTTTCGCATTTTTATGTTCCAGCATTTCTTCCACTTTCTGTACCTTATCTGCAGGAAGAAGTTCACTGTACACCTGATCCACACACAGCTCTTCTGCAACCTTTCGTGCCACCTGGTCTGCATCACCGGTCAGCATCACTGTCCGCCGTACTCCGGCTCTCTTCAATTCTGCAACGGCCTGTGCCGAAGTTGGTTTCACCACATCCGCAATCACGATATGTCCTGCATATTCTCCATCAACAGCAATATGAACAATAGTTCCCACATGATGACATTCTTTCCAGGAAATCCCCAGCTGATTCATCAGTTTTCCGTTACCCACTGCCACCGGAATGCCGTCCACTTTTGCAGTAACTCCATTACCGCTGATTTCTTTTACTTCTGAAACACGCTCCTGATGCAGCTCTTTTCCATAAGCTTTCCGAATACTTTTACTGATCGGATGACTTGAAAAACTTTCCGTCAGTGCAGCGTATTCCAGCAGTTTTTCCTGTTCCATGCTGCTGTGATGAATTCCGGTCACCTCAAAAACTCCCTGCGTCAGAGTTCCTGTCTTATCAAACACCACATACTTCGTCTGTGAAAGAGTCTCCAGATAATTAGAACCCTTTACCAGAACTCCTGCATTACTTGCACCGCCAATACCCGCAAAGAAACTCAGAGGTATACTGATCACTAACGCACAGGGACAACTGATTACCAGAAATGTCAACGCACGATATACCCATACTCCCCACTGTGGCTCGGAGGCCAGAGCCAACATGGAAAACAGCGGCGGAACAATGGCCAGAGCCAGAGCACTATAACAGACAGCCGGCGTATAATACCGGGCAAATTTGGAAATAAAATTCTCCGATTTAGACTTTCTGGAACTGGAATTTTCCACCAGATCAAGAATTTTGGATACTGTAGATTCTCCAAACTCTTTCGTAGTGCGTATTTTCAGCACACCTGTCATATTAATACAGCCACTGATTACCTGATCGCCTTCCCTGACTTCTCTCGGAAGACTCTCTCCCGTCAAAGCACTGGTATTTAAAGAGGCCTTTCCTTCCAGAATCACACCGTCGATGGGAATCTTTTCTCCAGGCTGCACCACAATCACAGTTCCCGGTTCCACCTCATCCGGATCCACCTGTTCCAGCACACCATCTCGTTCCACATTGGCATAGTCCGGTCGGATATCCATCAGACTGCTGATGCTTCTGCGGCTCTTTCCGACAGCACAGCTCTGGAAAAGTTCTCCAATCTGATAGAACAGCATAACGGCCACGCCTTCTTTATAATCCCCCAGAAGAATGGCACCCACGGTTGCAATCGCCATCAGGAAATTCTCGTCAAATACCTGCCGATTCCTGATTCCTTTCACTGCCTTTTTCAGAATATCATAACCAATAATGGCGTAGGGAATCATAAACAGCACAAAACGAAGATATCCTTCCACAGGAAGAAATGAAAATCCCACCAGCAGAACAGCCGCAGCAATAATCCGCACGAACACTTTTTTCTGCTTTTTTGTCATAACTCTTCACCACCACTCATGCATCTATGTGACTGCTTTACAGATAAATTTCACAGTCATCTTCTACGACTTTGCAGTTTTTCAGAACTTCTTTCATCACGCTTTTCGGATCCTGTCCGTCTTCAAATTCCACAATCATCTTCAATGCCATAAAATTTACGGTGGCATCTTTCACTCCTGCCGTCTTCTTCGCAGCCTGCTCCATCTTATTCGCACAATTTGCACAGTCAACCTCGATTTTGTAAGTTTTTTTCATGGTAAAATCTCCTTTTATCATTTTAATATATGAACAATCATTCATGTGTTTGATTGTATTATACCATTTTCATACGATATGTCAACATATTATTTTTTCTATTTTACAAACCTTTTCGGATATACTATAATCGATACTGTCTCTCTTTTTCATTAGAAAAGAGAAAAACTATATTTACACGAGAGGGGATTTTACGTGAAGAAAAGAAGTAATTTTTCAGGAAAACTGGGATTTGTACTGGCTGCCGCAGGTTCTGCTGTAGGTCTTGGCAATCTCTGGCGTTTTCCGTACCTGGCAGCCCGATACGGCGGTGGTATTTTTCTGCTTGTCTATCTGATTCTTGCGGTCACATTTGGTTTTTCACTGATGATTGCAGAAATCAGTCTGGGAAGAAAAACCGGACTCAGCGCTATCGGTGCTTTTAAGAAGCTGAACCAAAAGTATACCTTTATCGGTTATCTTGCTTCCCTGGTTCCTATCATTATTCTTCCATATTATAGTGTCATCGGAGGATGGGTCATTAAATATTTTACAGCATTCATCTCCGGACAGGCTTCTGCCGCTGCCGATGATCTGTATTTTGGAACCTTCATCAGCAAACCTGTTGAGCCGGTAATCTGGCTTGCTGTATTTATTCTGGCAACCGCAGTTGTGGTATACAACGGTGTTGAAAAAGGAATCGAAAAAGTCAGCAAGACACTGATGCCGCTTCTGGTTATCCTTACTATTGGAATCGCTATTTACTCAGTCACTCTCCCGGGTGCCGGAGCCGGTCTCGTCTATTATCTGAAACCGGACTTTCATCATTTTTCCATGAAGACTGTCGTGGCAGCTATGGGACAGTTATTTTATTCCATGTCTCTGGCTATGGGAATTATGATTACCTACGGTTCCTATATGAAAAAAGATGTAAATCTGGAAAAGTCCGTTTCTCAGATTGAATTCTTTGATACCGGAATTGCTTTTTTTGCCGGAATGATGATCGTGCCTTCCGTTTTTGTATTCAACGGCGGTGACGGTACAGCAATCAATGCCGGACCCGGGCTGATGTTTGTCACACTGCCTAAAGTATTTCAGTCTATGCCCATGGGAACTTTGATCGGTGCTTTATTCTTTGTTCTTGTTCTCTTTGCCGCACTGACCTCTTCCATCTCCCTGATGGAGACCATCGTATCGATCGTCTGCGACAAAACACATTGGAGCAGAAAAATGGCAACTGTGATCATCACCATATATACACTGGCGATTGCACTGCCGTCTTCTCTCGGATTTGGAATATGGTCACATATCACGCCGATGGGAATGAGTTTCCTTGACTTCTTTGATTTTATAAGCAACAGTATTTTAATGCCGATCGTGGCATTCCTGACCTGCTTCTTTATCGGCTATGTGATCAAACCGGCTGCTATTTCTGAAGAAGTAAAGCTGAATGCTACATTCCGAAGAGAAAAA
>JAQXWO010000150.1 GCA_029225485.1 Lachnospiraceae bacterium
ACTACTTTTCCATCCTCAATATCATAAAATTTCATCGTCTCTGTATGACCAAAATGCTGAAATATCTGTCCATTTTCATATGTAACTGCAATACGCATGATTTATCGCTCCTTCCTTACATCTATCTACGTCCTGCACAAAATATAGCGCAGCGCTGTGATAAGTATCTGTAACGTATCATACCCCATTTTCTGACATATGTCAATAACTTAGTTTTAATTCACTGATCGATATCTTCTGTTTCTTCCCTGTGCCGTGCCTCCACAGTGCACACATTTTTCCTGTTTTTCAGGATTCGCCTGCCCCCTGTATCCCCTGTCAGCGCCAGCAGTTCCGGCAACAGCTCCGCAGAAAAAATGACCGGATTGCCTGGGATATCATTCCACCGGACGTATCCTCCCTCATATCCGCCTTCTGTCGTCCGACGGATCAGTTCCAGAACGGTTTCTGCACAAAGCTTCGGCTGATCTGCCACGCAGAACAGATAATAGTCTGCCGCTTCGCCGTTCAGACCTGCCCGGATGGAATATGAGATTCCTTTTTCATGCTCCGGCGAACCGACATGTGTGATTCTTTCTTTCCAGATTTTCTTCCTTTTCTGCACATATTCTCTGATCAGCGGATATTCCGTCACCACCTTCAGAAAGGTGTCCGGATTCTTTTCCATCACTTTCTCCAATGTTTCCAGACCATACTGAAACATGGGCCTGCCGTTTATCTCATAATATAGCTTGTTGCTTCCAAAACGGCGGCTGTTTCCAGCCGCCAGATAAATCATTTGAATCTTCATAAGCAAATATTATTTTTCACCTTCACAGGACAAAATACCCATCAGCACTTTTTCCGGTGTGATTGGCAGCTCTCTGTGCCATACTCCAGTTGCATTGTAAATCGCATGAGCGATGGCAGGGGCAGGTGTATTGATCACGATTTCTCCGACGGATTTTGCTCCAAAGGGTCCTGTGTTTTCATAGCTGCTCTCAAACTCTACACGAAGCGGACAGATATCCTGACGCGTTGGTATCTTATACTGCATGAAAGAGTCCTCCGCGATCTTGCCTTTTTTGCTGTAGGTCACATCTTCATACAGTGCCATACCGATTCCCTGCACCAGACCGCCCTCTGTCTGCACTCTGACCAGATTGCTGTTGATCGGTGTACCGCAGTCTACCACAGCCACATAATCCAGAAGTTCCACTTTTCCCGTCTCTTTATCCACCTCAAGCTCCACGATGCCAGCCATGAACGGCGGCGGAGAAACCGGTGAGGAATGGGTCACAGTCACCTGTACGGCTTCGGTATTGCCGTTCATGGAACGGGCAGCAACCTCACTTAAAGATACCTGTCTGCTGCCGTCAGCCATGCATATGGCATCCGAAGTAAAGATCAGATCCTCTCCGCTGCATTCCATCATCTGAGACGCGATCACAGCCATATGCTCTCTCAGCTCTGCGCAGGCCTTTTCCACCGCTTTTCCTGTCACATAGGTCGTACTGGACGCGTAGGAGCCGGAATCGTAGGGAGATGTGTCGGAATCTGCCCCGTACACGATGATATTATCCACACTGCAGTCCAGACATTCTGCTGCGATCTGGGCCAGTGTGGTATCACAGCCTGTACCCATATCGGCAGCGCCGATGGACAATGCGTAAAATCCATCATCATTCAGCTTGATCGTGGCAGAACCTACATCCATCCCGGAAATACCGGAGCCCTGCATGGCCATGGCGATACCCTTCGCACGGATTTTCCCGTTACCCATATCCTGTGCCAGAGGCTTTTCATCCCAGCCGGACAGTTCCTTCGCCCGGGCTACACAGCGGTCCAGAGCGCAGGCATTCATCGGCTCATTGTAATAGGCGGCAGCGATCTGTCCCTCCCGCACCATATTTTTTTCGCGAATGGCTGCCGGATCCATGTTCAGCCGGTCTGCCAGCTCATTTACCATGCTCTCCACCGCAAAGATTCCCTGAGTAGCCCCGTAACCGCGGTAGGCTCCCGCCGCCTGCACATTCGTATAAACCACATCATAGCGGAACCGGAATGCCTCCAGATTTCCATTATAAAGAGGAATCGATTTGTGCCCAGAAAGTCCTACTGTCGTCGGTCCATGCTCACCGTATGCACCCGTATTGGAAAGTGTATAGAGATCGATGGCCCGGATCGTTCCGTCCTGCATCGCACCGATCTTTACATGCATCTCCATCTCATGGCGCGGAGATCCTGCAGTCTGGCTCTCCTGTCTTGTATAGATCAGCTTGGCAGCTTTTCCCGTCTTCCAGGTCACAAATGCCGGGAATACTTCCGTGACACAGGACTGCTTTGCTCCGAATCCGCCGCCGATCCTCGGCTTGGTCACACGGATCTTTGATTTGGGAATGCCCAGTGCATTTGCCAGGATTCTTCTCACATGAAAGACGATCTGTGTCGAACTGATCACATGCAGTCTGCCATATGTATCCATACAGGTATAGGTCCGGAAGGTCTCCATCATGGCCTGCTGGTTTGCTTTCGTATGGTAAGTGTGCTCCAGCACAATGTCACAGTCATCCATCACCGCTGCAAGGTCTCCGGATTCATCCACACCGGAAGCACAGAGATTTCTCTTATTATCCGCCCCCACATCACAGAGGGCCTGCCAGCTTTCCTCCGGATGCACAAGGATGTCAGAATCCTTTGCCTTATGAAAATCCAGCACCGGTTCCAGTACCTGATATTTCACTTTGATCAGTTTCAGAGCTTTGTTTACCGCCTTTTCCGTCCATCCGGCAACGATCGCCACAGCATCTCCCACAAACCGCACTCTCTGATCCAGTATCAGTCTGTCGTAAGGACTGGCTTCCGGATAAGTCTGTCCCGCCATAGTAAACCGCTTCCCCGGAACATCCTTATATGTGTAGATCACTTCGATCCCCGGCACCTTCATGGCAATGTCCGTATTGATCTCCTCAATCAGCGCATGGGCATGGGGACTGTGCAGTACCTTAACGATCAGACAGTCTGACGGCACCACGTCATCCGTAAACACAGGTTTTCCACAAAGCAGCGCCATAGCGTCCTTTTTTCTCACCGGCTGATTAATCACAGAAAATTTCTTTTCTTCCACTATTCTGACGCTCCTTCCTCTTTCTTTTTATAAGCAAGATAGGACCGGATCCCTCTCATCTGTCCTTCATAACCGGAACACCGGCACAGATTGCCTGCCAGATACTCCAGAATCTCTTCCTCTGTGGGATCCGGATTTTCGCGGAACATGGCAATGGCATTCATCATAAAACCGGGATTGCAGAAGCCGCACTGCTCTGCCCCCTGATCTGCTATGTATGCGGCAAAACCCTTTGCCTCCTCCTGCAGTCCCTCCAGAGTCACTACATGATGGCCCGCCGCTCTGGCTGCCAGCATGCTGCAGGAAAGCACTGGCTTATCGTCCACAAATACTGTGCAAAGACCACAGTTGGCCGTCTCACATCCCCGCTTGACGCTTTTACATCCCTGCTTTCTCAGGAAATCGATGAGAAGAGTATCCGGCTCGATCTCCGCAGTTGTTTTCTTTTCATTGATCCAGAGTTCGATCAGCATCTCCTCATCCCTCCTTTTCCATCTCTGCAATTCTCAGAAGAGCCCTTTTCGTCAGTACCTGGCAAAGAATGCTCCGATACTCTCCCCCGGCTCTTAAATTGCTGCCTGTCACCACATGTTCCTTTACATATGTACCGAATGCCGCAGCACTCTCCGGCGTGATCCCGCCGCTCAGGATCCCCTGCTCATCCCGCAGACAAACCGCTCTCATGGGGCGTGCTCCGATCACACAGCGCACTTCTTCTGCTTTTGATATACAGCAGGTGAGAACCGGAAAATCTGTCTCCGTATTTCTCTGAGAAAGATAAACCGTACTCTGCTGCCCCTTCGGCACGATCACCCGCACCAGAATGTCTCTGTCATAAGGCATCTGTGCAAACTCTTCTACAGATACCGTGCCTCTGTGATACAGCTCCACCTTTGCTCCCACTGCCATAAAAAAGGTGAGTACATCGGAAAATCCGTAACGTCCGAACAGACTGCCTCCCACAGTAGCCATATTCCGGAACTGTACGCCCACAATATGACGGACACTGTCTCTCACCGCCCCTTCTGTCATCCGGTTCAGTCCTTCATGCTGCTCGATCTGCCGCAGCGTCACCATCGCTCCGATCTGGTATTCCTCCGATGTCTCTTCAATCCTGTCCAGTCCCAGATCAGACAGGTCGATTGCAGTCCCCACTCTTTTTTTCTGCATTTTCAGCCAGAGCATGCCTCCAATCACCGCACTGCTCTTTTTCTGATTCAGCTCATACGCTTCTTCAAGGCTTTTCACCTTTACATATTTGGCTATTTCTATCAATGATCAGCTCCTCCTCCCTGTACTTATGCAGTATTTCGTCACTGCCGTCATCTGAACCGATTATAACAGAATATTTTCGCTTTGTCATCCCGGGACAGCTGTTATAAATTGCAAAGAAAAAACTTTCCAGTGAATATTCTCCGGCATCACGGGCATACTATGATTACTCCCATCAACCACATGCGAAGGAGCAGCGGTGATGAGAGGGGCGAAAGCCAGTAATCATCGGACCCCCTTCCGATGACGATCACACAAAAGAGAAGCAGTACTTATCCTCCCCTTTTGCCCGGAAATCGTTGAATTTCCGGGCTTTTATGCTGTTGTTAAGGTGTTGCCAGGTGTTGCCGACATGCACCATCGCATATCTGCCGGGTTTTGCTTCCAGAATATTATTCCCCATGTTTTTGCACAAAAATAAAGGGCTATCTGACTTTCTCGTCATCAGATAGCCCTTTTAATGAATAATTGAAAGCTTCACTGTATAACCTCCGTTTCGTAGATTTGATGTGTCCATCATGGATTCCGGATTTCCATTGGAATCTCCTCCTTTAGTGTCATCTATGTGAACTCCCGATGGAGATTTTTATGAATTCAGGTCATCTTCCCATTGGACTTTTCCTCCATTTTAATTTTTCTTTTGTACTTTGTGCTTTCTTCTTTTGTTATCTTGATTGTAATACTCAATCTCTTTTTTGTCAAGCATTTTTTCACTATTTTTGTCTGATACTGTCGTTTTCAGAATATTTTTGTATTTTCAGAATATTTTCTACACTTATCCGTTCTGCATCGCCATGTCCCATATTTCCCGGGAAGGATGATAGAAAAGAATAAACAGCATCTCCCTTTCCTCCTCCATGCCCCTGCACTCATATCGGCGGGACATGTGCCCGGCGCTGCGCTTTTCATCTGACCTGACCACACAGATATCCCGGATAGTATGGATATATCCCTCTCCATCCTGATACTTGACCAGCTGCGGCATGCTCTTACCTCCTGATGTATACCAGCACATCACAGCAACTTTCTGATATCTTCCCGGAATCTCCCGACTCCAGGCATTCCCTACGCTGCACCTCAGGCTGCGATCCATATCTTCCAGCATGATCCGATACCTCCCTGTCTTTTTCCTCATTATATCCGAACATACGTTCTGTTTCAAGAGGAAATATGAGGATATGCACAGCTAATCGTGCTTTAGTTGACTAATACAGGACGCCGCAGGGCCGAAGTCAGTCTGCTGAAGGTTATCTTAACAGCGGGCGGTGGGTCTGCAGGGGCCGGAGGAGTTCAAATCGCTGCGCCGGGAATTGCTAATGCACCAGCTGTGTTTCCAAGACAGCCGTTCGCCACTCGCTCGCTGGCTGATGCCAGCTCACTCAGACAGGTCTCACTTGAGTTTCAGCGTTGAACGCTGAAACTCACAGTCTTTCCAACACA
>JAQXWO010000151.1 GCA_029225485.1 Lachnospiraceae bacterium
TGACTATGGGCTAAATTGAATAGTTGATTGCGGGTGAATCGGTGAGAAAATAGATTAATGAGGATATCACTTATCTGAATTTGTATGATTAGATCGACAATATCTGGAGTGTCCTGTTTGCTACAGGGTATCTGACGCAAAGAGAAGTATCCGATGGTGATGAGATTGCACTGTGTATCCCCAATCTGGAAATCAGAAGTATTTATACAAAGCAGATTATGTCGATGTTCAAAGAGGATGTTTCGAGAAATGGTGAGATGCTGAAGGATTTCTGCAGGGCGCTGCAGGCAGGAGATGCGGAGGAAGTGGAGAGATTGCTGAATGTTTATCTGGGGAGGACGATCAGCATCCGGGACACTTTTGTGCAGAAACCTGTGAAGGAAAATTTTTATCATGGTATCCTGATCGGAATCCTTGGATATAAGAACGACTGGTATGTCAGGTCAAACAGGGAGTCGGGAGATGGATACAGTGATATTCTGATCAAAGACGAGAATGAGGAGACGGGCATCATCATTGAAGTGAAATATGCAGAACATGCCAACTATGATTCAGTATGTAAAAGAGCCCTGCAGCAGATCGAAGCAGAGAGATATGAAACAGAACTGAAGGAAGAAGGCTTTCAGACAATTTTGAAATATGGAATAGCCTGCTATAAAAAGAAATGCAAAGTGGTATTGGATCAGGAAGGTAGGGACACACAGAAGAGATGATTGCTGAATCGTCGGGGAGTGCGTGATTTGCAGAGAGCAGCAGCAGACTTTGTTGCTGCCGTATACAAGAGAAGTGGGAATATGAATAAAAATGATAGATTCAAGGCGTGTTTTCAGGAGTATAAAGATCAGTTAGTGCGGCTGGTTGTGTCAAAGACCGGAGATTATGAGCTGGCACAGGAGATTGGACAGCAGGTATTCTGTGCGTTTTATATTCACATGGATGCGGTGGAAGATGATTTTGTGAAGGCCTGGCTGATCAAGAGTACGAGGAATGCAATCGTTGATCATTACAGAAAGCTGGACATCAGGAAAGAAATATCGCTGGATGCAGAAAACCGGATGAATCTGAACAGATCAGGTGAGGCATCAGGGGAGAACTGTGAGAATCAGGTGATTTATTCTGAGATGCTCGGAAGGATTTTCAGGGAGATCAGGAAAGATAATAAAAAGTTTTATGAAGTGCTTGTCATGGTCTGTGTGGACGGAATGTCCTATGAGGAGACGGCGAGAAGGCTGAATGTATCCGAGCAGGTGGTCCGCACTCGGCTGAGCCGTGCACGAAAATATGTGAGAGATAAATATGGTGATGAGTATTGGGGGAGTCAGGCCTGATATAGTTGCCTTTTTGCGCTGAGTGAAGTATAATCACTGTGTCAGAAAATGACAGAAAAATGAAAATGGAAAGGATATCTGGATTTATGTACAGGGAAAAAATTGATGCATACATTGACAGTAAACAGGATGAAATGATTGCAGATCTGATGACTCTGGTGAAGATCGACAGCCAGCGTACACAGCCCAAAGAAGGGATGCCTTATGG
This sequence comes from Lachnospiraceae bacterium, assembly GCA_029225485.1. Lineage (GTDB taxonomy): Bacteria > Bacillota > Clostridia > Lachnospirales > Lachnospiraceae > Choladousia. The sequence goes on from JAQXWO010000151.1 coordinate 1,537, forward strand.
AGAAGGGCCGGCAAAGGCCATCGCTGCGGCGGAAGAGCTGCTTGAGAAATATGGGTTTGCAGTGAAGAATTATGACAATCGTGTAGTGACTGGAGATTTCAGCGATCAGGAGAAAGCGCTTGATATTCTGGCACATCTGGATGTGGTTCCGGTTACCAAGGACTGGACGGTAACACAGCCCTTCGAACCGAAGATCGTGGATGGTCGTATCTATGGCCGTGGTACTGCAGATGACAAGGGACCGGCGATTGCAGTGCTTTATGCGATGCGAGCGATCAAAGAGCTGGGTATTCCGATGAAAAAAAATGTGCGGATCGTGCTTGGCTCCGATGAGGAGTGCGGATCTAGTGATCTCGCTTATTATTATGGAATCGAGGAGGAGGCTCCGTACACATTTACTCCTGATGCGGATTTCCCGCTGATCAATATTGAGAAGGGACGTTTTTCCAAAGGTTTTTCCGCTCAGTATGAGGATAATGGGGTGCTGCCGAAGGTAGTAAGCCTGAAGAGCGGCTCCAAAGTAAATGTGGTACCGCAGACAGCTGAGGCAGTCGTTGCAGGTCTTGAAAAGGAAGTCCTGGAGGAGGCGGCAGCCCGGACAGAAGCATCCACCGGTGTGAAATTTGTGATTGAGGAAGCTTCAGAAGAGAAAGTATTTACGATCCATACCCGCGGACAGGCTGCCCATGCGTCCACTCCGCAGGAAGGCAAGAATGCTCTGACAGCGACTCTGCAGCTTCTATCAGAACTTCCTATGGCAGCATCGGAAGGATACAGCCGTCTGATGGGACTGCATCAGATGTTCCCGTATTCCGATACGGAGGGAGAGGCACTGGGAATCAAACGCAGTGAGCCTCAGTCAGGTGCGCTGACGACATGTTTCAGCGTACTGAATTATTCTTCTGAGAAGGTCAGCGGAGAGTTTGATATGCGTCTGCCGATCGGATGCACGAAGGAAAATACGGCAAAGCCGGTAGAAGCAGCTTTTGCCGCTCACAAACTGGAGATGGCAGATGTCAATATTTCCGAGCCTCACTGTGTACCGGGAGACTCCTGGTTTGTGAAGACGCTTCTTGGAAGCTATGAGCGCTATTTCGGGACGAAGGGTGAGCCACTTTCTACAGGAGGCGGTACTTACGTTCATCATCTGAAACGCGGTGTGGCCTTTGGCTGTATGACTCCGGACGTGGATAATCACATGCACGGGGATGATGAATTTATGGTGATTGAGCGTCTTCTGACCAGTGCAAAGATTTTTGCAGATGCGATTTTGAAGATCTGTGGTTAAGTCACGGGGCAGATACTCTGACACAAGGATCTGGTGATTAAAAAAAGGCTGTTGCTCTGGCAGGTGCTTATCTGCTTTTGCAGCAGCCTTGCTTTCCTTTTTCGGATTTCAGTCGCTGACCAGGGAGATTCCGGTGATATCGGAGTCGATCATCATGGAATAATTCGTATAATAGACGACAAAACCCGGCTTAGCGCCATTTGGTTTTTTGACATGCTTTTTCTCGACATAGTCGATCTCTACTTTTTCTGAATTTCTGTTCTTGGAGTACCAGGCGGCCAGCCGTGCGGCTTCCTCAAAGGTGCGGTCCGGCAGCTCTTTTCCACCTGTCTTTACGATGACATGGGAGCCGGGAGCTCCTTTGGCATGGAACCACCAGTCATTTCCCGATGCGATCTTGAAGGTCAGTTCATCGTTCTGATAATTATTTTTTCCCACATACATATCAAAACCATCAGATGAGATGTAATGAAATGGTCGGGATGTAATTTTTACCTTTTTCCCGGTATATTTGCGGCGGATATAGCCGGCCTCAATCAGCTCTTCTTTGACCTGCACCAGGTCCTCCTCCGAGAGGGCAAGATCCATAAAGGTACAGATAGATTCCAGCTGCGTGATCTCTGCCCGGGTCTCCTGAATATGCTCGGAGAGTGCTTCGTAGGTCCGTTTCAGTTTTCCGTACTTATCAAAATATTTCTGTGCATTTTCCTGAGCAGTCAGAGTCTCATCCAGTGGAATCGTGACCATCTCGTTGGTATAATAATTGAGTGCTTCCAGTTTTTTATCTCCCGGAGAGGCGCTGTAGCCGTAGGTGTGGAGCAATTCCCCGTAGATCCGGTATTTTTCCCGTTTTTCCGTATCTTTTAACTGGCGGGACTGCAGCTCGTATTTCTTTCGGCAGCGATCCAGGGCAGTGGTGGCGATCCGGCGCAGATCCGAGGATTTCTGACGGATGCGGGTGACTGTATTTTTCATGGCATAGTATTTTTCGAGTACCTCTGAGATGGTATCATACCGGCACATTTCCAGATCATGGTACATGGTCAGAGGAAGGGAAGAAAACTCCACCGGTACTCCATGCTCATCCAGGATCATGCCGGGGGCAAAATTGCCGTTTATCACATCTTCCATCATCATGGAGAAGGTGTGGTAGAGATGGAGCTGCGCCATCTCCGGAATAGAATTGGCGCTCTGGTCTGATTCCAGGGAAGCCCGGTGGCAGAGTTCTTCCGCAATTACCGGGCTGATGCCGGTGTAGGTGGAGTAGATCGCCTTGGAAAGCGGCATGGGTTTGGAAAAAACTCCGGACAGGAAAGCTTCCTCTGTAGTGTCCAGAGGGTTCAGTTTTTCCTGGGTCCGGGCGATAAAATACTTGCGTCCCGGCAGTACTTCCCGGACAGAACTGGTCTGTGCGGAAACATGCTTGATGCTGTCGATAATATTCTGATCTTCGTCACAGAAGATCAGATTGCTGTGCTTTCCCATCAGCTCCAGAATCAGATCCTTGCGGCAGAGATCCCCCATCTCATTATAATGCTCGACTTCAAAATGAATGATTCGCTCCAGACCCGGCTGCCAGATCTTTGTGATCTTG
>JAQXWO010000152.1 GCA_029225485.1 Lachnospiraceae bacterium
TGTCTTGGAACTGCCCATGGCACCGTGCCTGAAATATAGTTTCGCCATTTTTCTTCTCCATATGCTTCTGGTCGTTCTCTTACCGTCCGGTCACCCGGTGATAGATCCAGACGATCCCGGCACCGATCAGCAGGAACGGAAGCAGTTTCCAAAGAATCGCGAAGGCAGTACCCAGAATCCCCACGATCACGATCAGCACAAGAATCAGAATCAGCCACACCTTCCATCCGGAAGCCTTTACCTCAAAATGCCGGGGACCGAATTCTCCGGGCTCCTCAGAATACTCCTCCGTCCGGTAAACGCCGTCCTCATCCTCTGTGACTACCGTATCCGCCTGTTCATAATATGCCCCCTGCTGCTCCCTCTGCTCATCCACATCCAGGATCGTCCTGGCTATCATGCGGGGATCCCCCAGCTCTGCAAGCACCTGTGATTCGCTTTTCCCTTTCCGCACGGCATCGTCAATATAATCACTGTAATACTGTATATTGTCAGCCACCTCATCTGCCTCCAGCTCCCTGTTCAGCATCCGGCGCAGCGCATCCAGAAATTCCTGTTTTGTCATATTCCACCTCTTTCCGTTTCTGAAACAATTTCAAATATACCCTTTTTATTATAACGAAACATCAAAAAATGTAAACTTCTGAATTAATCTTTCCGATATACATACACTCCATATCCATATCCTGCCTTATGGCCTTCCAGAAGCCACTTTTTGTAGGCCCGTTCCAGTCCCGTATGCTCCGGCAGATTCTCAAATCCATTTTTCTCCGCGCCGTAAAAGATCCTCCAGAGATCTCCATTGTCCTCCACGACCTTGAAGACATCGTAGTCTGACATGAAGGTACGAATGTTGGAATGCTCCGGAAGTATCTTTTCATGAGGCGGATACAGCAGCCAGGATTCACACATAAACACCACCGGTCTGTCCTGGAAATGACCGCGGAAAAATTCTGCTGCCCGGGCATAGGAATCCCGGCATTTTTCCGGGCTCAGCGGACCGCAGGAGGGAATGTGCACATTGATCACTGTGCTGTCCTCGTGCAGTACGATTCCATCCTTTTCGTATTCATGCTCAAAGGGCACCAGTTCAAACTGCAGCCGCCCCAAAGCAAACCGTTTCAGTTCAAACCACCAGGGGAACCACCAGGCCACAAAAGTCCCCCATATCCCATACATCTTGCGGCACTCCAGAAGCTTCCAGTGAAGGTCTGCCATGGAGTCGTGGAAAATACGGCGGCTGATGCCTCTCTCTTCGTAGAGTTCCCAGGTCCGGCGGCTGATGCCGATGGCAAATAAAAGATCCAGTGTGTAGCCGGAAACGCCTTCCTCCTCTCCGGCTCTCTCCAGTTCCTTCCAGAGCGTTTCGTAGTCCAGCTCCGGGCTCTTCCAGTAAGCTTCCTCCCAGGAGCGAAACAGTTCAAAAAGCCGATCATTTTCACTGACCGTCTGCAGATCCCCGGTCAGTGACTCCATGGCTTCTGCCGGAAATTCATGCTCCTGTCCAAACTCACGTAAATTTTCCTGCCAGGTCTGGCAGAGCCTTTCCTTTGATGTTTCATATGTGGTCAATATTCTTCCCATAATATCCTTTCCCCAATACTTTTTTTCAAAACAGCCAGCATACTATTCTATCGCAGTGAAACTGCCTGTATTTTACCACGTCATACTTTTGACTGCAATCTTATCCTTCTGATGAATTTTTGATATCTTGTAAATATACTATTTTTGTGCTACTTTAAAATAAAAAACTGTTCAGAACTTACCTTCAAAATGCTTCGCATTTTGAAGCCTGTTTTACGAAATTACGCCCGGCTCTGAACAGTTACAAAATAAAACATCGGGAGGATTCCTTACACATGAGCGCCAAAAGACCTGTAAATATCGAGATTGAACGAATCAACCGTTCCCGTATTTATCATCATTTTCTGAACAGTGAATCCCTGACCAGACAACAGCTGGTCGCCAGCACACAGCTCTGTCTTCCCACTGTCACCAAAAATATCGAGACACTTCTTTCAGAAGGACTGATCTTCAAATCAGGATCTCAGGGGCATACCGGCGGCAGGCGTGCAGCTACATATTCGCTCGTTCCGGATGCCCGGGTTGCTCTGGGGATCGATCTGACCCGCAATCATGTGACGGTAGTGGCTGTTGACCTGACCGGCACGATCATAGCGTCTGTGAGAAACCGCGTGCCCTACCGCAAAGAGGAGTCCTTTTATTGCTACGTGGGAGATCTTCTGTCAGAGCTGATCCGCAGCACCTCCCTGAAAGATGAACAGATTCTGGGAGTAGGGATCGGACTGCCTGCCCTGGTGGATTCGGATCGCCGGCATATCTTTTTCAGCAAAATCATCGATCTGGACGATGCTCTGACGGATTGCTTTGCCAGATATATCCCCTATCCGATCCTGCTGTTTAACGATGCAAACGCTGCGGCCTTTACCGAGATCTGGAAAACTCCGGACATCCGCAATTCTTTCTATCTGATGCTGAGCAATAATGTGGGCGGATCCATGGTGATCAGCAAGAAAGTCTACAGCGGAGATCAGCAGCGCAGCGGTGAAGTCGGCCATATGACTCTGGTTCCGGGCGGACGCCCCTGCTACTGCGGCCAGACCGGATGTGCTGATGCCTATCTGGCAGCCACCAACCTGTCTGACCTGACATCCGGAAACCTCCAGTTATTTTTTGACCGCCTGGCATCCGGCGATCCCGTACTTGCAAAAATCTGGGACGAATATCTGAATGATCTTGCAAGGACAGTGAATAATGTCCATGCTCTGCTCGACTGCAAGATCATTCTCGGCGGATACATGGGCGAATATCTCCAGCCATACCTGTCCGAACTGCGTCAGAGAGCTTCCGGACTTGATACCTTCTGCGGCGACGGAGATTACCTCCAGATCTGTTCCTACCGGAAAGAATCCATTGCCGCCGGTGCGGCATTAAACCTGATTTCTGCTTTTATCTCTTCTGTATAACAACATTTACCATAACATCATTTACCGTTCAGAACCACACTGACGAAATGCTCAGCATTTTGGAGGTTGGCTCTGAACAGATCAGCAACTCCAATCTGTAAAAGATTCCCTGCAGTTTTTATTTCTCTTGCCTTTTCCTTTTTTATATTATATAATTTATTTTATAAATCTATTTTACAAAATGAAAGGAAGTAATAAAATGGCAGCTTTACCCAAAACCATGAAAGCTCTTGTAGCATATGACAAAGGCAACTATCGTTTTGAACCGGAATACCCTGTTCCGGAATGCGGAGACGACGACATCATCATCAAAACAGAAGGCTGCGGAATCTGTGCAGGCGACTTAAAATGCTTCCACGGAGGCTCCATGTGGGGAGATGATACCCACAAAAAATGGGTACGCACTCCCTTCATTCCCGGGCATGAGTTTCTCGGCCGTGTCGTTGAGACAGGCAAAAATGTGACAAACTACAAGATCGGGGAGCGCATCATCGCTGACCAGATCGTTCCCTGCGGCGAATGCAGATTCTGCAAAACAGGCCGTTACTGGATGTGCCAGCCCCACGCTACTTTCGGATTCCAAAAGGAGAACAACGGAGGTATGGCCGAGTACGTCCGCTATCCGAAAAATGCTGTGCTCCACCGTGTACCGGAGTCTCTCCCACTGGAAAAAGCACTTCTGATCGAGCCGTACGGATGTTCCAAGCACGCAGTCGACCGGGCAAAAATCACCGTGGAGGATGTGGTAGTCATCTCCGGGGCAGGTACTCTGGGCCTTGGCATGATTACATATGCCCACAAAATGAATCCTGAGAAGCTGATCGTTCTCGATATGAAGGATGAGCGCCTGGCAAAAGCAAAAGAATTCGGTGCCGACATCGTGATGAATCCAGGCAAAGAAGATGTGGTTCAGAAAATTCAGGATCTGACAGACGGCTACGGATGCGATATTTACATAGAGGCTACCGGCCACCCGTCCAGCGTAGTCCAGGGACTGAAAGCCATCCGCAAGCTGGGCACCTTTGTAGAATTCAGCGTATTCGCAGAATCAACCACCGTAGACTGGACACTGATCGGCGACAACAAAGAGCTGGATGTCCGCGGTTCCCACTTAAGTCCCTACTGCTATCCCTACGTGATCGAAAACATCACCAACGGGTCCCTGAAGACAGACGGTGTCGTAAGCAGATATTTTGATCTGGAAAACTGGGAAGAGGCTTTCGAATACGCTACCGGCAAATACGGGGATTTTAAGGTGGCATTCCGGTTCTGAACCATATTGTTTCCTCCTCGTTTTTTATACTTTAAAAGTATCGGATTGCATTTATTATATGTATTTCACATAATTGTTTTCCCGTGGTATAGTAAAGCCATCAAAGGAAAGCAGTTCAGAAATATAAAAGAGCTGCAATTTCAAAACAAGGAGGAAGCATTATGAAGGCTATTCAGACAATCAAGGAATTTTTCAAAGAGTACTATGGAAGTTTTGGAGCATCCTATCAGGGATAATAAAAATCAGAAGGATGCAGCGCAAAATGGAGACAAAAACAAACGATAATTAAAAGGGATATCGAAATCAGTTTTGCTGTTCGATATCCCTTTTCATGAATTTATATGCCGCGAACTGCAATACTCCGGCAGGCGAGATGCGTGCCATTCTGTACAGAAAGTCCCACAGATCCCAACAAATATGGATGTTCTTCATCCATCACAGTGATCAGAGTTTTCCCATCAACTTCCATTGATATTCTGTTTTCTTTCACCGTCACGGCAATATGATATTCCTTTCCAGTCTCCCAGACAAAGGAAATCTCCTGCAAGATCCGGTAGCCATTATCATTTTTCAAAATTGCTGCACGATTCCCCGGCAAAAGCCCTGCCGCATAGGAACGAATCGCTCCCTGTACACGCACATTCACCATCACATGCTCACCGATAAACGGAGTAACAGCAAATTCTGCGCAATAATCTTTCCAGTCATGCCGTCCGGTATAAGCCTCCGCAAAATCCGAACCGGACAAATGCAGATACCCCTTTTCCAGATACATCAGTCCTTTCAGCTTCGTCATCTGGCTGATCTCCCGGTGAAGTCCAGGCCACACCTCCACAGATTCTTTTGAAAAATCCAGCACATAATCCGGCGTACCATCCGCATACAGATCGTCGATCAGTGCCAGAAACTCCGGCAATTCATTCCCTTCTCCCTCCACCCGGAAGCAAAAGCCCATTTCATCAAGCAGGGCCCCTTCCAGTGCAGGAATCGTGTATTCCATGGTTAACCACTCCTGTTTCTTCAGAGAATACCGCTCTCCCTCATAGATCATTCCTGTATGAGCATCCCGGACATACAGGCTGACGATCCCTTCCGATCCATACAGCGGAGCATACGCACTTCCATGGATCGTCTGACCCGGATACAGTAAAGGAGAAAAGCTGGGATCATACCGGCTGTCATGAAAATCCTCCGGTGTATAATACGTTTTTCGATACGCATAAATGCATTCACCCGGTATCGTCGGTTTTACCATCAATTTCAGAGAACGAAGACCTGTTGCCGCCGACTCATCCGTATTGATCAGTGCATACTCCCGATTCAGATCCGGACTCCCTGCCAGCGTGTCCGTACGCAGCCGGATGGAATGAGTCGATCCCGGATATTCGAAATGGCAGCTGTCGATCCGTTCCTCCGCAATCTGCCTCCACGGCTCAGGCAATTCTTCTCCTGCCACCGCCCATGCAAGCTTTGCAATATAAGTCGCACCAAAAGGAATATCCATAATATTCAGAGAGCCGACCACACTGGAACATGCCAGAAAATCATGAACCGGAGCTCTCCACTTCTCGTAATTGATTCCTTTAAGGCCATTTCTCACACCCATGATCGTCGCCACATTGCCTACATTGCAGTCTGTATCCCAGCCGCACATATTTGTAATATTCAGCGTTCGGTCAAAATCACCTTCGCCGTACAGCAGACCGAGGATCATCACCGCAATATTGGGGATGATATGGCAGACTCCAGGATAACGGTCATACCCAAAATTCTCAAAAATATACTGAAAACAATCTCTCCAGTTTTCAGGATGTGCATCGTGATACGCAGTCACAGCGCAGACGACACGTGCATATTCACAGTCTTTCGGTATATAGGAGAGTCCCTTCTCAATGATCTTGTGCATGTCCTGCTCTTCAAAAGCATATGCAATACACGCCGCGACAAAGATACCTCCGTAAATACCATTTCCCCCATGAGTCACACTGGCTGCCTGCTCTGCAAATCGTGCCGCCTGGTTCGGATTGCCCGGGCTGACCAGCCCCCACGTATCAATAAAAATCTGACCTCCGATCTGTTCAGCCGCTGTCGCGCCATTTTGCTCAATGCTGCCGCTTCTTGGAGCCGGAATTCCATTGCGGAGATTCAGATACGCTGTATGTTCTGTTGACGTGCCATAGCCGCCCCACCAGAAAAAGCCATGCTCAAAAGGCGCATAATTCAAAAGCGCTTCTGCCACATCCTGGGCCTTCAGTTCAAAACCGTGACGGCCATCTTCCAGCGCTTTCAGAAAAAACAGAGGTCCATTGCTGTCATCATCTGCAGCAAATTCCTGATAATTTACTGGATAGTGATCCAGCTCTCCAAAAATATTCTGGATTTTTTCATACGTCCAGCCCTCAATCGGTACGCCTAAACGGATGCCTATAATCTTTGCCAGCCATCCTGCATATATTTTCTCAATGTATTCCTGCTTCATAGGATTCCTTTCTTTCTGCTGTATATCTTGCTGCATCCATGTAGGTTCAGACTTCCAGATTCCATCCGCAGTCTCCGTGATAGATCATCTGTCTGGTCATCCCTCCGTCAATACAGATATTTTCACCTGTGATAAATCCCGCCTTTTGCGAACACAAAAATAGCGCCATCTGGGCAATATCCATAGGATTCCCGACACGTCCCGCCGGCTGCTGCACTGCATCAGCTCCTTCATACACACGGTAATCCGTATCGATCCACCCAGGCGAGATGGAATTCACCCGTACCTTTCCGGCCAGACTCACCGCCAATGCATGTGTCAGCGCAGCGATCCCACCCTTGGCTGCCGTATAACTCTCTGTCTGGGGCTGACTCATCCGATCCCTGGAAGAGGAAATATTGATAATCACACCGCCTTTTCCAAAATGATCAGAAAAAAGCCTGCTCAAGTAAAAGGGTGCCGTCACTCCCACCGCCAGAGCATACTGAAACTCTTCATAGGTACATCCATCGATTCCTTTCATCAGCGGAGGCGCATTATTGATCAGAAAGTCCACATGCCCATGCTTTTCCATCACCTGCGCCGCAAATTCTTCCAGAATTTCCTTTTTCCCGATGTCTCCCACAAAACCATTGCAGGGAACCACATCGATGATCTCAACCTGCGCGCCCTCCTTCAAAAAAGAATCCGCAATCGCTTTGCCGATGCCGTGAGCACCGCCTGTGATGACTGCTACTTTATTTTGAAATTCCATATGTAATTCACTCCCATATAGTGTTTTCCACTCTGCAGTAATATTGTATCATCTTATTGATTCCCTGTCTTCTGTTTTTTATAAATATAACTGATTATAACAGTTCTTCTACTGCCTCTTTCAGCATACTGTCCTCCCCGACATTTCCCGGAAAAATCACATAGGGAATTCCAGGAAATCTGCTTTCTGAGCCAGTCTTCCATACCGGTATTCCAGGCTTGATCTGACCGAGAACATCCGCACGTTTCACTTTCAGTGCCTTTTTACCAACATCACTGGAAGTAATTCCTCCCTTAGCTATCACAAAACGAGGTGTACTGCCAAGTCTTCCTACCAGCGCCTGCACAGCATCCGATATTTTTACAGATAAGCGAAGTTCATCTTCTTTATCGCCGGTATCTGCCGTAATCAAAGTACGGGTGGTATAACAGCAGACACTCCTGCCAGCACGAATACATGCTTCTTCTTTTGCAAGGCAGCGCTCCAGTTCTTCTTCAAATGCCGCCTGATTCTTTACCAAAGATGCATTCAATTCGATAAATTCAATTCCCGGAACTTCTTTCAGTGCCGCCAGCTGTCTCGTTGTTTTATCTGTATGTGAACCAATTACAATAACACCACCATTTTCTGACCCTTCCTGGATCATCTGTTTTTTCATAAGAAGCGGCTGATCAGAAATACAGCCCATCACCTTTACCAGAGCTGCCGCTGTCCGGAACATAAACACTTTCCCTTTTGCCATAGCGCGGTACAAAGCAACACAGAATACTTTCAAATCCGCATAAGAAACCGCATTTACTACTATTTTATGAAAATCATGTACACTGCAGAGCTGATCTGTTATTTTATCCACTGTCTCAGAATGAATATCTTCCAGGGAAATACACAGTACATCCTCTGCTTTATATTCTCCTCCGGTCTTTTCTTCCACATATTTCGGCATCGATTTCGCAGTATAGCCAAATGTCCTGTCCTTCGCAAACTCTGTTTCATTCGCCGGAACCAGATTGTTTCCATATTTGACATAATGGACATTGTCTATGGTAAAGCGTCCACCTTCCGGGAAAAACGGACATAAAATCTCCCCGTCTATTCTGCATCCAGTATTTTTCTCATAATTTTCTTTCAAAATTTCCGTCTCCAACGGATAATGTCCTCTCAGCGTGCTGTCGCTCCGGCTGATAAATATATATTCTTTGTCCAGTTCTCTGGCCACTTTATCCACAACTGCCGCTATCTCATTATGTACACGTTCCGTCTCTTCCCGGGTAAAACCTCTGGAATTAGTCAAAATATAAAATAAAGAATTTTTCTCACAAAATCCCTGACGTATGCTGTCTTCCTCCCAATCAGTAAACACCGATATATCATGGACAGTCTGTACTCCCGTCGGATCATCATCCAGTACAATCAGCTTCTTCTGATTGAAAGCAGCTTCTTTTTTCAGCAGATCATCTATCTTTTCTTCCTCTATGCTCCTGTAGGACAATAAAACATCAGAACTTAATGACATCGTTTTTCCTCCGTTAATCCTGTTTCTGTACCTTCACATCTGCAAGCATTTCGAAATACTGTATGATACCGCCGTGATCATCTCCCATGTGTCCATGGATTTTCAAAGACTGCAGGATTTCATAAAGCTGAGCCGTATATGGAATTGGGACATCAATCGCATGAGCCGTTTCCACCACATTTTTGATGTCTTTATGATTGATCCTGATCGGACCGCCCGGCTTAAAATTACGTTCCAGAATCATGGGAATCTTTGCGTCAAGCACTGCACTGCCTGCCAGTCCGCCCCGGATCGCCTCATACACTTTTTCCTGATTTACACCCGCTTTTGCCGCAAAGACGAAAGCTTCCGAAACCACGGCAATCGTATTATTTACAATAATCTGATTTACCAGTTTTGCCACACTTCCGCTGCCGGATTCTCCAATCAACAAAGCAGATGATCCGAGAATATCAAAATATTCTTTCATTGCATCGAAATGCTCCTGTTCCCCGCCAGCCATAATAGCCAGTGTACCTGCAACAGCTCCCGGTTCACCCCCGGATACCGGTGCATCTATAAATCCCACTCCGATATCTTTGAGTTTCTCATAACATTCTTTCGATTCCACAGGAGTCACAGAACTCATATCACACACAATACTGCCCGGTCTCAGCGTTGATGCCAGACCGTTCTCTCCAAACAGAATAGATTTTGTAATAGCTCCACTTGGAACCATGATGATCACCGTACTGCACTGAGCACCAATCTGCGCATAGCTGCCTTCCTCCGCTCCGGCAGCCGCTACATCCCGTACTGCTTCCTGATTCAGATCAGTCGCCAAAACTTTCACACCGGCCTTCAACAAATTTTTTGCCATCGGACGTCCCATAATTCCAAGTCCTATAAACCCAAGTTTCTTCATTCTCGTCCACTCCTTATTTTCTATATACCAAAGGCCGGCGCATCATTTACCACAACATGCGCCGATCCTCACTTTCCACATTTCATATTTTCTTTTGTTGAAGAATTTTACGAACCTAACCGGCTTTTTCTATTTCGCTGCGGTATTCCATAACCTCGTCTAATGTAGGAATCGAAGACTGTGCACCCTCTCTTGTCACCACGATTGCAGATACACAATTGGCAAATTCTGCCGCCTCCCGAATAGTTTTCCCCTGAGCCAGCATCACAGCCAGAGCCGCGGTAAAGGAATCCCCTGCAGCAGTCGTATCGACTGCCCGGACTTTATATGCCGGAATATGTG
>JAQXWO010000153.1 GCA_029225485.1 Lachnospiraceae bacterium
AATTCTTTTCCATGCACCTCGATTTCTTCAAGGATCCTTTTCTTATTCTGCTTATAGCCAGGTTGTCCCTTTGCCAGGAGCTGTTCTGCAAGCATGACATTTTCCAGTGCCGTATACTGCGGGAACAGATTGAAAGACTGAAATACCATTCCAAAATGAAGTCTCTTCGTTCTGAGGTCTGCCTCATTTTCCGAACGGCCGCGGGATGCATCGTACAGCATATTCCCCTTCACAGAGATCGTACCCTGATCCGGCGTTTCCAGAAAATTGAGACAGCGCAGCAGTGTGGTCTTTCCGGATCCGGAAGAGCCAATAATCGCCAGAGCCGTTCCTTCTTCCAGAGAGAAACTTACATCTTTCAGCACCTGCGTATTTCCAAAATGTTTTTCAATGTGTTTCACTTCCAAAATTGCCATCTATGCTCCCCCCTTTATCTGAAATAGCTCAGCCTGCGCTCTATGTAATTAAACAGCAGTGTCAGTATTCCTACAAAGATCAGATAAAATACTCCGGTATAAAACAGCGGCCAGGTAAGTCCTGCCGACTTCATAAAGGAAAAGCCTGCAAATGTCAGCTCCTGGGCTGCAATCGTTCGTGCAAGGGAAGTATCCTTCACAAGTGTAATAATCTCATTGGACATCGGCGGCACCACTCTTTTTATCATCTGAAGAAGCGTGATCCGAAAGAAGATCTGGCTGCGTGTCATGCCAAGGACCTGTCCCGCTTCCCGCTGGCCTGCGGGAACTCCTTCGATTCCGCCCCGGAATATCACAGAAAAATAACAGGCATAATTGATGGTGAAAGCTACAACTGTAGCTGTGATACGGCCGGCTTCATTTCCGCTCCAGATATTTTTGCCAAGCCACAGACCCGGACCGTAAAAAATAATGATGAGCTGCAGCATCAGAGGGGTTCCCCGGATGATCCATACAAGTATCTGTATCAGATAACGCAGCGGCCTCCATTTGCTCAAAGATCCAAATGCCAGGATCAGCCCCAGAGGAAGCGAAAAAATCAATGTAAATATAAATATCTGAAACGTCGTCGCCAGACCGTCCAGAAGAGCCAGGGTTACATTTCCAAGCATACATACTCTCCCTTATATCATATTATTGTGCTTCAAAAATTCCAAATCAGTCAATAAATCCTTTGCCTCTGCCATGCAGACCATCGGCTGCCTGCATCACGGACTCTGTCTGTTCCTGCCCCACAGGTCATACAAATCTGACAGATATACATACAGATGCCCGGCTCGCTTCAGGCTCGCCGGGTATCCCTGGATCTATTCACTTTTTCACTGATCGCCTGTCTTGCAGGCTTCGACGTAGTCTCCCTTATTCAGCCGGAACTACAATTACCTGTGCATTATTGCAGTAGGGCTTGGTACATTCCATGGCTGCCTTCACTTCATCAGTCAGCGTCATACCATTCCACACCACATCAATGTTGCCTGCATCCAGTTCCATAATCTTGGTATCCCAGTCGATCTCCACGAACTCTGCTTCTACACCAAGCTTCTCTGCTACAATACGGGCCATATCCGCATCAAAGCCGATCCACTCGTCCCCGTCTTCTTTGTAATCCATCGGAGCAAAATCTGTAATACCAACTACAAGAGTTCCCTTCTCCTGGATTGCCGCTACATCACTGTCCTCAGCTGCCGCCTCTGTCTCAGCTTCACTTTCCTCCTCGATAGCCGGCTGCTCCACAAGTGCTTCCTGCACACCATACTTCTCAGCAATCTCCTTCATGGTACCGTCTGCATAGGTCTCTGCAAATACATCGTTTATATAAGCAGCCAGATCAGAACCTTTCCGGCATCCAACTCCATACTCTTCTGTCGTCAGTTCCTCTGTATGAATCAGATCCGGATAACTGGTACCCTCTCCGATCATGGCACCTGCCATCAGAAGATCGATGATCGCCGCATCAGAAGTGCCGGAAGCCACTTCCATCAGAGCATCTGCCTGAGAAGTAACTGAATTATACTGAAAACCTTTATCCTGGGCAGCAGCTTCACCTGCAGAACCTGCCTCCACAGCATATACCAGATCCTCTTCTGCAGATACTCCCACAGACATCGTCATTGCCATCGCCATACAAACCAAAAGTGCAAGTTTTTTCTTCATATGTTTTCATCCTCCCAGATACTTAATTACAAATTACTGTAGTATACTATCATAGTAGTGCAGTAAAGTAAAGCACTTTTTTTAATCTCCCATGTAATGTACACAGGAGAATATCTTCCTTCAGAATGGTTCCTGCTCATTTGAAATACAGGTCTGAGACAGACAGCATCACGTGAACAGTGACACGTGACGCCGTTGTATCAATTATTTTACTACAATATTAACGATCTTATTTGGCACATAGATCTCTTTCACTACTGTTTTACCATCCACAAGCGCCTTGATTTTTTCATCAGCCAGAGCAATGGAAAGTGCCTCTTCCTTAGAGCATCCGGAGGGGAATGCCACAACACTTCTCACTTTACCATTGACCTGTACACCAAGCTCTATGGTAGCATCGATCGTCTTGCTTTCCTCATACTTCGGCCAGGAGGACATGGAGAGGAATCCTTCTCCGTCAATGTTTTCCCAGATCTCCTCACACAGATGAGGAGCGACCGGACAAAGCAGCTTGATAAATGTCACCAGCTCATCTCTGGTCAGTGAACCGTTTGCATAAATATCGTTCAGAAGTCCCATCAGAGCAGCTATTGCTGTATTAAACTTCGTATCCTCATAGTCGCCGGATACTTTCTTGATGGTCTTGTGGAATGCTGTCTCAAGTTTCGGGCTTGCTCCTTCTCCGTTTACCAGATCGGTCAGTCCTGCCACACGTTCCAGGAAGCGCTTGCAGCCTTTCACTGAATTCTCACTCCATGGAGTAGCCGCGCCATAATCACCCATAAACAGCACATAGGTACGAAGAACATCTGCACCATACTCTTCCACTACATCCAGCGGGTCTACTACATTTCCCTTGGATTTACTCATCTTTTCCCCGTCCGGTCCAAGGATCAGTCCCTGCGCCGTTCTCTTGGCATAGGGTTCCGGCGTATTGACTGCACCGATGTCATACAGGAAATGATGCCAGAAACGGGAATAGATCATATGGCGGGTAACATGCTCCATACCGCCGTTGTACCAGTCTACCGGCATCCAGTATTTGAGCTTTTCTGGATCAGCCAGGGCTTCGTCATTATGCGGATCAATATATCTCAGGAAGTACCAGGAAGAACCAGCCCACTGAGGCATGGTATCAGTCTCGCGTTTTGCTGCACCTCCACACTTCGGACAGGTACAGTTCACAAAAGAATCAATCTGTGCCAGCGGTGATTCTCCGTCCTGACCCGGCTCAAAATTCTCCACCTTCGGAAGACGGAGCGGAAGCTCTTCGTAAGGCACTCCGACCACACCGCACTTCGGGCAGTGAATCAGCGGAATCGGCTCACCCCAGTATCTCTGACGGTTGAAGGCCCAGTCTTTCATCTTGTACTGAACCCCGGCTCTGCCGACGCCAAGCTTCTCCAGCTCCTCGATCATGCGGTGAATGGAATCCTTTTTGTTGGTAAATCCATTCAGGAAACCGGAATTGATCATCTTTCCGTCTCCGGTGTATGCACCCTCTTCAATATTGCCGCCCTCGATAACAGGAATGATCTCAATACCGAACTTCTTTGCGAATTCATAGTCACGTGTATCATGTGCAGGCACTGCCATGATCGCACCTGTACCATAACCCATCATAACGTAATCTGCGATGTAGATCGGGATCTCTTTTCCGGTGATAGGGTTGGTGGCAGTCAATCCGTCGATGCGGACACCTGTCTTATCCTTTACCAGCTGAGTACGCTCGAACTCAGTCTTCTTTGCACAGATCTCACGGTAGTTTTTGATCTCATCCATATTACGGATCTCTGACTCATGTTTGTCGATCATCGGATGCTCCGGAGCGATAACCATGAACGTCACACCAAACAGCGTATCCGGGCGTGTCGTGTAGATCTCAAAGCTCTCGTCCTTGCCGGTGATCTTGAAATTCACAAATGCACCCGTGGACTTGCCGATCCAGTTCACCTGCTGCTGACGGATATTCGGAAGATAGTCTACTGTATCCAGTCCTTCCAGAAGCTTGTCTGCGTACTCGGTGATCCTCAGATACCATACAGTCTTGGATTTCTGAACGATATCACTGTGACAGATATCGCACTTTCCGCCCTGGCTGTCCTCATTGGAAAGAACGACCTTACAGGACGGGCAGTAGTTTACCAGTGCAGTATCACGGAATACCAGACCGGCATCGAACATCTTGAGGAAAATCCACTGAGTCCATTTATAATAATCCTCATCCGTGGTATCGATCACTCTGTCCCAGTCAAAAGAAAATCCAACCTTCTTCAGCTGATTGGTAAATCTAACAATATTATCATCTGTAATCACACGGGGATGCTTGCCTGTCTTGATGGCATAATTCTCCGTAGGAAGTCCAAATGCATCAAATCCGATGGGGAACAGAACATTGTATCCTTCCATACGGCGCTTTCTGGAGATCACCTCCAGGCTGGAATATGCCTTGATATGTCCCACATGCATACCTGCTCCGCTGGGATACGGGAATTCTACCAGACCATAAAATTTCGGTCTCTCGTCATTATCTACTGCATGGAAAATCCCTGCTTCGTCCCACTTCTTCTGCCATTTGGGCTCAATTTTCCTAAATTCGTGTCTCATAATCAGTCTCCACTCATAAAATCTATTGGTAACGGTGCAGCTGCTGCACGGTTATCTTCATTTTCAGTCAGCCAAAGGGAATCATAGCACACTTTGGTCGAAACTGCAATTTAAAATTATCATTCACCTGATACATCTGTAAAAGGGAGTTCTTTCGTATCGGGTTCCTGGGAGATCAGAACATTCATCAGTTCACGGACGTTCCTTACGCCGATGATACGGATGTCCTTGACCCGCTGTGCCTGTCTGCGGCTGACCTCAGGCAGGATCACGGTCTGAAAGCCCAGTTTTCTGGCCTCACGGACGCGCTGTTCTGCCATACTGACTGCACGGACTTCACCGCTCAGGCCCACTTCCCCGAACATGATCGTACTGTCATTGACCGGTATGTCCCGGAAGCTGGAGATGACTGCCGCCACGATCCCCAGATCGACGGCCGGCTCATTCATGCGGATACCGCCTGCAATATTTACATAGGCATCACAGGCTGAGAGAGACAGTCCTGCTCTCTTCTCCAGCACTGCCAGCAGAAGGTTTACCCTGTTGAGATCTGTCCCGGCCGCTGTCCGTCTGGGAAATGCCAGATTGCTGCGGCAGACCAGGGCCTGTACCTCGATCAGCACAGACCGGGTGCCCTCCATAGAGCATGCCACTACAGAACCTGAGGCTCCCTGAGGTCTGCCGCTAAGCATAAACTCTGAAGGATTCTCCACTTCTGCAAGCCCATTGCCCCGCATCTCAAAAACACCGATCTCATTGGTGGAGCCAAAGCGGTTCTTGACACTGCGCAGGACACGGTATACCGCATTCCTGTCGCCCTCAAAATAAAGCACCGTATCCACCATATGCTCCAGAACTCTCGGTCCTGCCACTACGCCTTCTTTTGTCACATGACCGACAATAAAGACCGAAATATTCAGTCCCTTGGCGATCTGCAGCAGGATACCGGTGGATTCGCGCACCTGAGATACACTGCCGGGAGAAGAGGATACCCCTTCACTGTACATGGTCTGGATGGAATCAATGATCACCACTTCCGGCATCATCTGCTGTATGGCTTCCCGTATATCCTCCAGATTCGTCTCACAAAGCAGGGACAGCGCGTCAGTAAAGGTACCCATCCGCTCTGCCCGCATCCTGATCTGCTGCAGGGATTCCTCACCGGAGACATACAGTACTTTTCTGCCCTGGGCAGTCAGATTGCGGCATGTCTGAAGGAGCAGTGTGGACTTGCCGATGCCCGGATCTCCGCCCACCAGCACAAGGGAACCCTGAACGATGCCGCCTCCCAGTACACGGTCAAGCTCTCCGATACCGGTGCTGGTCCTGGCAGCCTCCCCCAGGGTGATCTCATTGAGATGTACCGGCTTCTGCTTCTGTTTCCTGACTCCTGCTGATGAACTGACGGCTCTTGCAGAGGAGACCACCGGCTCCTCCGCAAAGGTATTCCACTCATGACACCCGGGGCACTGTCCCATCCATTTGGATGATTCATATCCGCAGTTCTGGCA
>JAQXWO010000154.1 GCA_029225485.1 Lachnospiraceae bacterium
GCCCTTTCGGAGGCAGGGCTGCCGTGCTTAGTGATTCCCGGCGCAGCGATCAAGCTCTTCCATACCGGAGCAGCCCCTCTCGACGCATGTTTGAAACCTTCACCAGCCAACCGAGGATTCTGCGGCGTCCTGTATTAGTCAACTAAAGCCCGATTTAGCTCTCCTATATGCGGCTATTCAATTTCATAGTCTTGATGGCATCAGTTCACCCGTTGTTAAGATAAACCGATCATAACGCCCAGCACCACCGTCAATGATGCGCAGACAAACAGAATTGCCTGAAACTTGATCTGGAACTTCGCCCAGTTGCCCCACTCCAGCTTCGCAGCTGCCAGGGCTCCCAGAAGACATCCGGATGTCGGCACGATGAAATTCGTGAAGGCATCACCCAGCTGGTACGCTACGACAGCCACCTGGCGCTGCACGCCTACCAGATCTGACAGAGGAGCCATGACCGGCATGGTGAGGGCTGCCTGACCGGAACCGGATACCACGAAGAAATTGAATACGGACTGGAAGATGTACATAAACCAGGCCGAAATGGCAGGCGGGAAGTTTTTCATGCCTTCGCTGATGCTGTGCAGGATCGTATTCAGCACCGTGCCATCTGTGGCGCTGGTGCCGCCCAGCACGATGATGATTCCCTGAGCCATACCGACGCAGAGAGCCGCCCCCAGAAGATCTGCCGCTCCTTTGTCAAAGGATTTCGCGATATCATTCAGTCTCATATCATTTAAGTGGAATACAACTCCGATGATACCTGCCACAAGTCCCATCACGAAAAACTGGGAGGCGATCTCCGGAATATAGTAGCCCTGTGTCACAACGCCCCAGATGGTCCACACGATGCAGACCGCGATCGTCAGGATCACCAGCTTATGTCCCAGAGTAAAGGGGAGCTCCTTCTGGCTCTCAACCGCAAATTCTTCCCGGTACTGGCTGTCTGACTCGTAGGCTACAGAGCTTCTTGGATTCTTCTTGATCTTTGATGCATAGCGCATGGTGAATACGATGGTCAGACCGGTAAAGAAGATCCACATGGGAATCCGGAACCATGCTCCCGACATGACCGGAATATCTGCGATCCCCTGTGCTACCGCCAGACCAAAAGGATTCTGCCAGGAAGTACCGAAGCCGATCTGCGTGGCCACATAGGAACACATAATTCCCACTACCGCATCATATCCCATGGCAATAAACATAGGCACCAGGATCATCACAAAGGGAATGGCTTCCTCCCCCATACCGAACACTGCCCCGCCCAGGGAAAACAGCACGATCAGGACAGGGATCAGAAAAATCTCCTTCCCGTTCATCAGAGCGATCACCCGCATGATGCCGGCCTCCACAGCGCCTGTCCGGAGTACCACTCCAAAAGCGCCTCCGACCACCAGGATAAAGGCAATGATGCCTACTGCAGTACCATATTTGTCACCTACGGTCATACCCTCAAACACATAATTCAGGATACCCTGACCGCCAAAATCTTCCGTACCGAACAGCGGCGCCACCTTTGTCACTTTGTTTCCGTCCTCATCCAGCACATACTCAAAGCTGTCCGGATCCAGGACCGTCTTCGTCTTCTCCTCACCGTTGACGGTGTAGGTAATTTCCTTTGTATCGTATTTCCCCAGCGGAATAAATACAGTCAGCAGGGCCGCCGCCAGTATTACACCAAAAATAATAATATAAGTGTGGGGAAACTGAAATCTCTTCTTTTCCATGATTTCCTCCTTTTTTGTTTCAGTCCAGATCCAGGTAATATTTCATGAAACATGCATCAAATGGTCGGGTCTGAACATGAGTTCTTTTTTTCAGGACTCAAAGGTCCCCTTCACCAGGAGTTTGCCTCCTGATACCATGAGGCGTCCTCTGGCAAATACAGAATCGATCTCCAGTGTCTCTGCATCCGCGAGCACCAGATCCGCGTCTGCTCCCTCCGCGATCCTGCCTTTTCTCTCCAGTTTCAGCAGGGAAGCCGGATTGGAGGTCACCGGTTTCAGAGCAGCTTCCAGAGGGAGCCCCTCTGTCAGCACAGCGTCCTTTATCTCACGATACAGGGAGATCACCTTTCCTACGCCAAGTCCCAGAAAAGTCCCATCCGGTCCAAACACCGGCAGACTTCCCTGACCGTCGGAGGAAAAGGTAATATGATCGACAGGCACTCCTGCCTCCAGAGCCATCTTCAGCCCGCTGCCGGCCTTCACCTCATCCGGTTCCAGATGATCCGGATCAGAACTGGTCGTCAGATCGATATATCCGCCCAGGTTTTTCGCGTAATCGATTCCATCCTCTATCAGCGATCTGCTGCGGTTGATATGGGTAGGCAGCATCTGAGAAGCCGGGATCTGGGTATGCTCCAGGACATAGCGCAAAAATCCCAGCTTTTCTTCTCCATCCCCCATATGAATATTTACCAGACCAGCTTTTCCGGAAAGGATTCCTCCCACTCTGGTGTCTGCCACGATCCTGGCGAATTCCTCCCGGGTCGGCTGGGAGGAACGGTGATCTGAAATGGCGATCTCTCCGGTACCGACCACCTCACTGAGCAGAATCAGATCGTCCATAATGCTGCCGGTCAGTGTCCTCACCGGCACCTGATAGGAACCTGTATAGGCATAACAGGTAATCCCCTCCTCCGTCAGCCCCTTGGCCTTCGCGATCAGATTTGTCATGGTTCTGGTACAGCCATCCGTTCCCAAGCATCCGACTACCGTCGTCACTCCACCGCAAATGATATCAGACAGCATGATCTCAGGAGTCCTTGTCCTCGGACCGCCCTCCCCGCCTCCGCCCAGAATATGAACGTGAGCATCGATCAGCCCGGGCAGCAGCACCTTTCCGCTGCCATCCACAGTCTCCACCCCATATGCAGATTCTGCCGGAAGATGATCCGCAATTTTCAGGATCTTCTCCCCTCCCGTCAGCACATCCATGACCCCCAGCGCCTCCGGTGCATACACTCTGACATTTTTAATCAGGTACATCTCTTCTCCTTTCTGACAGATTCTCTGTTCTGTCAATCTCATTCCACCCGATTGTACCAATCGTTCTCGTCTGCGTCAACTCCGAAAACAAAAAAGAGTGGTTGATTTCTCAGCCACTCTGATGTATTATTGAAATAAAGTAAATCGGATGTGAATCCGATTTGCCCTCAGCTTTAGTATTAAAAGAATTTAGCACCTCAACTTTGGACGGATGGGTGCCATTTCTTTCTGTTATTGTGATTGTCTATGTATGACAGAGCCGCAAAAATTACTAACAATAAAATTAACACTTCCCTTGTGTTCATAGGGCATCACCCTCCTTCATAATGCTAGTACATCGGAAAATAAATAACTGATCAGATGACGCCGGATATTTTTCTGAGAGTGCATCTCAAAAACGGAGGCGTAGCGGGCTACGCTGAGTATTTTTGAGGTGTACTATCGGGAAAATAGACAAGTCAT
>JAQXWO010000155.1 GCA_029225485.1 Lachnospiraceae bacterium
TGGTGTGGGACTTTCTGGTGGGCAGAAGCAGCGTCTTTCCATTGCAAGGGCCATCGCCAGACACGCACCGGTGCTGGTGCTGGATGATGCCACTTCGGCGCTGGATATGGAGACCGAGAAGCTGCTGCAGAAGAATCTGAGCGAAGTGGGAGATATGACAAAGATCATTATCGGCCACCGGATCTCTTCTGTGCGGGATGCGGATGAAATCATCGTGCTGGATAACCATGGCATTGCAGAGCGGGGGACTCACGAAGAACTGATGGCAGAAAAAGGACGTTATTATCAGACCTGGTGTGTACAGTACGGAGAACGGACCGGGACACCGGGCAGTAAAAAGGAAGAAACAAGAAAGGGGGAAGCATTATGTCAGTAAATGCAGTTGGACAGGATGAACTGCAGCGGGAAGTGCCAAAGCATGAGACGTTGATTCGGCTGTTTCGCTATATGCTGTCTTTCAAAAAAGAACTGGCACAGACGATCTCACTGACGCTGGTGACACTGGCAGTGACACTGGCCACTCCGCTGATGATCGAGAGGGCAGTGGACGTATATGTGGCCAACCGGGATATTTCGGGGCTTCTGCGGCTGGCAGCTGTGGCCATGGTAATGTTCCTGATCTTCTGGGCGGGCACCAGAGCCTGCATGCTTCTGATGGCAGATGTGACGAACCGTGTGCTTCTTGCGATCCGTCAGGAACTGTATACCCATATCCAGTCACTGAGCTTTCACTTTTTTGACAGCCGGCCTACCGGGAAGATTCTGGCCAGGATCATCGGGGATGTAAATTCTCTGAAGGAAGTGCTGTCAGACAGTGTGACGAAGCTGATCCCGGATCTGCTGACCGTGACCGGCGTGGCAGTGATCATGCTGGTGAAGAACTGGAAGCTGGCCATGGCAGCTTTGCTGATGCTGCCGGTGCTGATTTTCTGCATGTTTCTGATCCAGATGAAAGCGCATAAGCTGTGGCAGATCCATCGGAAAAAGAATTCCAATCTGAATGCCTTTATCCATGAGGATATCTCAGGGATCCGTATTGTGCAGAGCTTTGCGGCGGAGCAGGAAACCCAGAAGGATTTTGACTGTTTTTCAGAAGAATACCGCACCAGCTTTGTCCATGCGGTGCGCGTGGCTGATCTGTTCAGCGCTCTGGTAGAGATCACCTGGGGCGTGGGAGGATTTCTTCTATACTTTATTGGACTGAAAATTGTGGGGGCGGAGCATATTGGGATCGGTACTTTTATGGCATTCTCCACTTATATAGGAATGTTCTGGAGCCCGATCCGGAATCTGGCCAGCTTTTATAATAAGATCGTGACGAATATTTCTGCGGCAGAGCGTATTTTTGATATTCTGGACACGCCGGCTGAGATTGCAGACCGGGTCGGAGCTTATGAACTGCCTCAGATCCAGGGCGGAGTTTCGTTCCGAAATGTGAGTTTTGCCTATACGGACGAGCCGGAACGGCTGGTGCTTCGGGATGTGAACTTTGAGATCTATCCGGGAGAAACGATTGCCCTGGTGGGGCCTACGGGAGCCGGAAAGACCACCATCGTGAATCTGATCAGCCGCTTCTACGATGTGACTGCGGGACAGATCTGTGTGGACGGACATGATATCCAGGCAGTGACCCTTGCGAGTCTGCGCCGGCAGACGGGAGTCATGACACAGGACACTTTCCTGTTTACCGGCACCATACGGGAAAATATCTGCTACGGGCGTCCGGACACCACAGAAGAGGAGATGACTGCCGCCGCCAAAGCAGTGCATGCCCACGAATTTATTATGGAGATGGAGAAAGGGTATGACACGGAAGTGAGCGAGCGTGGAGGAAAGCTGTCCATCGGACAGCGCCAGCTCCTGGCATTTGCCCGAACCATGGTATCCGATCCCCGTATCCTGATATTGGATGAGGCCACTTCAAGCATCGACACCCAGACAGAACTGATGGTACAGGCAGGCATCGAGGCACTGCTGAAAGGACGTACCTCTTTCGTCATCGCCCACCGCCTCTCCACCATCCGCGGAGCAGACCGGATCTTCTATGTAGATCACCAGAATATCGTGGAGACCGGCAGCCATGAAGAGCTCATGGCCCGAAAAGGCGCATATTACAAACTTTATCAGAGTCAATGGGAAACGTAATCATATTACAGCGCCGCTTCATAGAAAAAATTAAAAAATTTCTTGACACCCGCTTGAAATAGTTGTATAGTGTAGGTTGCACTATTGTGCAGGATTATGCCCTGGCATAGTTATGCCCAAAAGTTGACGCAGACTGCAGAAAGAACAGAGGTGAAACATCAATGGAGAAAAACAGGATACGTCCTATTACAAATGGTAAAGGATTCCGGATGAGTTATTCACGGCAGAAGGAAGTCCTTGAAATGCCTAATCTTATTGAAGTTCAGAAGGACTCTTACCAGTGGTTCCTGGATGAGGGCCTGAAAGAAGTCTTTGATGATATCTCGCCGATTGAGGACTACAGCGGCAAGCTGAGTCTGAGTTTCACGGGCTTTCGATTGAAAGATCCCAAATATTCGATTGAGGAATGCATTGAACGTGATGCGACGTATGCAAAGCCTTTGATGGTGACGGTAAAGCTTCATAATAAAGAAAAAGAAGAAATCGTAGAGCACGAGATCTACATGGGAGATCTGCCCTACATGACAGAGACAGGTACCTTTGTGGTCAATGGTGCCGAGCGTGTTATCGTCAGCCAGCTGGTTCGTTCCCCGGGTATTTATTACGCGATCGCGAAGGACAAGACAGGTAAAGAGCTTTACTCCTGTACTGTGATCCCGAACCGTGGTGCGTGGCTGGAATATGAGACCGACTCCAATGATGTATTTTATGTACGTGTGGACCGTACAAGAAAGGTGCCGGTTACTGTATTGATCCGTGCCCTTGGTGTCAGCACGAGAGAAGAGATCCTGGAACTCTTCGGTGAAGAGCCGAAGCTTCTCAAGACCTTTGAGAAGGATGATTCCGAGACCTACCAGAAGGGTCCCTATGCCGGAGCTCTGCTGGAGCTGTATAAAAAGATCCGTCCGGGTGAGCCGCTTGCCGTGGAGAGCGCAGAAAGCCTGATCACCAGCATGTTCTTTGATGCACGCCGTTATGACCTTGCCAAGGTTGGAAGATATAAATTCAACAAGAAGCTGATGCTGCGCAACCGTATCACCGGACATGTCCTCGCTGAGGACGTGGTGGACCAGACCACAGGTGAGGTTCTGGCTGAGGCCGGCACGGAAGTGACCAGAAGCCTGGCAGATGATATCCAGAACGCAGC
The DNA here is from genome assembly GCA_029225485.1 of Lachnospiraceae bacterium. Lineage (GTDB taxonomy): Bacteria > Bacillota > Clostridia > Lachnospirales > Lachnospiraceae > Choladousia. The sequence goes on from JAQXWO010000155.1 coordinate 3,293, forward strand.
AGTGCCTTACGTGCTGATCCGCAAGGAAGAGCGCAATGTGAAGGTGCTTTCCAGCATGATGGTGGATCTCAGACATTATGTGGACTGTGATCCGAAGTCTCTCGGCATCACAGAGTTGGTATATTACCCGGCCCTGAAGAAGATCCTGGATGAGAATGAGGATCCGGAGGATGTAAAGGACGCGATCCGTCATTCCGTGCATGAGCTGATTCCGAAGCATATTACAAAGGAAGATATTTTTGCTTCCATTAACTATAACATCCATCTGGAGTACGGTATCGGAAATAAGGACGATATCGACCATCTGGGCAACCGTCGTATCCGTTCGGTGGGCGAGCTGCTTCAGAATCAGTACCGTATCGGGCTGTCCAGACTGGAGCGTGTGGTGCGTGAACGTATGACCACACAGGAGATCGAGGGTATTTCTCCTCAGTCTCTGATCAACATCAAGCCGGTGCAGGCTGCTGTGAAGGAGTTCTTCGGATCTTCCCAGCTGTCTCAGTTCATGGATCAGAACAACCCGCTTGGTGAGCTGACTCACAAGAGACGTCTTTCCGCCCTGGGTCCCGGCGGTCTGTCACGAGACAGAGCCGGATTCGAGGTACGAGATGTCCACTATTCTCATTACGGCAGAATGTGCCCCATCGAGACTCCTGAGGGACCGAATATCGGTCTGATCAACTCTCTGGCCACCTATGCCCGGATCAATGAGTACGGATTTGTGGAGGCGCCTTACCGCCGGATCGACAAATCTGATCCGAAGAATCCGCGTGTTACCAGTGAAGTAGTGTATATGACGGCGGATGAAGAAGATAATTACCATGTAGCGCAGGCGAACGAGGCTCTCGATGAAGAAGGTCACTTCATCAGAAAGAACGTTTCCGGTCGTTACCGTGAGGAGACACAGGAATACGAGCGTTCCATGTTTGACTACATGGATGTCTCCCCGAAGATGGTCTTCTCCGTGGCTACGGCGCTGATTCCGTTCCTTCAGAACGACGATGCGAACCGTGCGCTGATGGGATCCAACATGCAGCGTCAGGCCGTACCGCTTCTGACTACCGAGGCTCCGGTGGTTGGTACCGGTATGGAGACCAAGACCGCTGTAGACTCCGGTGTCTGCGTGGTTGCCAGACGCGGAGGTGTGGTAGAGTGCTCTGCTTCCAGGGAGATCGTGATCCGTGCGGATGACGGTACCCGCGATGAGTATCATCTGACGAAGTTCAAACGAAGCAACCAGAGCAACTGCTACAATCAGAGACCGATCGTATTCAAGGGGGACCGGGTAGAGGCAGGCGATGTCATCGCCGACGGAGCATCCACCAAGAATGGTGAGATCGCTCTTGGAAAGAACCCGCTGATCGGGTTCATGACCTGGGAAGGCTACAACTACGAGGATGCCGTTCTTCTGAGCGAGCGTCTCGTGATGGATGATGTATATACTTCTGTTCATATGGAAGAGTATGAGGCAGAGGCGAGAGATACAAAGCTTGGACCGGACGAGATCACCCGTGATGTTCCGGGCGTCGGAGACGAGGCTCTGAAGGATCTGGATGAGCGCGGTATCATCCGCATCGGTGCGGAGGTACGTGCCGGTGATATTCTGGTCGGCAAGGTAACACCGAAGGGAGAGACAGAGCTGACTGCTGAGGAGCGTCTGCTGAGAGCCATCTTCGGTGAGAAGGCAAGAGAGGTACGTGATACTTCTCTGAAGGTTCCCCATGGTGAGTACGGTATCGTTGTGGATGCCAAGGTATTTACCAGAGAGAACGGCGATGAGCTTCCTCCGGGAGTAAATCAGTCCGTCCGCATCTACATTGCCCAGAAGAGAAAGATCTCTGTCGGCGATAAGATGGCCGGACGTCACGGCAACAAGGGTGTGGTTTCACGAGTGCTTCCGGTAGAGGATATGCCGTTCCTTCCGAACGGACGTCCGCTGGATATCGTGCTGAACCCGCTGGGTGTGCCGTCCCGTATGAATATCGGTCAGGTGCTGGAGATCCACCTGAGCCTTGCAGCCAAGGCTCTCGGCTTCAACGTATCCACCCCGATCTTTGACGGCGCAAACGAGGAAGACATTATGGATACTCTGGATCTGGCCAATGATTACGTTAATCTGGAGTGGGATGAGTTTAAGGCAAAACATGAGGAAGAACTGCTTCCGGAGGTCATGGATTATCTGTATGAGAACCGTGACCACAGAAAACTCTGGAAGGGTGTTCCGATTTCAAGAGATGGTAAGGTAAGACTGCGTGACGGACGTACCGGAGAGTATTTTGACAGCCCGGTAACCATCGGCCACATGCATTATCTGAAGCTGCACCATCTGGTAGATGATAAGATCCATGCACGTTCTACCGGTCCGTACTCTCTGGTTACACAGCAGCCTCTGGGCGGTAAAGCACAGTTCGGCGGACAGCGTTTCGGAGAGATGGAGGTATGGGCTCTGGAGGCATACGGCGCATCCTATACACTGCAGGAGATCCTGACTGTGAAGTCGGATGATGTGGTGGGCCGTGTGAAGACTTATGAAGCAATCATCAAGGGTGAGAATATCCCTGAACCGGGTATTCCTGAGTCCTTCAAGGTACTTCTGAAAGAGCTGCAGTCCCTGGCACTGGATGTCAGAGTGCTGCGTGAGGATGGCACAGAAGTAGAGATCAAGGAGGATGATGGATACACCACAGGCGAGTGCTCCGCACTGGATGAAGACCAGGATGAACCGTCCACTGTCTACAGCAGTGATGATGAGGCAGAACTGCTCAGCAGCGGATATGGTATTGCAGATATGGACTCTGATGATGACTTTGGTTCAGATCTGCCCTATGGAGATGATATGTAATCCGGGTTCGTCCCGCGCATAAATGAAACAGGCAGACCGGTATGGCCTGCCTGTGCAGATAAATGGTAACTGACTGTATGATGTCAGATGAGATAGATTCCGTTTGATTTGACAGAGAAAGAATATATCAGAAAGACGGAAGCTGTAGTCAGAGTGTGAAAGGAGTACATCAATGCCGGAAACAACGAACAACGAAGTGTATCAGGCGATGACCTTTGATGCAATCAAAATCGGTCTGGCTTCTCCTGAGAAGATCAGAGAGTGGTCAAAGGGTGAAGTACTGAAGCCGGAGACCATCAATTACAGAACATTGAAGCCTGAGAAGGACGGACTGTTCTGTGAGAAAATATTTGGACCCAGCAAGGACTGGGAGTGTCTGTGCGGAAGATACAAGAAGATCCGCTACAAAGGCAAGATCTGTGAGCGCTGCGGTGTACAGGTCACAAAAGCAAGCGTACGAAGAGAAAGAATGGGACATATCCATCTGGCAGCACCGGTGTCCCACATCTGGTATTTTAAGGGAATTCCTTCCAGAATGGGATCCATTCTGGAACTTACTCCGAAGAGTCTGGAGAAGGTGCTGTACTTCGCCAGCTACATTGTACTTGATCCGGGAAATTCAGATCTGAAGTACAAACAGGTACTGTCTGAGAGCGAGTATCAGACAGCCAGATCCAGAGAGGGTGTACATTTTGAGGTAGGTATGGGTGCAGAGGCGATCCAGAGACTCCTCCGTGACATCAATCTGGAAGAAGAATCAGTGAAGCTGAAGGCAGAGCTGAAGACCTCCAAAGGCCAGAAGAGCGCCAAGATCATCAAGCGTCTGGAAGTCATTGAGGCTTTCCGTGAGTCCGGAAACAAGCCGGAGTGGATGATCCTCGAGGATATCCCTGTGATCCCGCCGGATCTTCGTCCGATGGTACAGCTGGATGGAGGACGTTTTGCCACCTCCGACCTGAATGATCTGTACCGCCGTATTATCAATAGAAACAACCGTCTGAAGAGATTGAATGAGCTGGGAGCACCGGAGATCATCGTCCGCAACGAGAAGCGTATGCTTCAGGAAGCGGTAGATGCCCTGATCGATAATGGCCGCCGCGGCCGTCCTGTGACAGGACCGGGCAACCGTGCGCTGAAATCCCTTTCTGACATGCTGAAAGGTAAGTCAGGACGTTTCCGTCAGAACCTTCTGGGTAAGCGTGTAGACTACTCAGGACGTTCCGTTATCGTGGTAGGACCGGAGCTGAAGATCTATCAGTGCGGTCTGCCCAAAGAGATGGCGATCGAGCTGTTCAAGCCCTTTGTTATGAAAGAGCTTGTGGCAAACGGTACTTCACACAATATTAAAAATGCAAAGAAAATGGTAGAGCGTCTGCAGCCTGAGGTATGGGACGTACTTGAGGATGTAATCAAAGAGCATCCGGTGATGCTGAACCGCGCCCCCACACTTCACAGACTTGGTATTCAGGCGTTTGAGCCGATCCTGGTAGAAGGCAAGGCGATCAAGCTTCATCCGCTGGTATGTACCGCTTTCAATGCAGACTTCGATGGAGACCAGATGGCTGTACATCTTCCCCTTTCTGTGGAAGCGCAGGCAGAGTGCCGTTTCCTTCTGCTCTCTCCTAACAACCTGCTGAAGCCTTCCGACGGTGGGCCTGTGGCCGTACCGTCACAGGATATGGTCCTTGGTATCTACTATCTGACCCAGGAGCGTCCGGGTGTACTGGGAGAAGGCAAATTCTTCCACAGTGTCAATGAAGCGATCCTTGCCTATGAGAACAAGGACATCACACTGCAGACAAAGATCAAAGTCCGTGTGACGAAGAAGATGGAAGACGGTACCGAGATGACCGGCAATATCGAGTCTACTCTGGGACGTATTCTGTTCAACGAGATCCTGCCGCAGGATCTGGGCTTTGTAGACCGTACTGTGCCGGGCAATGAGCTGAAGCTGGAAGTAGATTTCCTGGTAGGAAAGAAGGGCCTGAAGCAGATCCTGGAGAAAGTCATCAATACTCACGGAGCTACCCGTACAGCAGAGGTACTGGATGATATCAAGGCCATGGGTTACAAGTACTCCACAAGAGCTGCCATGACCGTATCCATTTCCGATATGACCGTTCCGCCTGAGAAGCCGGAACTGATCCAGAAGGCACAGGATACCGTGGACAAGATCACCAGAAACTACAAGCGTGGTCTTATCACAGAAGAAGAGCGTTACAAGGAAGTCGTTGAGACCTGGAAAGAGACGGATGATATCCTGACCAGAGCTCTGCTGGACGGACTTGACAAATACAACAACATTTTCATGATGGCTGACTCCGGAGCCCGTGGTTCTGATAAGCAGATCAAGCAGCTTGCCGGTATGCGTGGACTGATGGCGGATACGACAGGACACACCATCGAGCTTCCTATCAAGTCCAACTTCCGTGAAGGTCTTGACGTACTGGAATACTTCATGTCCGCTCACGGAGCACGTAAGGGTCTGTCCGATACGGCTCTTCGTACGGCCGACTCCGGATACCTGACCAGACGTCTGGTAGACGTTTCTCAGGATCTGATCATCCGTGAGATCGACTGCTGCGCAGACAAGGGTGAGATACCGGGTATGTACGTGAAAGCATTTACCGATGGCCGTGAGGAGATCGAGAGCCTGCAGGAGCGTATCACAGGACGTTTCAGCTGCGAGGATATCTGCGATAAGGATGGAGAGATCATTGTAAAGGCCAACCATATGATCACACCGAAGCGTGCCGCACGTATCATGAAGGAAGGCGTAGACTCAGAGGGCAAGCCTTTTGAGAAGATCAAGATCCGTAATATTCTGACCTGCCGTTCCCACGTGGGAATCTGTGCGAAGTGCTACGGCGCCAACATGGCGACCGGTGAGCCGGTGCAGGTAGGTGAGTCTGTCGGTATCATCGCTGCACAGTCTATCGGTGAGCCGGGTACACAGCTTACGATGCGTACCTTCCATACCGGTGGTGTGGCCGGTGGAGATATTACACAGGGTCTTCCCCGTGTCGAGGAGCTTTTTGAGGCGAGAAAACCGAAGGGTCTTGCAATCATTACTGAGATCGCCGGCCGGGCCATGGTTTCCGATACGAAGAAGAAACGTGAAGTCATTGTGACAAATCCGGAGACCGGAGAGTCCAAGACTTACCAGATCCCGTTCAACTCCAGGATCAAGCCGATCGACAATATGATGCTTGAGGCTGGTGATGAGCTGACCGAAGGTAGTGTAAACCCCCACGATATTCTGAATATCAAGGGTGTGGAGGCTGCACAGGATTATATGATCCGCGAGGTACAGCGTGTATACCGTCTCCAGGGTGTGGAGATCAACGATAAGCATATCGAAGTGATCGTACGTCAGATGCTGAAGAAGGTAAGAATCGAGGAGAACGGAGACACCAGCTTCCTGCCGGGTACTCTGGTAGACATCCTTGATTTTGACGATACCAATGAGAGAATGCTGGCAGAGGGCAAGAGTCCGGCCAAGGGCAAGCAGGTGATGCTCGGTATCACCAAGGCATCTCTGGCTACCAACTCCTTCCTGTCCGCTGCATCCTTCCAGGAGACCACCAAGGTGCTGACAGAGGCAGCCATCAAGGGCAAGGTTGACCCGCTGATCGGTCTGAAGGAAAACGTTATCCTTGGTAAGCTGATCCCTGCAGGTACCGGTATGAAGCCGTACCGCGAAGTGAAGCTGGACATCACAGGCACAGATGATTACAAATACGATCAGATGGCCGATATTTATGATGACGATGATGATGACGAACTGTTCTCCGTGGATGAGACCCTTGATGAGGGAGAAAATTCTGGAGAAGCCATCACAGACGACACCATGCTGAGCTTTGACGAGGACTTTGAGGAGTCTGAGGAGGCTCCGGCTGAAGAGGCTGAGGCAGAGGCATTTGAGGAAGAAGCAGAAATCTCTGCAGAAGATGCAAACAGCGATCAGGAATGATTGAAATAATATCAGAAGATATAAAAATCAGAAAAAGTACCGCATGTTGAAATGTGCGGTACTTTTTTAGCTCTGTTAAGAAGATAAATTATGACGTATGAGTTTTATTTCCTTTTCGCTGCTCTTTGATATCGTGCATCAGTTTCTTAAAGGACATATCCTCAGACAGCTTATCTGAGACGTGTGCTTCTTCTACTTCCCGGCGGGAATATACGTGATCATAATCATCGTCGAAGGATCGTTCTGAAGCATAATAGTATTGCGGGCGGACATGGTTCCGGGAATCTTCGTAGTAGTTCTGCTGAGATGCCTTTCTGTATGAATTTTCATAATCATCCCGCGGAGGAACTTGTCTGCGTGAATCCTCATAGTAATCCTGCGAAGGAGCTTGTCTGCGTGAATCCTCATAGTAATCCTGCTGAGAAGTATGTCTCCGTGGCTCATCATAATAATCCTGTCGGCCGGCGTATCCACGATAATCGTCGTAATCATCCTGCCGAGAGCCCGGTCTGCGGGGTGAGCGATCATAGGAGGCTTCATAGTAATCATCATCGCTGTCACGTCTGCTGCGCTTTGCCCGTTTTTTTGAACTACGTTCTTCTTCGTAACAGGAATCATCCCGACGCTTTTTTTTGCGGATAGGCCGGAAAATGGTTTTGCGTCCGGTCCAGCCGATGATCCGAACCAGAATGATGCCCCAGAAGACACCGAAGGAATCGATCAGCACATCACGGACAGAGGGCCCGCGCCCGGCTACAAAGGACTGGTGGTATTCATCACCGCAGGCAAAGCCCACACAGATCAGACCTGCCAGCAGCATGAGAAGAATCCCGTGCAGACCATATACGTAAAGAGGAAAGGCAACAGCGATGGCTAAAGCAAAGTATTCTGTCATATGGGCAAGCTTTCTGGTCACACCGTTAAAGCGTGTGGCAAGGCTTTGCATTTCCCATTCCTCGAGACCGGCATCCAGAACTTTGTCAGCAGTTTTTACCACCGTGTAGCTGACCTTGTAACTCAGGGCTGAAGAGACTTCTCCTTCCTGCGCTGAGAAGGAATAAATCAGATACATGAGCATCAGGGCAGGCAAAAAGGAAAATGGTTTTAAAAATTTTCTCATATAAGAGAGAACCCCTTTCTAAAATTGTAACTACTCCCGTAAGCGTATAAAGTAGTATAACATGGATTCAGATGTTTTAAAATAACCCAAACCATACGATTTTATGACGATTTCGTGAAGATTTTGGTGAATTTCACCGACCTTGACTTTATCCGGACTCTGTATTAAGATAGAGATACTGTTCAGAGCCAGCTTTGTCTGGCTCTGAACTTTACAAAACATACTTCAGAAAGGATTTGTTATTTTGTTTTCAAAAATCAGGCTCAGATCTTGTGTGATCGTCTGTCTTGGCAGTGCTTTTCTTGCATTTGGTCTGTATCATGTTCACTCACAGTCGGGGGTTACCGAGGGCGGTGTCCTGGGACTTACCCTTCTGCTTCAGCACTGGTTCCACATTTCTCCTGCGGTGTCAGGTTTTATTCTGAACAGTGCCTGCTATCTTCTGGGATGGAGACTCCTTGGAAAGGCGTTCGTTATTTATTCCATGGTTTCGGCAGCCAGTTTTTCGGCGGCGTATTCTGTCTTTGAACAGTTTGAGCCACTCTGGCCGCAGCTGGCCCGGATGCCTCTGATCGCGGCTGTGCTGGGAGCGGTTTTCGTGGGTATCGGGGCAGGTGTGTGTGTGCGTGTTGGCGGCGCCCCGGGAGGAGATGATGCGCTGGCGATGAGTGTAGCACATCTGACGCATATTGATATTCAGTGGGTGTATCTGTTTTTTGACCTGGTCGTACTGGTTATGTCTGTGAGTTATATCCCTTTGCCGAAGCTGATCTATTCTCTGCTGACGGTTGTGCTGTCCGGTCAGATCATCGGGTGGATACAGATGATAAAAATACCGGGAAAAGTACACGAAAAACCGGAACAAAAAATGTAAAAAAATTGAAAAAAGTGCTTGACTTTATCAGATGTCCATTGTATAATAACGAAGTGAGTTGAGGCAAGAACAACTCGCTGGGACATGGGATCTTAGCTCAGCTGGGAGAGCATCTGCCTTACAAGCAGAGGGTCATAGGTTCGAGCCCTATAGGTCCCATGATAATTAAATATGGCGGAATAGCTCAGTTGGCTAGAGCACACGGTTCATACCCGTGGTGTCGAGAGTTCAAATCTCCCTTCCGCTATTTTCAGAATCTCAGAATCATTCATTTGGTTTTGAGATTTTTTTATTTGAAAATGAAGAAGCCTGCTGTTCGATATACATGCTCAGCAGGCTTCTTTCTGTCATTCATTATAGTATTTTTTGAATATTCTGCTTTATTTTTTCTGACAGGCGGACATACTGGGTCAGATCATCGTCTGTAAATCCTTCGAATTGTGCCTTCTCATAATTACTCTGTGATGCTGCCAGCTCTGCGAGGATCGGTTCAGGGTGAGTTCAGAATTATATACAGGCAAAATAATACTGACAAGAGGGTTTGCCATAAAGTCTCATACTCCTTTTCCATTTGTTTCTGTATCCATTCTATACGATTTGATGGAGAAAGCAAACCGTAAAACAAGAGAAAGATGTTTTTGTGCAAATATAATAAAAATATCGCCCGAATAAATTTATAATTGGTTAATCATTTTGAACTATAGGTGTTATAATACGCATGTAACAAAAAAGGAATTACTTAACAGACCTGTATTTCGTTAGGAACCAAGGCCGCTAAGCAATCAGTTTGATGGAGGAAAAGATAAATGAATACTTTAAAAGCTGAAAAAAGAGACATGACTGTGAAAGCAAAAAAGCTTAGACGGGAAGGATTTGTTACCGGAAATGTATTTGGCAGAGAGATGAAAGGATCCATGCCGATAAAGATGGACAAGCTGGAAGTAGATCATATTCTGCAGACATGCGGAAAAGGCAGCCAGCTTATGCTGGAGGTAGACGGACAGCAGATGGATGTTCTGATCAAGGAAATTGACTATAATGCACTGAAGAAACAGGTGGAGGAAATTGATTTTCAGGCACTGGTCAGTGGAGAAAAGGTTCATTCCGTGGCAGAGATCTTCCTGCTGAACCATGATAAAGTGACAGAAGGTGTACTGCAGCAGAGACTGCATGAGATTTCTTATAAAGCGTTGCCGGACGCATTGATCGATAAGATAGAGATCGATGCTCTGAGCATGAGAGTCGGTGATACGATTAAAGTCAAAGATCTTCCGATCGCATCCAATCCGGGGATTGATCTGATGACAGATCCGGAGACGACGGTTGCCACGATCACACCGGCAAGGGTGAATGCAGATGCCGAGAGCAGTGATGCAGCTGCAGATGAGAAAAAGACAGATAAATAACACAGACTGTTTTATGAAAGACAGGTTCTGGCATATCAGCAGGATATGTGTCAGAACCTGTTTTTACAATATTGATATGTAAAGTGTCCGCTCTGGCGGCGCCTTCAGCAGGACAGAAGAAGGGGGCAGATTTCTCTGCCCCGCTTTTATGTGATTTTATTATATTTTTAACAGTAAATCAGTGAGAAAAGCTCTCATAATATTCCTTCAGCAGTTCCTTTACGTTCACCATAAAACTCTTCATAATTATAACCTCCTGATCGTCTAAACTCTGTCTGTCTTGTACGTTCCTGATTTAAGAGGTCCGGCGCCTGACTTCTTTTTGATGATTACACTATATCTCATTGACGGGAAAATGTAAAATACATATAATAGATGCACAATAATACCTTATAAGTATAATAATAAAAAGGAGAGATGACATGGAACTGAGGCATATTCGATATTTTATGGCAGTGGCGGAGGAGATGAACTTTACGCGGGCGGCTGCCAGACTCGCTATTGCCCAGCCTCCCTTAAGCAGGCAGATCCAGGATCTGGAGGCAGAGCTGGGGGCAAAGCTGTTTGTGCGCAAACCTCACAGCCTGCAGCTTACGGAGGAAGGCATACGTTTCCGTCAGTATGCGGCACAGGTGCTGGAGCTGGTGGAAAAGTCCGCGGAGGATATCCGTGAGATGAAAAAGGGGCTGCAGGGAACGCTTTATCTGGCTTCTGTTGAGGGTCATGCTCCTCATCTGCTTTCGCAGTGGATCGCGGGATTTCACCAGCAGCATCCCGATGTACAGTACATTCTATGGAATGGTAATTCTGATGATGTGACTTACCGTGTCATGAAAGGTCTGTGTGATCTGGCAATTATTGTGGAGCCTTACAATGCGGAAGGATTGAATGCGCTTCGGGTGCATGAAGAACCCTGGATCGCCATGATCCCTTCTGACCATCCGCTGGCAGAGGAGCCGGGGGATTTTATTGATTTGGAGAAGCTGGCGCCCTATGACCTGATCGTGCCATCCAGGCAGTCGCGTTTGCAGGAGATCGACGGATGGTTTGAGTCGGCTGGCGCCAGGCCCCGGATCCGCTGCAGAATTGCCCATACGATGAATGCGTATGAGCTGGTGGAGCAGGGAGTGGGGATAGCCATTTATCCCGCCGGTGTGGGAGATATTTCAGCCAGAGAATCCATCTGTATCAAAAAGCTGTCCCATCCGTCGGTGATGGCGTCTTATGTGATGATCTGGAACAAAGAACGTCAGCTGACCCATGCAGCCAAAGAATTCCTGAACTATGTGCAGGATCTGACGAAAGAAAACGCCAGATCTGAAAATCTGGCGTAAAGATAAAGGCGGTTTATCAATTGTAAGAATCCGGTCGTCTGTTCTGTCTGGATGAACTGCGGCTGCCTGAAGAACTGCGTATCTCAGAAGATACGGAAACAGTCCTGCGGTTGGAGCTGGTGCGAGCACCGGAGGATCCGGAAACTGTTCTGCGCTGTGAACTGGCGCGAGTGCCGGAGGATTCGGAAACAGTCCTGCGCTGTGAACTGGTGCGTGTATCCGAAAATCTGTCAGCACTGGTGCGTGTCACAGAGGATCTGGAAACAGTTCTGGATCGCGAACGGGTACGCGTCCCTGTGGATTTTGAAGCTGTTCTGGATTCGGAAATACCGCGAACCCCTGTGGATCTGCCAGCCGTTCTTCGGTCTGCGCTGCTGTGTGTTCTGGAGGATCGGGAAGCAGTCCTGCGTGCTCCGGATATAGACTGCGGACCGGACAGAGTCCGGAGCAGCTGTGCCGCCCGTGACGGTCTTCGGACGACGGGGGGCCTGTCAGCAGCTTTGGAGGTCCTGATCTGGATAATGGAAAAGACGATCGACATTTCCATCAGCAGCAGGAATACGGAGGTGCCTCCGTAAGAGATAAAGGGAAGTGTCAGACCGGTATTTGGAAACAGGTTGACATTTACCGCCAGATTGATCACGGTCTGCAGGCTGATGTGCAGGAAGATGCCGAGCACGATCACGGAGCCGAACAGATCCTTTGTGGAAAGGGCAAGCCGGAGCAGCTGATACAGCAGGTAGAGAAACAGGCTGATCAGGAGCGTGGCGCCCAGCAGTCCCAGTTCTTCACATACGATGGAAAAGATCATATCCGTATGAGCCTCCGGGATCGCGTACAGCTTCTGGACGGAATTTCCCAGGTTTTTACCCAGAAATCCGCCGTTTCCGATGGCATACAGTGCCTGCAGGATCTGATAGCCCTGATTATCGGAGTAACGTTCCGGTGCAAGCCATGCAGCGATACGTCCGACACGGAAAGAAGTATTTGACAGCTCCTCCGGTGTGGGCAGGTGATTCCAGATATTCAGAATATAAGCGGCAGCGGCGGCCACTGCTGTCGCCAGCACTCCGGCATGGAGTTTGATCGTCTTTGTACAGATAAAACTGATGCCGAAGGTGATGCCCAGGACAATGATGGCACTGCTCAGGTCATTGGAAATCTTGAACAAAAGGGCGGCGGGAATGCCGCCTGCCAGCCACAGATATATGGTCAGCTGTACCTTGCTCAGATATTTGGAATAAGTGGTCACCATGTTGGCAAGAAACAGTATGACCGCTATCTTTACCACTTCCGCAACCTGAAACCGGACAGCGCCCCGTCCCAGCCAGCGTTTGGCGCCGTTGACGGAAATGCCGAGAGGCGTCAGCAGCAGGAAGATACAGATAATGGAAACCACATAAGCAATCCAGGACAGCCGCATCAGTTTGCGGTAATCATAATGGCGAAAGCCCAGGATTCCGAGGAATCCCGCGACCACAAAGAAGGTCTGGCGCTTAAAATAATACATGGAGTCATAATTACATTCTTTGCTGGAAGCACACTTGAAAGAAGAGGCAGAAAGCACCATGATCAGTCCGAAACAGCACAGAAAGATCAGAGCGACCCATATATTAAAATCGATGCGCTCCAGATTGTCCGTGTCATCCGTCTTCCGGCCGCTGATCAATTTCAGATTTTGCATGTTTTTCCTCCGTTCTTAAGGATACAGATATCTCACAGATCTGTTTCATGTTATACTAG
>JAQXWO010000156.1 GCA_029225485.1 Lachnospiraceae bacterium
AAACACCTGCGGCCCCGATACCAAGGGATCCGGATAGCAGTTCTGATGAATACTGACGGTCAGAAGAGGCTTTGTCTCTGCAATAATGGCCACCCGCCGCTGCATATCCTGCGCTTTCTTATTTGACTCGTGTGCGTCATACAGACCATCTTCCGTCTCCCGGGTCATTACCACACGATAGCCCTGTTCTTCCAATAGTGCTTTTACTTTCTTCGCATATATCAGATTCAGCACTTTCTCATTGATGCCGCTGCTGCCGATCATGCCCGGATCATCACCTCCGTGTCCTGCATCTAAAACGATCGTCCCGCTTTGTTCTTTTTCCATCTGACCGGTATCCGACTGCTCTGTCTGCGCCGTTCCCTGTATATTCTGTCGTCCCGTGCTCTCCTGCACACTTCGCTCCGCACCCGCCCGGGGCAGAATAAAACACAGAAACAGCAGCACGCACATCATCAGATACTGCATGAGCTTCCTGCCGTCTTCCCGGCTGATATGATGTATTTTTTCGCTAAACTGGGGGATGGAATGATTCACCAAATGATAGATATACTGTCTCAGATCTTTCATGAAAAAGGCTCCCGCCGGATATCATTACTATCCTATGCGGGAACATCAGAGGGCATACCCGGCTCATGAAAGATATATTCTGTTCATCACCTTTTCTTTTATTCCACACTGGACTTCATGTTTTCAGAATTGTATAATGAAACATATACCACCTCAAAAAGGAGGACGTGATATGGGGAGATTCCTGAATCCTGACAACAGCGTTTTTCAGGATGTAATCAATTCAAAAATCTATGTGGATAAGACCGAATTGCTGGATTACACGAACCGTATGATAAATACTACAGAAAAATTTATCTGCAACAGCAGACCACGGCGTTTCGGAAAATCTGTCACTGCCTATATGCTGGCCGCTTATTACAGCAAGGGCTGTGAATCGGAACAGTTATTTTCCGGTCTCAAAATCAGCAGGATGGATTCTTTTAAGAAACACCTGAATCACTATGATGTGATCCGCTTTGACACTCAATGGTGTATGGTCTCTGCCGGAAGTCCGGAACATGCTGTGTCCTTTATCACAGAGGAAGTGATCAAAGAACTGAAAACCAATTATCCAGATATATGTATGGATCAGGTAAAATCACTTCCAGACGCATTATCCTGCGTCAATACGGCGGCAGGGATCCGGTTTATCGTAATTATCGACGAATGGGATGCCATGATCCGGGACGAGACCTGCAGCAGAGACGCACAGGAAGATTATATCAATTTCCTGAGAGGGATGTTTAAGGGCATAGAACCTGCCAGATTCATCAGCCTTGCCTATCTGACAGGAATCCTTCCGATCAAAAAACTGAAAACCCAGTCAGCATTAAACAATTTTGAAGAGTTTACTATGCTGGATGCCGGGGAACTGGTTCCTTATACAGGATTCACAGAAACTGAAGTTCAGGCACTGTGCGAGGAATATCATAAGGATTTTAACGAGGTGAAACGCTGGTATGACGGATATCTGCTTGGAGACCAGCATGTCTACAATCCCAAAGCAGTGATCAGTGTCATAAACCGCGGTACTTTCCAAAGCTACTGGTCCCAGACCGGAAGCTATGAGTCGATCATTCCCCTGATCAATAAAGATTTCGACGGACTGAAGACTGCAATCCTGACAATGCTCGCCGGGAACGAAGTAAAGGTAAAAACATCTTCTTTCCAGAATGACATGACAACCTTCCGAAATAAGGATGACGTGCTTACACTGTTAATCCATTTAGGCTATCTTGCATATAACCAGAAACGGCAGACTGCATTTATTCCAAACGAAGAGGTACGAAGTGAATTTGTCTCTGCCGTAGAAGAAAAAAGCAGAAAATATCCGGACTCTATTGCGCAGTACACCGGAAAGATTCTTCTTGTCGGAATCAGTTATGACCAAAAGTCAAAAACACATCAGTGTGTAATCGAAAAATACAAAAAAGAATAAACCATCAGGGGTGCGGTCGTCCAGTGGACGACTCTGCCGCAGGCAGAAGCACTGACTGGTCCACAAGGTCCGGCGGACCTTGGTTATGGACCGACCGAAGCGAAGCGAAGACCCGGCAGGCGAGACCGAACCCGTAGGGTTTGAGCCCCTCTTGGCACAAAAAAAAGCACCGTCCCCACGGCTCTTGTCCGCAAAAACAGTACTTTCAGTGCGCGATCAGGGGCTCGAACCCTGGACACCCTGATTAAGAGTCAGGTGCTCTACCAACTGAGCTAATCGCGCTTTTGGCTGTCGCATGAACTTTTCCCTCAGCGACAAACGGTATTATAATACAGACTCCTTTGAATTTCAAGCCAAAATTTATAATTTTTTCATTTTCAACATCTTTGGCAATTATTTTACCCTTTTTCCCTGTAAATATGAAAATGTGCACAAAAAGGTCAGGTACCTTCTCATCTCTTCCGAAATACAAAAAAGCTTTCATGAATCTCTTCACAAAAGCTTCTCTCTCAATGCGCGATCAGGGGCTCGAACCCTGGACACCCTGATTAAGAGTCAGGTGCTCTACCAACTGAGCTAATCGCGCTTGAACGTTTTTCATTATAATACGGTCTGACACAAAATGCAAGTGTTTTTTATATTTTTTTAATTTTCTTTTCCCGTCTCCGGACTTGAAACGAACCTGAAAACACTTTATAATAGAATTCTATCTTAATGAAGAAAGGTGTACTGCTTATTTATGAAACATTCCGAACCTGATTCCAATATCCGACCGGAGAAAGAAGTCTCCGGCACAGACCGTATGGAGCAGTCCCGTCCGTCTGACGGCAGAAAGAAACCGCAGCCCGAGAGTTCTTCGCCGGCCCCCAGTCCCTCCCCGGAGAAAAAGACCGGCTCGCCTTTCAGCCGGTACGTGACTTCCGATTCTGCCGGCCAGGGACAGAAATTCATGAAAAACAGCCGTTATTTCACCATCTGTATTTACGGTCTGGTCATGATCCTGGTGTCTGCCGTGATTTTCAAGGCTATTATTGATTTTAATACGACAAAAGCCATGTTCCGGCAGATCTTCCGTATTCTGAGTCCCTTTATTTTCGGCGCCCTGCTGGCTTATATTCTGAATCCGATGGTTCAGGTATTTTACCAGCTTCTGAAAAAGCTGGCGGACAAAGCACGTTTCAGGCCGAACCATACGGCCCATGTGGTGATTTCGATCCTCATCACTTACCTTCTGGTGTTTGGATTTATCGTACTCGTACTGCTGTATGTGGTGCCGGAGCTGATGAACAATATCCTCGACTTTGCCAATTATATTCCGCATGCATACGCTTCTCTGCTGAATATGCTGGCCGAGCTGCAGGAGCGGTTCCCAAGTGTGGATATCGCCGGAATTACCAAGCCCCTGACGGACGCGATCCCGGATCTGATGACGACCCTGAGAGATATGGCGACCAATCTGGTGCCGGCCGTTTACTCTTTCTCCATGTCCGTGGCCTCCTGGATCGTGAATCTGCTGATTGTGATCATCGTTTCCATTTACATGTTATACGACAAGCGGCAGCTCATGCATACCTGCTGGCGCGTGATCTACGCTTTCCTGCCGGAAAAGCATGTGCCGGCATGCCATGAGATCATGGCAGAGTGCAATCATCTGTTCAGCAGCTTTGTAGTCGGCAAGTTTATTGATTCCACCATCATAGGACTGCTCTGCTTCTTATTTATGACGATTCTCCGGCTGGAATACGCGCCTCTGATCAGCCTGATCGTAGGTGTGACGAATATGATTCCTTATTTCGGCCCCTTTATCGGTGCTGTCCCGGGAGTCCTGATTCTCCTGTTCGTCAAGCCATTTCATGCCTTTGCCTTTGCTGTCCTGATTCTCTGTCTCCAGCAGTTTGACGGTCTGATCCTCGGACCGAAGATCCTGGGAGAATCCACCGGCATGAAACCGCTCTGGATCATCTTCGCGATCACCGTGGGCGGCTCCCTGGCCGGAGTCATCGGTATGTTCCTGGGGGTACCGGTCGTAGCTATCCTGCGGTATCTTTTTGACAGCTACCTGCAGTACCGCCTGGATAAAAAGAAAATTACCGATTCACGGGTAGACGAGGTACTGGGCGACATGGAACTGGACGACTGATCTTCCTGTTATTTTGCTTTTCCTTTTCCCTGGCCGAGGATGTTTTTCACCTCGTCCAGGGATTTTTTCAGCTTCAGTGCCTTTTGATTGATACCGGGACGGTCATAGGTCATCCGGTACAGCTTTTTCTGCAGTCCATGTATTCGATGCATAAATCTACCGTCCTGTTTCGGTCTCTTCTATAACAATGTATGCATGTTATCTGCTGATGACCATCTTGCAGATGGGATTTCCCTGAGAGGAGAAACGTTCCTCATACTCTGTCATGATATTCCCCTGCATCATCTTTTCATCGTGATGAAGATCAAAGGTACATCCATCCAGACGCCAGCCTGCCAGCTCTCTCTGCTCAAGCGCAAATTCGAACAGCGCACGGTTATCCGTCTTGAATTCCACTCTTCCCTCCGGCGTCAGGATCCGGTCATATCTCGCCAGAAATTCTTTGCTGGGAAGACGCCGCTTGGCATGACGGTCCTTGGGCCACGGATCTGAGAAATTCAGATAAATACGTGATACTTCCCCTTCCCCGAATACCTCCGGCAGATCTTCCGCATCCATGCGCAGAAACATCAGATTGACCAGCTCCGGCTGCAGTTCCCTTTTTTCCAGGGCACGCAGCAGCACGCTGGAATATTTCTCGATTCCCACATAATTGATCTCCGGATCCCGCATCGCAAGCTCCGTGATAAATCTTCCTTTTCCCATCCCCACTTCGATATGCAGCGGATGGTCATTTCCAAATACCTCGTTCCAGTTTCCTCTTTTCTCTCTCATCACATCCTCATGCACCACATAAGGGCTGACTGCGATCGCCTCACGGGCTCCTGGTATATTTCTTAATCTCATCTCTTATCCTCCAGACTTATTCTAACCTCTTTCTGCTCTATTTTCGCAGATTATCTGCTAAAGTCAAGCCTTGTTTTTTCTTCCAAAGTTGTTGACATTTTGTTAAATATCAGTTAGTATTTTAAATAAGATTTAAAACTTTTGTAATGTTTCTGTGAGAGGATCGATCGATATGAATAAACATAAAATGCTGCTTCTGCTGACTCTTACAGGGCTTCTGACCCTGACTTCCCCGGTGATCTCAGCAAATGCTGCGTGGAAAACCACTTCCGCCGGCACAGTCTATACGCAGTCCGCATCCCCCGGATACGTGACAGGCTGGAAAAAGATCGGGAAATACTGGTATTACTTTAATTCCAAGGGCATCATGCAGACCGGTTTCCAGACCATAGACAAGAGTAAATATTATTTCAATTCCAAGGGCCGGCGGGTGTCAGGCTGGATCAAAGCAGACGGCAAGCGATACTACGCACTTTCCAGCGGAAAGCTGGTGACAGGCTGCTGGTATAAGAATTATTATTTCTATTCCGACGGTTCCCTTGCCACCAATACCTGGATCAATGGCAAATGGGTAGGCTCCAATGGTAAATACACCGGTATCCAGAAAAATATCGGCTGGATCACCAGAGACGGCAAGACCTACTATTATGACGAAAACAGTACTATGGTCAAGGGCTGGGTGAAGATCGACGGCAAGACCTACTATACCAATCCCTCCACCGGTGTCCTGGTAAAGGGCTGGTTCAAAGCCGGCGGCAAAATGTATTACGCAGCTAAGACTCTGGACGGACTGATCCAGAAAAATAAATGGATGCAGAACCGTTATCTGGGCAGTGACGGCGCCGCTCTGACCGGGTGGCAGACGCTGAACGACAAGACCTACTATTTTTCTTCCACCGGCATCAGGCAGACAGGATGGATCAAATATAAAGATAAATATTATTACTTTGACAGCAAGGGCGTCCTCCAGAAAAATACCTTCATCGACAATATGTATGTAGGAAAGGATGGCGCCAGAGTTATCGGTATGGTCACTGTAGGGAAATATACCTATTATATGGATCCCTCTACCGGCAAGAAGTCTACCGGCTTCGTGACTTACAACGGCAAGCGCTATTATTTCAGCAAATCCGGTATCCTTCAGAAGAAAAAATGGCTCAGTTCCAGGACTTACTACGCCGGCAGCACCGGAGCTCTCGTGACCGGACTGCAGACCATAGGCGGAGATATCTATTACTTTAACAAAAAGACCTATAAAAAGATGAGCAATACCTTCCTGAAGACCGGTTCCGATACCTACTTCCTGAAAAAGGACGGCACCGCCGCCAAAAATATCTGGGTGAAATCAAACAACAAGTTTTACTACTTCATGAGTACCGGAAAGATGGCGGTCAGCACCTGGGTGGGCAAATATTACGTGGATGCCACCGGAGCAAGGACCAATACAGAAATCACTGTCGGATGGAAGACGGTCAACGACAGCAAGTATTACTTCAACAGCAACGGCGTCATGGTCAAGGGACTTCAGGTGATCGACGGTACTACCTATTATTTTGACAGCAACGGTGTCATGCAGACCGGTCTCCAGTCTGTAAATAATAAAAAATATTATTTCTACACAGATGGAAGTATGGCTGTATCCACTTCTATCATATCCGGTACAAAGCAGTACACCATCGGCGCCAACGGTGTTGTTACTACCGAAAAGAGTATTAAGATCAAGGAGAACAGCAAAGGCGCGGAGATTGTAAACTATGCATTACAGTTTGTAGGCAATCCTTATGTATACGGAGGCAACAGCCTGACCAACGGCGTCGACTGTTCCGGATTTACCAAGCTGATCTTTGAGCATTTCGGATATAAACTGCTGCGGGTGGCAAACGATCAGATGTACGGTCCTTCTTTCGCTTACATCAATCAGGGTTATGCTCAGGCCGTGACGGTAGAACTTTCCAGCATACAGCCTGGAGATCTGCTCTTCTACGGTTCCGGAAATTATGCAAGCCACGTAGCTATTTACATGGGAGACGGACAGATCGTGCATGCAAGCAACTCTCAACCGTATCCAAAGGGTGGTATTAAGATCTCTGATTACGACTATAATACCCCGCTGAAAGCAGTTCGTTACTGGTCATAAGTGAAAGGCTGCTGTAGATTTTATCTGCAGCAGCCTTTCTTTTATAGTCTTAAATTGTCTGATATTTTACCTTTTTTTCAGCTCGCATTTTTCCCCCTTTTTCCGCTTTCAAAATCCCCGTTCAATCATTATACACAAAACATCTGTTCTGATCCCGAACTATGTAAACCAACTCATCCACAGGAAAAAATGTGGATAATGTGGATAACTTTGTGCATAAGTCCATTTTACCGCAATTTTACATGTTCATAACTGTGGATAACTTGGGAATATTTTGTCGAACATCCGTTTCGGATGGAAATCTGCTCCGTTTTTTTGTGCATATTTACATTTTCCACACCTACTCGTATACTTTCTTTCTGTTTTCCATTTTCAGACAAAATATGTGGATTTCCGGGGAAAATATCTGACACTTTCTATCGGATAACAAGACAACTATGACCTCTTCCCGATTGTATGAGAATCCTCATTCTGTGATGGGAGGAAATCCAGTAACAAAAAACAATACAGCCATGATCCCTGCCTGACCGGGAAGGATCCCGCCAGACAAAACCATGGCTGTCACTACTGATATTTCTACTCTGTCACGTATGACACAAACTGATTGCCGGCTTCCTCAAACATCTTCGTGCTGTCCTGCAGTCCTCCGTAGTATGTCTCATCACTGCCCGGATCCAGCAGTATCACATTATACTCATCATATCCGGTGATAGTCACCACACCCTGAGAGGTGTTCGCCAGCACCGGTGTGCCCTGTCCCACAAAATACAGCACCATATCCAGCGTACAGCCGGTCAGGTCAAGCACATCCACATCTGCTCCCATCTCCTGCTGCAGCGCCGCTGCGTCGATACTGCCTGTCCGGAAAGCTTCCGGTATCTTTTCCAGCTTGATCTGTTTTGTGGTGTCACGGTTTCCTCTCTCCCACACAAACTGCTTCTTTTCGTTGATGACCACGCCGACCTTCTCATCTGCCTCCCGGATAGCCGGTCCTGCCGCCGTATAGCGGCTTACCATACTACCGCCGGCATAAACATAAAACAATGCTTCTTTTTCCTCATTTGGAGGAATCACAATATTTCCGGAAGAGGTATCTGCCAGCATCTTACTGGTCACCACCTGGGGACTGCTGCTGCTCAAAGTGGTTCCGAGACGCAGCAGTATCTCTGTCTGATAAATGTCAGAAGTCATGGTACTGATACCATATACGACATCATCTTCCATATCTGTACTTACAATATGGTCTTCCGTGGTTTCCTCATATCCTCCGGCGCTCTTTGTGACTCTGGTCAGCGTCAGCATATTTCCCTCACCTGACACTTCTGTCACATAATATCCGTCAGGCTGATAATTCTTGACTTCCTCCCCCTGCTGATTGATGATTGTCAGCCGGTACATAGGAAATACCTCGTTTCCTTCATGGGTAATATCAATATCCCCTGCCTGAGCCGCACCGTACACGAAATCCTCTCCCATAAAGGCCACAGGACGCAGACGCTCCGTTCCGTTTCCCGTGATCTCACGCCGCTCGCCTGTCTCCAGATCGATCACACAGAGGGTCTCCGAATCATATTCCTTTCCCTCCTTCAGCCATGCAAAATAACGGTTTGACGCGGAGCTCTCATAACAGTTATTCATGATTCCATCAATCATTTTTTCATAATTCTGATCCTGAAGATTTACGCGGTACACGGCTCCTTCCAGAAGAACATAGAAGTACTGGCCATCCTCTGTCACATAAGCAAGTGTGTCCGTATCCAGCTTCAGCATATCAAATGCTTCCATGCTCTGGATAAAGGCAATCTCATCTACCGTAGCAGACGCTTCTTCATAAAAATAGATTCCGATGCCGTTCTCACCTTCATGTCTGCCCCGGTTCATATAACCGGAGACGGTAAACCATACACTTCCATCCTCCTCCACACGCAGGATCCTGATCGTATTTTTATAATAAAAATCACGATAGTCCATATTTTCAGACTGCGGGAATCCAAATACTCTCGTCAGCTTATTGCCGGAAATACTGTATGTCCAGAGCTCATTCTCCTGCACGAAAGCCACCGTTTTTTTCTTTTCATTAAACTGATACTCCACATCCATCCCCGTGACTCCCAGGTTGATGCCGTTTGACTGTATCACACTTCGATCTGTCCGGATTACTTCATCCGTGGTCCTGGTAAAATCCAGCAGAAATACACGGGTGTCCGTGTACCGCAGCCGGTAGAATTCTTTGATATTATAGATTTCCGAAGCACCGCTCTCTCCCACGGATGAGATCCTGTAATCCAGCACAAAGGACGCCGTTGTCTCGTTGATATCCACCAGGCTCGGGGTCGGTTTGTAATACATCTGGGGATTCAGTTTCCCCCACATAAGCTGATTGACCGAATCATGGATATCCATGGCGGCAAGAGTGGTGGATTTGCCGCTGTCTGCGTCCGGTTCCACGTAGGTGCCCAGCGTATCCTGATCTGTCTTGTTGACACATTTCTCATAAAAACCTGTCACAAAATCCAGGTAACTGGACAGATGCAGTCCGTCCTCCAGAATCAGACGGGTATAAAAATAAATGTCTCTGCCTCCCGCGTTTACTTTTATTTTCAGAATATATTCCTGATTCATTATCATGTGATTCTGAATTTCAAAGGAAGCATAAAGATAACCGTTTTCTTCGCGAAGTTTTACCACATTCGTATTTTCCAGAGATTTTTTTCCATCCTCCGTCAGTACTTCATAGGATATCCCGTCCACGGTGGTCGAAAAAGGCTGAATCTGGATATCCAGGACATGATCACTTCCAAGAACTGTGATCGTATCACGAATATAGCTGACATCCATCTCACATGCATAACCATGCAGACAATTGTAGCTCACCCCGTCATTCATCATATAAAGCAGAGGAAAGGAGGAACTTTCCATTCCCTCTGCAGTCACCGGAACACTCTGATTGATCCAGCGTTCAAAACAGACCACTGATACGATAAATATCACCAGCAGCACCAGAACATGCAGCACTGCATTTCTGATTTTTATCATCGTTTTCTTCATAAAATATGCCCCTTCCGTATCTTACTCGCTCTCCCTCGTCTCCTCTTCCCTGCAGATGCAGTCTGCCTCCGGTATATACTCCTCCGCCCTGCAGCTGCTGTCTGCTTCTGGTATGGGCTCCTTTGCCCCACAGCTGCAGCCTGCTTCCGGTATGCACTCCTTTGCCCCGCAGCTGCTGTCTGCTTCTGATACGGGCTCCTCTCCCGAAGCTTTCATCAGCTTTGCCAGGGTGGGAGATACATGCAGAAATTCCATGAGCCTCTGTAGCTCTCCGCCTGCCTGTTCCCCGGATGCCGGGCATTCCCCATGCTCCTGGCGCACTGCCCGGATCAGAATATTTTTCGGCGTATGTTCCATGTCGATGAACTCCAGCACCTGCACCTGATAGCCTGCTTCCTCCAATAGAGAAGCTCTGATGCCATCGGTAAACAGCGCAGCCATACGCTCCTTCAGCAGCCCGTATTTCAGTACCGGCTCCAGCATCTCGTTTTTCATCTGTCCGTTCAGCTCATGCTGACAGCAGGGCACGGAAAGGATCGCCTTTGCCTTCCATCCCACAGCCTTGGCCAGCGCATAATCCGTGGCCGTATCACATGCGTGCAGCGTCACCACCAGGTCGACCTGCTGCACTCCCTCATACTGTGCAATATCTCCCACCAGAAAATGAAGTTTCTCATATCCGAACTCCTCTGCCAGAGCATTACAGTGAGCGATCACATCCTCCTTCAGATCCAGCCCTGTGACGGATACCTCATACCCTTTCAATTCATGCAGATAGTAATACATGGCAAAAGTCAGATAAGATTTTCCGCAGCCAAAGTCGATCATCGTCAGCTCTCTGTCCCTGGGAAGCACCGGACAGATATCCTCGATAAATTCCAGAAAACGATTGATCTGGCGGAATTTATCATATCTGGAGGCAATGACCTTCCCTTCCGGAGTCATCACTCCCAGACGCACCAGAAAGGGAACCGGCCGGCCCTCTTCGAGAATATAACGCTTCGTGCGGTTGTGGGACAATACCGGCGCAGATCTCTGTCCGCCGCATTTTCTGGTCTTGATAGTGACTTTTCCCTTCTTACTGATCAGGACGGAGGATGACATTTCTGTGGTATCCGCCTGTAATTGTCTGAAATCACGGCTCATCCATGATATCACATTGGAACACATTTCCTGTTTTCCATAATTCATGTGGAATTCCTTTTTCCCATCCCAGGCAGATGCCTGAAAGACAATGCTGCCTTTCTGCAGGATGGGCCGGATCTTTATCTTCATCCAGGAGCTCTCACTCTTTCGCCCGCTTAGAACCATCTGGATCAGTTTATCTGTCAAAAGTATATCCAAAAGCTTTTTCAGTTCTTCCATTTCTTACGTCCTTTCTCACTTTTCACTGTATTTTAGTATACTATTCCTCACTCTTCAAGACAAGTACAATTACATCCGTCTGCATCTGTGATGTCTGCACCTTCTCCGATGCATCTCCTGAAGCAGCATCACCTGCACCAGATCCCGCAGGAAATCTCCCTCCGGCGGCCGTCTTCTTCGGGGCCGATACTGCATGGACAGCACTTCATCCCTCTGCTCCTTCTGTCCGCTCTCATCCGGATACAATTCTCTGGCCTTCTCATAAATACCGTCACTGATTCTTCGGACTGCATTCTGATCCGGCATCTCATCAAACATCATACTGCCCTCATATTCCATCTGGTCGCAGGCATCCTCCACCATGGGAAGAAGCTCTCTGGCAGCCTGGGGATACATGGACTGCAGTCTGCGAAGCTCCTTCTCCATCTCCTGCTCCTCCGCCAGGATACTCACAGGATCATATCTCATGTAAGGCTGCCCCTGGCGGGAATGATCCGCCCCCCAGCCCGCAGATCGCCAGCAGCTCTGTTCCAGACTGTTTTTTTCCTGCCGGCTCAGATCCGGCATCTCCATACTCCCGGGAGTCCCGTTTTCATACCTTCGGCAATTCTCACGCCAGACATTTTCCTCTTTTTTTCGTCCGTACTCCCGGAAAAAAGATTGCCTTCTCTCTTCCCCCTGTGATATTTCTTTGTCACTCCATACATTCCCACTCACTTTATCACTGTTATCGATCCCATCCGGCCCGGCCTGGGCACTCTGTATCATTTCCTCTTCCTCTCTATATGGATTCCATCCCTGTTCCCGCATCACACGGCTTCCCGGATAAACATTCCCCATAACAATCACCAAATAGATATCTTCCTTAACAATATATGATTCCAGTCTCTACTCGTGCCATAATAAAAAGAAGCTCCTTAATATCCAGCCACCGCCTTCGATTCCCAGCCGTCTGCCATACCCGTATCCAACGTGTCTGACCTCGTAACGGACAGTCATGGCCAGGCATCTGACCGGAAAGGACGCCCCTCGTCCTGCCCCGGCAGACTCCTTCCATGACTGTCCGGAACGGAGGCAGCACACGTGGATACGGGTATGACAGACAGCGTCGCATCAGTGCCCCCACCAACTCTCCGTTGACATTTCTCACGTTTCGTGTAGAATAAACACTGAATTCAGGATTTTGGAGGTATTTCCCATGGGAAAACAGAAAGAAGTAAAGACAAACGCCATGCGTATTCTGGACCGCATGAAGATCACATATCAGACACATACTTATGAATGCGATGAATTTGTGGACGGAAAGCAGACAGCGGATCTGCTGGGATTTCCACATGAAATGATGTTTAAAACACTGGTGACAGTCAGTCCCGACAAGAATTATTTCGTCTTTGTCCTGCCGATCGACGGGGAACTTGACCTGAAAAAGGCAGCCCATGAGGCTGCCCAGAAATCACTTGCTATGATTCATGTCAAAGAGATCAACCAGATCACCGGATATATCCGGGGCGGCTGCACCGCTATCGGTATGAAAAAGCAGTACCCGGTATTTATCGACGCTTCCGCCCGGACGCAGGAGCACATCATCGTCAGCGGCGGCAAGATCGGCGCCCAGATCGAACTGACCCCGGAGGATCTTGCCAAAGCCTGCAGCGGAGTATTCTGCGAGCTGACACGATAATCCAGTGATCCTGCCTGACAGATGTGCACTATCTCTATTCCGGTATTCCAGAAACAGTGCTCCTTTTTCAGAATACACCCAGATGTTCCAGCAATATTTTCACACCGAGAATCAGCAGAATTGCCCCGCCGGCAATCTCTGCTTTTTTCTTGTAGCGCATCCCGAACACATTGCCGATCTTCACACCCAGGGAGGACAGTACAAAAGTGACGATTCCGATGAAGGACACTGCCGCTACAATATTAGTACCCGGCAGAAATGCAAACGTAATGCCCACCGCCAGCGCGTCAATGCTGGTGGCAACAGCCAGCAGGAACATGGTTTTGATGTCCAGGGAATCATCCGTCTCTTCTTCTTCCCCGGAAACGGCTTCCCGTATCATATTTCCTCCGATAAATGCCAGCAGCACAAATGCGATCCAGTGATCGATCGCTGTGATATAATCTACAAACTGCCGCCCCAGTACATAGCCGATGGCAGGCATCAGTGCCTGAAATCCTCCAAACCAGATACCGCAGGTCATTGCCTTTTTCACATCACACCTGGCCATCGCCAGGCCCTTACAGACAGACACCGCAAACGCATCCATAGACAATCCCACCGCCAGAACAAATAATTCAATCAGTCCCATATTTTTTATCCTTTCTGTCAATCATTATTCTCTTTTTCCAGAAACTTTTCAAGAAGAGTTTCCTCTCCCTGCTCTTTTCGCACCAGTCTTTGATTGACAGACATTCCAAACCATTTATACAGCGTGGCCGCCAGCGGTACGCCCAACAGCATTCCCACGATTCCAAAAAGACTGCCGCCCACCGTGACAGCCGCCAGCACCCACATGCCGGGAAGTCCTATAGAGCCGCCGACTACCTTCGGATAAATCAGATTGCCCTCTACCTGCTGCAGAATCACCAGATAGATCACAAACACCACCGCCTTGCCGGGGCTGACTGTCAGGATCAGGAAGGCACCGATAAACGCCCCCAGGTAAGCGCCCATGACAGGAATCAGAGCTGTTACTCCCACGGTCACTCCCGCCATGGCGGCATAAGGTACCCGGAGAATCACCAGGCCCAGCGCACACAGAGAGCCTATGATCACTGCCTCTGTCAGCTGTCCTGTAATAAAATTCGTAAATGTCGTGTGGGCCAGCTTCAGAAAGCTCAACAGTTTTTCATGGCTCTCCTCACGGAAATACGCTTTCAGCACCTTATTCAGCTGCCGCTTCAGAGTTTCCTTCTGGAACAGCAGATAAATCGCAAAAATTACTGCCATCAGCACGGTGTATGCGCCTGATACCACCTGATTGACGATCGAAAATGCGGAACTGAAGATTCCTCCGATGCCTTTTGACAGAAAACTTCCTGTCTTGCTGTAAAGAGAATTCCAGTCGATCTTCAGAGATTTTACCTGCTCCTGCAGCTCCGGCATATCTGTCAGCAGCTTGACGGCCCATTTCTGGAAACGGTTAAAGGATTTCGGAATATCTCTCGTAAGTACCTGTAAACTGTCACTCAGTGCCGGGATCACCAGTCCGAAGAACACCAGAATAAAAATCAGAACCAGCAGAATACTGGAAAAGACGCAGACCGGCCGGCGGGTCTTCACTACCCATGGATCCGTTTTTTTCGGAAAATAGATTTTTTCCAGTCGTTTCATAAAAATATTCAGCACATAAGCCAGAGCACAGCCCAGAAGCAGAGGCTTCAGAGTTGCTGTCACCAGTATCAGCGCGTCAATTGCCGTACCTGAATATTTGACACACAGACATCCGGTCACTGCCAGCAATGCTATTTTCAGCCATTTTTTTTCCATTTACACACCTCTTTTCTGTTTTCACGTTACTCTTCTCTCACCCAGTCCAGATACTTTCGGATCTCTTTCTCGTATCCATTGTCTGAGGGCTCATAGAATTTCGTATCCTTCCATTCATCCGGCAGATACTGCTGATGAGAAAAATGCTTCGGATAATCGTGGGCATATTCGTATCCTACGCCATGTCCAAGCTTCCCGGCGCCTTTGTAATGAGAATCCTGAAGATGCACCGGAACAGATGCCCGCTTCGCCTTCACGGCCTCCATGGCATCGAAAATAGCGTTGGTGGCCGAGTTGCTCTTCGGGGCTGTCGCCACGTACAGGGCTGCCTGTGCCAGAATAAGCTGTGCCTCCGGCATTCCCACGCGTTCCACCGCCTGAGAAGCTGCCACCGCCACCTGGAGCGCCTGAGGGTCTGCATTTCCCACATCCTCAGAAGCACAGATCATGATCCTTCTGGCGATGAAAGTCACGCTCTCTCCTGCATACAGCATCCTTGCCAGATAATAAACTGCAGCGTCCGGATCGGAGCCCCGCATACTTTTGATAAAAGCGGAAATCGTATCGTAATGATTGTCCCCGGTCTTGTCGTAACGGATCACACGCTTCTGAATACACTCGGAAGCCACATCCAGCGTAATATGTATCACACCATCCGGTCCCGGAACCGTCGTCAGCACCGCCAGTTCCACCGCATTCAGCGCTGCCCTTGCGTCTCCTCCTGCCAGATCTGCCAGAAAATCTGCCGCATTTTCCTCGATCACAGCATTGTAGGCTCCCATGCCCCGTTCTTTGTCATAAACGGCACGCTGGATCAGAGTAAGAATATCCTCACGCTCCAGCGGTTTCAGTTCAAAGATCACAGATCTGGAAAGCAGCGCACCGTTCACCTCAAAATAAGGATTCTCCGTGGTAGCCCCGATCAGGATCAGCGTACCGTCCTCCACAAAAGGCAGAAGATAATCCTGCTGTCCCTTATTAAAACGATGGATCTCATCCACGAACAGGATCGTCTTTTTCCCGTACATGCCCCGGTTCTCTTTCGCTGCCTGCACGACCTCTTCCATATCCTTCTTGCCCGCCACCGTGGCATTGATCTGGCGGAACTCAGCGCTGGTCGTATTGGCGATCACCTTTGCCAGCGTGGTCTTTCCGGTGCCGGGAGGTCCGTAAAAAATCAGCGAACTGAGCTTGTCTGCCTGGATCGCCCGGTACAGCAGCTTGTCTTTTCCAATAATATGCTGCTGCCCCACCACCTCATCCAGGGTTCTGGGACGAAGGCGTGAGGCCAGCGGCGCTTCATTTTTTAATGTATTTTGTCTTGCATACTCAAATAAATCCATCTTATCCCTGTCTTTCTTTTCTCAGTCCAGCACCAGCCGGTCCGCCGTCACAAACTGAAATCCACGTTCCCGGAGGATATCCACGATCTCCAGTGCCGCCTGCACAGAGGCTTCATATCAGTCATGCATCAGAATAATATCCTGATCCTCCACTTCACTGACCACCCGGTCCACTACCAGAGACGCATCCGATGTGGTCCAGTCCAGAGGATCCACATCCCAGAGTACCGGAATCATGGTAAAACTGCATTCCATATTCTTTTTCCAGGCGCCAAAAGGGGGCCTCACAAACTCTGTGTGATGGCCGGTGATCCCCCGTACCAGCTCGCTGGTCTTTTCCACCTGCCGGCAGGCATCCTGAGCACTCAGATCACTGATTTTTACGTGATCGTACGTGTGATTTCCGATTAGGTGCCCCTCTGCCTCCATCCTCTCGATCAGGTCTTCA
The DNA here is from genome assembly GCA_029225485.1 of Lachnospiraceae bacterium. GTDB lineage: Bacteria > Bacillota > Clostridia > Lachnospirales > Lachnospiraceae > Choladousia. The sequence goes on from JAQXWO010000156.1 coordinate 16,811, forward strand.
TTGCCCGGAATATTCTCTCCTACCACAAAGAAAGTCGCATGTACCCCACGCTCCTTCAGGCCGTCCAGCAGCTTTGCCGTACAGACCGGATGGGGACCGTCATCAAAGGTCAGCGCTACCTCGCCTGTTTCCGTCTCCGCAGCAGAGCTCTTCCCCGAATCACTGCCTGCATCTCCCAGGACGCCATTTCTGCCGGTATCCACAGACAACATTTCCTGCGGGCTCTCTGCTGCTTTGTTTTGCTTCACCGATGCATCTGCCGATCCCTGTCTTTTTTCTGTCACACATGCTCCCAGAAAAATCAGTCCTGTATAAATAAGCGCAATCATCAGCCCGCTGGCACACCAGAACAGCAGAACCTTAAGAAAAGGATTTTTCACTCCATCACCTGCATACCATTCTCATATTATAATATGCAGCGCTATTCCTCTTCTTTCCCCTCAAGTTTCCTGTCCTTTCCGGTTTGATTGACTCCTTATGCCGCAGCCGGTTATTTTCCCGATTGCGGCACCTGCCGGAAAGCTATTTTACCGTGACTTTTCGGAAGTTCTTCTTTCCTCTCTTCAGAACGATTCCATCTCCGGAAAGCTGATCTTTTGTCAGCATGGTCCTGATGTCCGTAACCTTCTCTCCGTCTACGCTGACACCACCCTGCTCTACCGCACGGCGTCCCTCAGAACGGCTCGGCACAAGACCGGACTTGATCAGAAGTGTGATAATGTCAATGCCTTCCTCAGTAAAATCTTCTTCGGATACTTCCGCTGCAGGCATATTGGCTGCGTTTCCGCTGGAAAACAGTGCCCGCGCCCCCTCCTGTGCCTTCTTTGCCTCTTCTTCTCCGTGCACAAGACCGGTCAGCTCGTAAGCAAGGATCTCTTTCGCCTGGTTCAGCTGACTGCCCTCCCAGTGCTCCATCTCCCGGATTTGCTCCAGAGGCAGGAATGTCAGCATCTTCAGACATTTCAGCACATCTGCATCATCCACATTTCTCCAGTACTGATAGAAATCGAAGGGGGAAGTCTTGTTCGGATCCAGCCATACGGCGCCGCTCTGTGTCTTTCCCATCTTCTTTCCCTCTGAATTCAGCAGAAGATTGATCGTCATGGCGTAGGCATCCTTGCCAAGCTTGCGGCGGATCAGCTCCGTACCGCCCAACATGTTGCTCCACTGGTCATCACCGCCGAACTGCATATTGCAGCCGTATTTCTGGAACAGCTCATAGAAATCGTAGCTCTGCATGATCATGTAGTTGAACTCAAGGAAGCTCAGTCCGCGTTCCATTCTCTGCTTGTAGCACTCTGCTGTCAGCATACGGTTGACAGAGAAATGAGGTCCCACCTCGCGCAGCAGCTCTACATAATTCAGGCCCAGCAGCCACTCCGCATTGTTTACCATCAGTGCCTTGCCCTCTGAGAAATCAATAAAACGGCTCATCTGCTTCTTGAAACAGTCACAGTTGTGCTGGATCGTCTCTTTCGTCATCATCTGACGCATATCCGTACGGCCTGACGGGTCACCGATCATGGCTGTACCGCCTCCGATCAGCGCGATCGGCTTATTTCCGGCCATCTGCAGACGCTTCATCAGACAGAGCGCCATAAAATGTCCTACATGAAGGCTGTCTGCCGTCGGGTCAAATCCGATATAAAATACAGCCTTTCCATTATTCACCAGATCACGGATCTCCTTTTCATCCGTCACCTGCGCAATCAAACCTCTTGCAACCAGTTCGTCATAAATCTGCATGATTGTTCTCCTCTCGTATATGATATCTTCGTATGACTCCATACATAAAATGAAAACTCAGACCTTAGCAGATGAATCTGCACGGTCTGTTTTTTCATTTTCTGTATGGCTAAAACTTTAACACAAAAATGCCCCCGCCTTATCTTTTTATAAGGACGAGAGCAATATCCCGTGTTACCACCTTACTTCACAGCCGGTTTGCACCGTCTGCCTCACTGAGTACCTGCATACTCCGATGCACGATAACGGACATCTCACCGCCGCAGCCTACTTGGACTTCAGAATGTCCGTTCTGTGCGGAGCTCCGGGATGTATTCAAAATCAGCCTCTGCATGCACCTCTCATCTGCCGGTCACTTTCTGTAGGCTCCGCTGGTCTTTACTTGTTCCCTTCCACGCTTTTCCCCAGTATATAAACAGATAGGAGATTTGTCAACCTTTTTTCTTTCTTGTGACGCCCCGTTAGCATCGGGGCTGTTTTTCAATCAGCCAAATGAACGGCATTCGAAGAGCAGCTGTGTGTCTCAGACATATCCGGGACGGAGTTCAGTACTTCCATCACTTCTTCCACAGTTCTGCACTTTCGAACAGCCTCGGCTTTCTTCTGTGCCGCTTCGTAGCTAAGGCTGCGGATCGCATAGCGGACGTCCGCCATACTGCCGGAAGACACGCTGAATTCATCCAGACCCATTCCCAGCAGCAGTTCTGCTGCCCTGGGATCTCCTGCGAATTCGCCGCACATGCCTACGGGTATGCCGGCTGCGTGGCCTGCATGGATGATATGCGCGATCGCCCGCAGTACTGCCGGATGAAAGGAATTATAGATAGAAGAAATTTTTTTGTTTCCCCGGTCTGCCGCCAGCAGATACTGGGTCAGATCGTTGGTGCCGATACTGAAAAAATCAGCCTCTTTCGCCAGCTCCTCTGCCATCATCACGGCTGCCGGGGTCTCCATCATGACACCGGTCTGTATCTCCCGGTCAAAGGAGATCTGCTCTCTTTCCAGTTCTCGTTTACACTGCTTCAAAAGCTCCCGGGCCTCCCTCAGTTCTTCCACGGAGACGATCAGCGGAAACATGATGCGGATCTTTCCGCAGACGCTTGCCCGCAGGATCGCCCTGAGCTGCTCACAGAACATTTCTTTCATATCGAGAGAAATGCGAATCGCCCGCCATCCCAGAAACGGGTTTTCTTCCTCTCCAAAATCAAAATAAGGCAGTTCCTTATCCCCTCCGATATCCAGCGTCCGGACGGTCAGTTCCCGGGGACAGAGCTTCGCTGCCCGGCTGTAGGCCTCAAACTGCTCCTCCTCCGACGGAAAACAGCTGCCGTCCATATACAGGAATTCACTGCGGAAAAGGCCGATCCCGTCTGCATGATTTTCTGCCGCGGCACGCACTTCTTCCACACTCCCTGTATTGGCGCAGACAGTCACCCGCCTGCCATCCACAGTCTCTGCAGGAAGGCTGCCGGATGCCCGGACTGTACTCCGGTAAGTCTCATATTCTTTCTGTTTCTTCTCATATTCTGCAATCGTCCGGTCGTCCGGATCCACAATGATCTCTCCGGTAAGAGCGTCCATACAGAGCATATCTCCTGTGTTTACCTCATCCAGAATCCCGCTCACACCCACCAGCGCCGGAAGTCCCAGCCCTTTCGCCATAATTGACACATGACTGGTAATGCCTCCCTCCTGGGTGATAAACGCTTTGATCTTATTCAGATCCAGCTTTGCCGTATCAGAAGGAAACAAATCTCTGGCCACCAGAATGACCGGCTCCCGTATCTCCGAAAAATCATCCGGCCGGATTCCTTTCAGTTCTGCCATCAGCCGTTTTCCCACATCCCTGACATCTGCCCCCCGTTCTTTCATATAGGCATCGTCCATCATTTCAAAGATACCGGCAAGCTCCTCCGTGGTCTCTGCCAGGGCAAACTCTGCATTTCTATGCTTTTCCCGGATCCGTGAAAGCACCCCGCTCTCCAGCGCAGAATCATCTGCGATCAGCAGATGCGCACCGAAAATATCGTTATCCTCAGCCAGAACCGCCAGATCTTCCTTCACTTTTTTCTTTGCGGAAAAAAAACGGTCCATCTCCGCTCCCGTCTGTTCCTCCGTAATCTTCTCCTGTGAAGGTTTCAAATCTGCTTCCTTTCTGACAAATACTTTTCCGGTCACAATTCCTTTTGATGATGTTTTCGGTGCGAATAATTTCTTCATAATCATTACCTGCTCTCCAGCTCCGCTGCTTTTCGGACGCTTTTTCTTAATTGCTATTTTGCCCGGTATTTTTCGATTCATACATCTGAGATTTCCTCCAGCTGCACCTGCTTCAGCAATTCCTCCACGATCTCTCTGGCTGGCGGTTTTGTTCCCAGCGTCGTCACCGCACCGGCAGAGACCGCCATGCCCAGCGACGCAGATTTTTCCAGCGGCCAGCGCTGATCCCAGCCGTATGCCAGCGCTGCCGCCATGGCATCTCCCGCTCCCACCGTGGAATGAGTCTTTACCGTTAGCCCGGGGGCACTGTATTTCCGTTCTTTTCCCAGAAAAAGAGCTCCCTCAGGCCCCATAGAGACAGCTGCAAGCCCGATTCCCTGATCCAGCAGACGGCATCCCAGCTGTATCAATTCCGCCCGGTCCGCCGTGTGTGCGAAATGAAAATACTCCTCCAGCTCTGCCCAGTTCGGCTTGACCATTTCCGGCACTGCCTCAAGGGCTCTGACCAGCAGCTCCCCATCCGCATCCACCAGTACAGAAGCACCTTTTGCATGGACTTTTTCCGTAATGACCCGGTAAATATCCTTATCGATTCCCCGAGGGACACTGCCCGCCAGCACAAACAGCGTATCCGCATCCGCATAAGCTTCCAGCTTCGCAATCAGCTCTTCTGTCTGCTCCAGGGTGACAGAAGGTCCCGGCTCATTCAGCTCTGTCACTGTCCCGTTCTGCTCCACCACTTTCATATTGGTCCTTGTCTCTCCGCAGACATGGACAAAATCCGCCCGGATCCCGTAGCTTTCCAGCATCGTCTCGATCACAGCACCGCTGTTTCCTGCCAAAAATCCCGTCGCGATGGTCGTCCCTCCCAGTTCTTTCACCGTTCTGGAGACATTGATCCCCTTTCCTCCGGCATCCAGCACCACTCTCTGTATCCTGTTCAGGCCCCCGTGCTCAAAATCCCCGATATCCACCGTCTTGTCGATCGCCGGATTCATTGTCACCGTAATAATCATACTCCGCACCTCCTGCCATTTTCGCTGCGCTTCGGCCGAACCACAGGCTTCTTATTTTCTCACCGGAATCTTGTGCCGGATACCCTCCAGCCTGTTGAGCGCTTCGATCAATGTCTCGTCCTTCTTCGCAAAATGCATGCGGATCAGATGATTGACCGGTTCCCGGAAAAAGCTGGAGCCCGGCACTGCTCCCACGCCTACCTCTCTGGCCAGCACCTCACAGAATTCCAGATCACTGTCAAATCCAAATCTGGAAACATCCAGCAGTACATAATAGGCACCCTGGGGAACCGTATGCTCAATACCGATATCATCCAGGCCCTTCAGGAACAAATCTCTCTTTCCCGTATATTTCTGCTGCAGTTCCCGGTAATACTCCTCACCGAACTTCAGCCCCGTCACGGCTGCCTCCTGAAGAGGAGCGGCAGCACCCACCGTCAGGAAATCATGGACCTTCTTCGCCGTATCAATAATATGAGGCGGTGCGATCACATACCCCAGGCGCCATCCTGTGATGGAATACGTCTTGGACAGAGAACTGCAGGAAATCGTCCTCTCCCACATCCCCGGCAGTGACGCAAAGTAAATGTGACGATTCGGCTCATACACAATGTGCTCATACACTTCATCTGTAATCACAAAGGTATCATATTTCTCCGCCAGATACGCGATGAACTTCAGCTCCTCCATCGTAAACACCTTGCCGCAGGGGTTGGAAGGGTTGCAGAGGATCAGCGCCTTCGGATGCTGCATAAAGGCCGCTTCCAGTTCCTCGGGACGAAAATTGAATTCCGGCGGATACAGTGGCACATAGATGGGGTCTGCCCCGGTCAGTATGGCATCTGCGCCATAATTCTCATAAAACGGTGAAAAAACCACCACCTTATCACCGGGATTTGTCACCATCATCATGGCTGTCATCATAGCCTCGGTACTGCCGCAGGTCACAACGATCTCCCCGTTCGGATCGATCGTCCGTCCCATGAGACGGGACTGCTTCCCGGCCAGCGCCTCCCGGAAATTCTGAGCTCCCCAGGTGATGGAATACTGGTGAAAATCCTCCTTCGTGACCTCAGCCAGCCGGTCCAGTATCTCCCTGGGCGGCTTAAAATCAGGAAAGCCCTGAGACAAGTTAACTGCTCCATATTTCAAAGACACCCGGGTCATCCGCCGGATGACCGAGTCTGTAAAAGATTCTGTTCGTTTTGAAAGTTCAGGCATTTGTGGTTCCTCCCTCGATGATATTGTCTTATTTCTGCGATCTGGATAACATGCAAACCGTCTCGATCTCCTCCGTCATCGGAAACATATCAAAGGGCCATGCCCCCTCTGCCCGGTATCCATGGGAGGTAAAATACTTCAGATCTCTGGCCAGTGTCTCCGGATTGCAGGATATATAGACCACCCGCTTCGGCCCCAGAGCGACAACAGAAGACATAAATGCTTCGTCACTGCCGGACCTTGGCGGATCCATCAGCACCACATCCGCTCGTTCTCCCTGCTCTGCCATTCCGGTCATGAATACACCGGCATCATTCTGATAAAATGAAATATTTTTTATCTGATTCTGGGCCGCATTCTTTCTGGCATCCCGGACAGCGTCTTTGTTCAATTCCACGCTGATGACCTCTCCTGCCTGCGCGGAAGCAATGATTCCGATGGTACCGATCCCGCAGTAGGCATCGATCACCCGCTCTTTTCCTGTGAGATGAGCCAGTTCAATAGCCTTGCGGTACAGCTTCTCCGTCTGAACGGAATTGACCTGATAGAAGGATTTCGAAGAAATGCGGAAACGGCAGCCGCACAGCTCATCTTCGATGTATCCCTTTCCGTAAATAACAGTCTCTTTCTCTCCCAGCACCATGCTGGTCTTTTTATCGTTCACATTCAGGATGATCGTGGTGATCTCCGGATGAAGCTCCCGAAGCGCTTTTACAAAATTATTTCTGGACGGCAGGATCGGGGAACCAAGCACCAGCACCACCATTACCTGTCCGGTAACATGGCCGGTGCGAACCATCACATGGCGCAGCAGCCCGTATCCGGTATCCTCATCGTAGGTCTTGATCTTGAAGGAACGAAGCAGCCCCCGGATATCCGCAATGATCGCATCTGCCTTTTCATTTTCAATCAGGCAGGATTTCACCGGTACCACCTTGTGGGTCCCTTCCTGATAAATACCGGAGATGATCCTGCCCTCTCTCGTCCGGTCAAATGCAGCGTGCACCTTGTTCCTGTAATGAAAAGGATCCTCCATCCCGGTGACAGGATACACTTTGCAGAAAGGTTTCAAAAGCTCTTCCACCTGTTTCTGCTTCAGACGGAGCTGCTTTTCATAGGGCAGATGCAGATAATGGCAGCCGCCGCATTTCTTGTCTGCAGGGCAGAAATACTCCGGTTTCCTGGTTTTCTCGTTTTCCGGATTATTTGCCGTTCCTGTGCTTCTGCTTTTTTCTTTTCCCGCATACTTGCCGACAGGATTTCCTTTTCCGGCATTTCTATTTTCTATCCTGTTTTCCGGCTGCTCGTTTTTCCGCTGATTTTTCCGGGACTCCGGTTTTCCAGCTGATTTTTTCTCTTTCATTTTCCGCACATCTTCTCTCATCCTGCTGTCATACAATCGCGAATCTGCTTTATTTCCCATGATCTACCTCTTCAAAATCCTCTTTTTCTTCTTTCGATTCTGTCCCCATGTTTTACCTTTTATATTTCCTGCACCTTTTCCACTCCTGTCCCGTCAAAGGGCGGGATAAAGCTCTCCATAGCAGTCTTTCCTTCCT
>JAQXWO010000157.1 GCA_029225485.1 Lachnospiraceae bacterium
CCTCAAAGCAAAACATTCAGCAGTTAGCTTGCCGGAGCGTTACCCGCGTTTGCATGAGGTATCCTGAAGCTGCACGGGGCGTCACTTGTACTGCAATGTGGACAAATCATAGCACTCCCCCATTTTCAATACCAGACTTGAATTTTTGGCGATTTTGTGGTAATATAAGTACAGAAAAAAGGAGCGATTTTTTATTTTCGCTCCTTTTTTATATGGATTATATTACTGTTCACAGCTATTTGAAAAACAGCTGTCTGTCTCAGGTATATCCGACTTGTCTGACCTCGAAACGGACTGCCATGAAATATGTCTGACCGGGAAGGACATGTTATGTCCTGCACCGGCAGACATATTTCATGACTGTCCGGGACGGAGGCATCACAAGCGGATATACCTGAGGCAGACAGCGTGACTCTGAACAGTAACCGGATTATGATTCAGTTCTTTCCCAGCAGCCTCTTCACCTTGCGGTACAGCCTCCACACCCTGGTATGCTCCATGCGGTGGATCCTGCCTTCCTGGGCCAGCACCGCGTCCCGCACGATTCCTTTCAGAGGTTCTGTAAAAAAGATCGTCTTTACTTCTGCCGTGCCGGAGGGAAGCTGTGGAATAATGATCTGAGGATCCACCGTATCAAATACGTAATCACCGTTTTCCAGCCTCATACCATTGGTCTGACAGGTCAGCGCCTTTCCCGCCTGCTCCAGCCGGATCACCCGCACCACGCAGCGCTCGCTGCAGGGATCGATCCTCAATGCTTTCGTACCGAAGGGTATTTCGATGGAAAACTGGGCACTTCCGCCGGACGCTGCACGGTACTGCCTGCTGTTTTCGGCACGGAAACCGCTGCCGTCGTCAAAGTATACTTCCACGGTCTGCATACGCCTGCGCCTGCTTTCTTCTTCGATCAGCGGGGCCAGCCGGATCACACCCTCGGATATTTCGTCATATAATTTCCATGCCGGCGTGTAGTCTCCCAGAATGTATTGCTGAAAATGGATTTCCATATCTTCAAAGCACTTCTGCTCCGGCTCCGTGATTCCGAACGTGTCATACAAATTGAGGTGCTTGCCTTCCAGCAGCTTCGCTCTTTTCGGATTGCCCAAGGCATAGTAATGGAGGCACCGGTATTGCAGATACTTCACCGGTACCGGAAAATCAAAGGTCCACTCATAATCGATCAGCGTATAGCCCTGTTCCGTGTGGATCACATTGGCAAATACCATATCAATGTCTGACACAGGCCGGCACTTCCAGCCGGTGCCCGGGTCTGCTGCCTGCCGCTGTCCTGCCCCGGTATTCATTCCTGACAGCAGCTCCTGTCTGCCGAACACTTCCGCAAACTCCGGTGTCTCCCGGAATCCTTCCTCACCTTTTGAAAATATCTGAAAATACTCTCTTATCTTTCCGATAAACACATCTGTCTGTCCGGCATCCAGCAATTCATCCAGCTCTGCTTCCAGGGTATCTCCTGACAGCCATTCCAGATACGCATCATCCTCCCTCAGTTCACACCGGTTCACGGACAATGCCGTACCTGCAAAATCCTCGCGCAGCCGCTGATATTTATCATAAATGGAAGCGACATGTGCTCCGGCCTGCAAGTCGGCGGCACGCTTTCTGACCATGCGGTGACCCTGCCTGTCTTCCAGAATGTCCGTACGGATCCTGAACCGCGGTGCCCGTTCGTTGGAATATTTTGCGTAGCACAGAAATTCATTTGGTGCATCCCCATATTGTCTGCTTTCCTGACCTGCTGATTTCCGCCCTGTTTGAATTTCCGAATCCTCTGAATCTGCCGAATCCATTTTGTTCCCGGCCTCCGCTTCTTCCGGCGCTTCGATCACAGCCAGATAGGAATTGGAATACAGCGGATACAGACCGCTTTCAATCAGTGAGTTATACACCCTCTCTTCGCTGAAGACCTGCACCCGTTCCCTGTCAAAATTCCGGACATTCCGGTTCAGTTCCCCCGCTTCCGGCAGGCGGCGGTCTGAATATATGATCTCCGGCAGCTTGTAGTCCGGGTACGGATAATAAAACTGCCAGGTATCAAATCCGGCCTGCCCGAAGAGCTTCTCCAGCTCCGGCCTGGAAAAGGTCCTCACATAATCTGTGGTGGGATATCCTTCCAGTCCCTCAAAATAGACACCCGTATGGTCTTCCGTAGCACCTGCCCAGTATTTCAGTCCCAGACGGTTCTCAATGGCGATCACCAGTCTGCCTCCGGGCGCCAGCAGCCGTTTGATCTCCAGCAGATAATCTACAAAAGGCTGATCCGACTGAATGGAAAACTGGGCATATTCAAACACACCGATCAGTGTGATCAGGTCAAATTTCTCCTCCAGAGCACCAGCGACATCCTGGAAATTACCCACCAGGATCCGGATATTCTCATGCTCCCGGTTCCGGTATGCATTGATCAGGCTCCTCCTGCGTGAGAGATCGATACAGGTCACATCCTTTGCCTTCTCTGCCAGCACGCCCGTGATCGCTCCCGGTCCTGCTCCGATCTCCAGCACATGCTCCTGCCCTGTCATGGGAAGCCATTCTACGATATTTTTCCTTATATGAGAAAAATGGTACAGAATCGGCCAGCTTTTTTTCTCTGCAATCACATCGCAGTACTCTTCTTCCCGGTACTGCTCTGCGATGGCCAGCATCTCGTCTTCTATTGTACCATCACTGTATTTATCTTCGCCAGGATAGTACCGGTAATCCAGCACCACCCTTCCAATTTTCTCCCTGTCCATCTCCTTCACCTGCTTCCCTTTTCCGAATCAGAGTTCCGCTTCCCCCGGTTCCACCGTGATTTCTGAATTCATATCGTAAAATCCCACTGTATTTTTCGTGGAAACGACA